>JAZSRD010000052.1:0-44034 GCA_045538295.1 Eubacteriales bacterium
AGGACCATTCGGGGCCGCCGGTGTTGCCCTACTTGCCGGAATCTGAAGTTTAATGAACCCTGCTACTTTCTGAGCCATTTTCAAACACCTTCCTCGTGTTTCAATGTGGTAATATAGCGGAAAGATTAAAAGTACTCTCCTCCCACTTGCGAAAACGCACCAAAGTGCGATTTTGCCTTACTCTACGGGTGCAACCTGCTCGAAGAAAACCTCCACAGAAGTTTCACGACCGAACATGGATACAACCACCTTTAACTTGGAAGACTCGGGATATACCTCGTCTACCACGCCAACGAAACCGCTCATGTTGGAAGCAATAAAACGCACAGAATCGCCCTTTTTGTAATCGGTATGGATAACCCGTTTTTCAACACCGAGCTTTTCAATCTCCGCCTGAGTAAGCGGCAAAGGCTCGGAGGTAGAACCCACGAAACCGGTAACGCCCTGAATATTACGAACGATATACCATGTTTCATCGGTCAGGATCATCTTCACCAACACATAGCCGGGGAATACTTTGCGCTCATATTCCTTTTGACCTTTTTCGGTTGTTTCAACAACGGTTTCGGTAGGAACAGAAATATCCTGAATTACTTCTTCTAATTTACGGTTTTCAATAATTCTGCGCAGGTTGGTTGCAACCTTATTTTCATATGCAGAATAAGTATGAATGGCATACCATTTTGCCTTATCAGCCATAAATATCTGTCCCTTTCTTAAAAACTAAATCAACCTAACAGGCCGCCCAACCAATTGGTCAGAGCCTGAATTCCGGTAAAGAAAAGCAAGTCGAATAACCAAATAAACACACCGACTACTGCTACACATACGATAACAACCACAGTATTATTGACCACCTGCTTGAAAGAAGGCCAAATAATTCTTTTGGTCATTTCAATGCGAACTTCACGGAACCAGTTGCCAATTCTGGAAAAGACGGACTTTTTCTTTTTAGCGTTTTCTGCCATTATTGCGTCCTCCCTTTTAGAATTTTACTTGGTTTCTCTGTGCAAAGTATGCTTCTTGCAGAACTTGCAGTACTTGTTCATTTCCAGTCTGTCGGGGTCGTTCTTCTTGTTCTTCATTGTGTCGTAATTTCTTTGTTTGCACTCAGTACAAGCCAGCGTAATCTTGACTCTCATCTTTGCGGCACCTCCTGTTTTTGGCCTCCCTGCATTAATATTGAAGAGTAAATTTTTGCACAAAAAAATAAGCCCTTCGGCAGGTACATACGATTATAGCATATGAAATTCACATAGTCAAGGCTTTTTTTGTATTTTTTTAAGAGGAGCGGAGCAACCTCCGCCCCTCTATTTTCTATTTTAAATTACTTTAACCGTTCCATCAGCAACTGATTGATCAGCTTGGGATTTCCCTTCCCTTTAGACTGCTTCATGCACTGCCCCACCAGGAAGCCAACTACGTTTGTTCTGCCATTACGATATTCTTCTACAGCAGAAGGATTAGCCGCCAATACCGCATCAACGATACCTGCCATTTCATCTTCGTTGCTGTTTTGCACTAAGCCTTCCCGTTCAACAATCACCAAAGGTTCAGCAGCATCCTCCAGCATGATCGCCAACACTTTTTTAGCCGCAGCGCCGGAGATCGTTCCCTTTTCAACCAGTTGCAGCAGTGCCATCAATCTAGACGGATTAACCGGAAACAAATTGATTTCTTCATTACGGTCATTCAAATATTTGGCAATATCACCCAAGATCCAATTTGCTGCGTTCTTTGCCAGTTTGGGATCAATCACCGTACACGCATCAAAATAAACGGCACGTTCATAGTTTCTTGCAATGATCCCTGCATCTGTTTCTGAGAGTTTATAGTCCAATACGTAACGTTTGGTTTTTTCGTTGGGCATTTCGGGAATCTCTGCCTTTAAATCATCGATCCATGTTTGCTCCAATGCAACCGGCGGAATATCCGGTTCGGGGAAATAACGATAATCCTGGGCATCCTCCTTGGAACGTAAAAGTACGTTAACACCCTTTTCATCGTCCCAACGGCGGGTTTCCTGATTGATCACACCGCCATTTTCCAAGATTTCGATCTGACGGGCAGCTTCATAATCAATAGCCCGCTGTGCACCACTGAAGGTGTTGATATTCTTCATTTCACAGCGAGTGCCGAATTCCTTCGATCCTTTGGGACGCACGGAAACATTTACGTCGCAACGAATGGAGCCTTCCTGCATCTTACAATCGGAGATCCCAATGTACATTAAAATGGTACGGATGGTTTCCAAATATTCGTGCGCCTCCTGGGAAGAGCGCATATCCGGTTCCGACACGATCTCGATCAAAGGAACACCGCAACGGTTTAGATCAACTAATGAATAAGGGATCCCTTCCTGATGCAATAATTTACCGGCATCTTCCTCGATATGGATACGGGTGATCCCTACACGCTTGGTTTCACCGTTCATCATAAACTCCACAGCACCGTCGTAACACAAAGGAATATCGAACTGGGAGATTTGGTAAGCCTTAGGCAAGTCGGGATAATAATAATTCTTTCGATCTTGTTTCAGCATTGTATTGATCTTGCAGCCGGTAGCGTGTCCCATGCGCACAGCATATTCCACCACTTTTTGGTTTAAAACCGGTAAGGCACCGGGCATGCCGGTACAAACCGGGCAACATTGTGTGTTTACTTCTCCGCCAAAACTGTTTTTACAAGAACAATAAATCTTAGTTTTTGTATTTAGCTCGGCATGGACCTCCAAGCCAACAACAATTTCATATTCCATTATTCTTTTCCCTCCATATCGATCATTTTCAAGAATTCATCCTCTTCGATCACCGGAACACCAAGTGCCTGTGCCTTGGTCAATTTACTACCCGGTTTATCTCCTAATATTAAATAAGAAGTTTTTTTGGAGACAGATCCGGAAACCTTTCCGCCCAAGCGTTCGATCCAAGTGCCGGCTTCATCCCGGCTCATACTCTCTAAACCGCCGCTCAACACAAAGGTTTTTCCCGCCAGGCGATCCAGCACCTCTTCTTTTTGATATTCCATTTTTAAACCAACTTCTTGCAGTCGTTTCACTAAAGATCGATTCTCTTCCAACTGAAAATATGCAAACACGTTTTCCGCCATGGTATCACCAAAATCATAAAGATCGGCAATCTCACTTGCTTGAGCATTCATCAAATTTTCCATGGTCCCGAAATGATCTGCCAACTGTTTGGCAGCCTTGGAACCAATGTTCCGTATCCCAAGCGCATAAAGAACCCGATCCAACGGAGCATTTCGGGAAGCATCTAAAGCCGCTAATAAATTATCGGCAGATTTTTCACCAAAGCCCTCCAATCCGGAAAGTTGCTCTTTTTCCAAGCGGTAAAGATCATCAATTTTTTCAATCAAGCCGTTTTCCAGCAACTGCTCAATAATAGCAGGACCCAAACCATCAATATCCATTGCGCCCTTTGAGGCAAAATGTTCAAATCGGCGCTGAATCTTGGCAGGGCACTCATCGTTGGCACAGCGTAATGCAATTCCGCTTTCATCGGCAACAACCGCCCCGCCACAAACGGGGCACATGTTCGGCATGGTAAAAGATGTGACATTCGTCTGCCGCTTCTCTTTCACAACACGCACTACTTCCGGGATAATATCTCCCGCCTTTTGAACCACAACCACATCACCAATACGAATATCCAAATCACGAATATAGTTTTGATTATGCAATGTTGCCCGAGAAACGGTGGTTCCCGCCAACTGAACCGGCTCCAATTCGGCATTCGGTGTTAAAACACCGGTGCGCCCCACCTGAATGGTAATTCCCTTGAGCAGGGTTTCTTTCTGTTCCGGGGGATATTTATAGGCAATTGCCCACTTGGGAACCTTAACAGTCTCGCCCAAAAGCGCACGGTCAGCAAGACGATCTACCTTGAGCACAGCACCGTCAATATCAAATCCCAATTCGTTACGAATGGCATTAAACCGCTCCACCTCCGCAAAAGCTTCGGTAATATCAACAAATCGCTGATAATAAGGACTAACTTTAAAACCAAGTTTCTTTAAATAATCCAAGCCCTCTGCATGGCTTTGAGGCAATGTGCCGTTCATTTGCTGAATATTAAAGATGAAAATATCCAACTGACGATCTGCAGTGATTCTGCTATCCAACTGACGCAAAGAACCGGCTGCCGCATTTCGAGGGTTAGCAAATTTCTTCTTCCCGGCTTGTTCACATTGTAAATTCAACCGATCAAAAACCTTGCGGGACATATAAACCTCGCCCCGCACCACAATATCCACCGGTTCAGAAAGCACCATGGGAATACTGCCAACGGTTTTTAAATTGGCGGTAACATCCTCACCCACTTGACCATCACCACGGGTTGCGCCTCGCACAAAAACACCGTTCTGATAGGTCAATGCCACCGACAAACCGTCAATCTTAAGTTCCGCCACATACGAAGCATCGGGGCAGATCTTTTTCACACGTTCATCGAAGGCGAGTAGTTCATCATAGGAAAAAGCATCCTGTAAACTAAGGAGCGGCACCTCATGATGAAAGGGTTCAAAACTCTCTGCAACCGCACCTCCAACCCGCTGGGTGGGTGAAACCGGAGAGCGTAATTCAGGGAAATCATTTTCCAATGCAGAAAGCCGCCGCATCATCATATCATACTCATAATCCGAAATAATGGGTGCGTCTTCCACATAGTAATGATGAATATGCTCATTCAGTTGCTTTGTAAGCAATTGAATTTCTTTTTTAGCAGATTCAAATGTCATAAACTCTCCTCAAGTTTTTGATCCAAAAGCATGGTATTTTGATGGATCCGTTCATTTTCATTAATATATTCGTATGGGTACTTCATATTGATCACACGCTCGATCCGTCCATTCGCGGCAGAAACGATCTTGGATGAAGCACCGGCGCCGCAAGCCGCTACGGTGTGAAGATCTTCCATCATATATAAATTATACAGCCCAATGGTATCCGGACGTGAAAAACCAATATTCTCCCCATTGGATACCGTGTTTTTTTGACGGTACATATAGTAAGGAATATAACCAAGATCCAATAAACGCTTATATGCTTGATCCAGCATATTCTGCACATGATCGTTCGCAGGATCAAAATAAGCATCGGTATCGTGAAGCTTTGCCGAACGTTTGATGGAAAGGGTATGAATAGTAACATTATCCACCCCTGCCGCCAGCACATCCTCTAAAGATCGTGCAAATGACGCCTCATCTTCACCGGGTAAACCTGCAATTAAATCGGTGTTAATACTATCAAAACCAAAAGATTTTGTCAAGGAAACGGCGTCAAAATACTGTTTGCGGGTATGTTTACGCCCTACCGCAGCTAAAACTGCATCATTGGTTGTTTGAGTATTAATACAGATACGGGAAACACCCATATTTTTCAATAGGCGCAGTTTTTCTTTGTCTACGGTATCGGGACGTCCCAATTCATAGGTGAACTCCAAAAGTTCACCAACAACATAGGCTTTTATTGCTTTTAGAAGCCGATCCATTTGATTATAATTCAATATTCCGGGTGTGCCGCCGCCAACATAAACCGACTTGACGGATAAATCGTGTTTTTTCAATACCGCACATTTTTCCCGTATTTCATTAATCAAGCAATCCAAATACCCCTCAATCAAATGATTGCTTTTTTCTCCCGCAACACTAATAAAGGAGCAGTAACTGCAGCGGGACGGGCAAAAAGGAATTGCAACATAAAGGCTTGCTTCTTTCCTACTATCAGTTTGCACCGTTTCCATCACTTTACAAATCTGATGCAGAAGAGGAATCTTTTCCGGTTGCATACAATATTCGTTAATTAAAAATTTTCGGGTTCCTCCCGGTCCTTTTTTATCGAAAATCCGGCGATAGATACCGGTCGGCTTTATCCCAGTAAGAATACCCCAAGGAGGGCAAATCCCGGTGGCACGGTGAAAGACCTGATAGATGGTGTATTTCACTGCTGCCAACAGATCTTCTTTATCAGTTCCCATAATCATTTTTTGGCACTGATACCTCTTATCTTGCCAATAAAAGGTCGCTTTGGCAACCGGCCCACGCTTTGTGGTAACGATCCGTGAGGAAAGCCATCGATCACCGGTGGAGCGTTTTATGAACCGCACCGATTCACCGGGAAAGAACAAAAGTGACATACCGGTTACATCATATTCAAATTCGTGTCCACTGATTTTTATTTCCATTTCAAACTCTGCAATACATATTATTTTTCATTTCGTAAAACAAGGTAGTAGGCTCACCATGCCCGGGATAACACATAATATCTTCCCCCAATGAAAACAACCGTGTTCGAATGGAATTGATCTCGGCTTCAAGGTCGCCAGTAGGCGGAAAATCTCCACCTACTGATTCCCGAAACAAAGTATCGCCGGTAAACAAGCGATCACCCAACCTATAGCACACACAACCCGCCGTGTGCCCGGGAGTGTGGATCACTTCTAAAGAAAAGCCTGCCGCTTCAACTATATCTCCATCTTCTATGGTCTGAACCTTAAAATCCAAGATCACAGGATGACCATACATGCGAGCGGATAAATTATAATCGGGAGCAGCCGGATAGTCCTTATCGTATAAATGCATATAAACAGGACAGTTATATTCCTCCGCAACCCGCTGTACGCCCTCAATATGATCTGTATGCCCGTGGGTAAGCAAAATGGATACGATACGAACGCCTTCCTGCTTTGCCGCAAGAATCAATTCCTCGCCGGTGCCCCCACAATCGATCAAAACACCCTCGCCTCGTTCTTCGTTTATGAGCAAATAACAATTACATCGCAACATTCCGGTGGGCAAACAAATTAAATTCATTTCAATTCCTCGCTGTCGATGATAATATTGATCGGTCCGTCGTGCAAAGCCTCAATCTTCATATCGCCGCCAAACACACCACCTTTTACGGTTACACCCATTTCTTTTAAACGATTCAGTGCGTATTGATACAACTCTTCAGCAGGCTCATACTTCATACTTTCTATAAAGGAGGGGCGAAAGCCTTTTTTTACATCGCCGTATAAAGTGAAATTGGAAACAAAAAGCATCTCCCCTTGCACATCAGCCAAAGAGCAATTTAATTTTCCGTCGGGGTCATCCATCACCCGCAGTCCGGCAATCTTTTTTAAGGGCTTTTCAACAGTTTCTTTATTGTCTTGCTCCGAAAAACCACAGAAAACCAACATTCCTCTGCCGATCTCTGAAATTACTTCTCCATCCACACGAAGGGTGGCGTTTTTTACCACGCTGCAAATTGCTCGCATATTAATATCTCCTATTGATTGGCTCGCTGTACATCTAAAACATCCGGATCTTTGCGAATCTTAGATGCAATATAATTCAAATGGTCCACACTTTTAACCTCAATGCCAATGGATACCATAGAAACTCCGCTCTCCTCTTCCCGAGAAGTAATACTACGGATGTTTACTTTTAGATCTGCAAAGATCTTTGTGAGGGTTGCCATTACACCAATGGAATCCTTCACATGGATCAGCAAGGTGGTTGTGAAACTATTACTTTCAGAGGTGTTCCAGCTTGCCTTTAACCAGCGATCCGGTTCTTTATCCATGCCCTGACGGGCATTGGGACAATCCGTTTTATGAATCGATACCCCATAGCCTTTGGTAATAAAACCACAAATATAATCGCCGGGCAACGGATTACAGCACTTTGCAAATTTGATCAGGCAGTTATCAATGCCCTCAACCACTACACCGCCGGCGCTCGCCTTAGGACGAGATACAGGATTAATTTTAACCGGGCGATTTTCACGCTCCAACTGATCGCAATAATCTCGAATACGCCGCTCTACTTTAGCTACCGGCAATCCACCGTAGCCCATGGCCGCATACATATCTTCTACTGCATTAAAATGCAATTGCCCTGCCACTGTTTTCAGCACATCGTCACGGTTTTCCTTATTCAAGCGAATACCATTACGGCGCAAGGCTTTTTCCAAATCATCCATGCCGGTGGCAATATTTTCATCTCGCCGCTCGTTTTTGATCCAATGGCGGATCTTATTCTTCGCTTCACTGGTCTTAACGATCTTCAACCAATCTCTCGACGGTCCATGATTGGCAGAGGCGGTTGTAAGGATCTCGATAATCTCACCGTTTTGAGGCTTATATTCGATGCCAACGATCTTACCGTTTACTTTGGCACCCACCATCTTATTTCCCACAGCACTGTGAATGGCATAAGCAAAATCGATCACTGTTGATCCGGCGGGCAGATTTACCACATCGCCCCGCGGCGTGAATAGGAACACTTCATCATCGAACAAGTCGATCTTTAATGCTTTGATCAAATCTTCGCTATCCGATGACTCTTCTTGGGTTTCCAGCAGAGTGCGGACCCACTTCAGCTTATCATCCAGGGATGCACTGCTGCCTTGAACACCGTTTTTATATTTCCAATGGGCGGCAATACCGTATTCTGCAGTGTTGTGCATATCCCAGGTACGGATCTGCACCTCAAAAGGAATACCTTCTTTGCCGATCACCGTTGTGTGCAAGGACTGATACATATTTGGCTTGGGCGTTGAAATATAGTCCTTAAACCTGCCCGGAATCGGGTTATATAGGTCGTGGATCACACCCAAAAGATAATAGCACTCGTTTACGGTATTTACGATCAAACGAAAAGCATAAAGATCGTAAAGCTCCTCGAAGGTTTTACTTTGGGTAAACAATTTGCGGTAAATACTATAAGTGTGCTTAACCCGATAAGTCAAATTAAAAGGAATATCGTAGGTTTCCAGTTTATCGCAAATATTTTTCTTGGTTTTTTCAATAAACGCCTGACCGTCTGCCTCATATTCCTTCAAACGATCATTGATCATTTTACAGCCATCCGGATCCAGGTAAGTTACAGAAATATCTTCCATTTCCTGCTTTACCTTTTGCATACCTAAACGGTGTGCCAAAGGTGCATAGATCTCCAGCGTTTCCAAGGCTGTTTTTAATTGTTTTTCCCGGGGGCGTGCTTTTAAAGTTCGCACATTATGCAAGCGATCCGCCAATTTGATCAAAATCACGCGAATGTCCTTTGCCATTGCAAGGAACATTTTACGCAAGTATTCCACTTGCGCCTCTTCTTTACTTACATATTGGATCTGACCCAGTTTTGTTACGCCTTCTACTAAATTAGCACAGTCCTCACCAAACTCTTTTTTGATCATATCAAAGGTAAGAGCTGTATCCTCAATGGTATCGTGGAGTAGTGCGGCAGCTATGGAATCGGTATCCAAGCCAAATTCATAAACCAGCTTGGCAACTTCTTCCGGATGACAAACATAAGGCTCACCGGAGGTTCGCTTTTGACCCGAATGATACTCTTTTGCACGCAGGTAGGCACGCTCGATCTTGTCCAGATCAAACTTCTTTTCGTCGTTTTTTAATTGTTCAAGAAGATCCTCAAAGATTTTATCTTCTATACACATGCTTTATCACCTACCTTTTCCCTGATCTCTCTTAAGATCACTGAATCATCAAGATTGACTTTTTGTTCGGAATGAATACGTAAATTTGAAAAAACAGAATCCGATTCCTGAAATTCTAAAACCCCCAATTCTCGCAAGATCTGCATGGAATAAAAAATACCGCCCATGGTCAGTTCACATTGCTGCTCCCAAGCAATTCTGGAGGTTAAGGCATACAAATCAAAAGAAGACATACCATGATTGTTTTGTTTGAGCAGATGGCGATATACTGCCGCCACCTGATTGCGGTCGGGCACATCATAACACAACACTTCTTTTGCTTTAATACGGTTAAATTCATCCGCATTAGCACGCGCAGTGGCATAACAAATATCTTTTAAAGCAAATTGGATATTTTTGTAGCCGTTGTATGTATTGATCTCCATTTCAAAAACAAGATCAACCCAATCCCCATTTTGATAGCAAAATTGCGATGCAGGCATATTGAAATAAAAGGAGGTAACCCGCAGATGCCCGCTTTGAATAACCACTCGCATATGGTTTCCGTTTGCGGTGGGCGTTGCATCTAAAATGCGTACATTCTGGATACAAAAGATCGGCGTTTCATTCAATCGGCCAAAGGGAGCCAATTGTTCCAACGCTTTCACTTGATCCAAAGTAAGATCGGCTTCTTCTAAGACACAATCAATTTCAATGCTCTCGTCAAAAGCCCCCTCTTCCAAAAAGCGATCCACTTCTCTACAAAAAGCATCACGGAAGACCTCAAGTTTATTTGTATTCACTAAAACACCGGCTGCATAAGCATGTCCGCCGAATTTTTCCACATGTTCGGAAATGCGCTCCAAAGCTGAAAATAAACTGAAAGGACGAACACTTCGCCCGGAACCTTTAGCATGTTCTCCATTGACCGAGAATAAGATGCACGGCTTTCCATAACGGTCTTTTAACCGAGAGGCCACGATCCCCACCACGCCGTTGTGCCAATTTTCTCCCCAAAGGATAATTGCATTACGATTGGATGCGTTCGGATCGCTTTCCAGCATGGCGATAGCTTCTTCCATAATTTGATTTTCAATTTCCTGACGGTGGTTATTTTCTTTGCAAAGCTCATCCACAAGAAATTCCGCCCGATCACGATCTCCTGCCGTAAAAAGTTCAACTCCGGTTGCGGCGTTGCCCATACGTCCGGCAGCATTAATACGAGGTGCGATCACAAAACCAATAGTCGAGGTGTCAATAGGGCGATTTCCCACACAACGATCGATCATTGCCTGTAACCCAAGATATTCGGTGGCCCGCAATCTTTCCAGCCCTTTACGAACGATATAGCGGTTTTCTCCCTGCATAGGCATAATATCAGCAACCGTACCGATAGCGGCAAGAACAGTATAACGATCTTTATTATTCCCGTTGCCAAAGCGTTGATCCAACGCACAAACAAGTTTATAAACCACGCCCACTCCGGCAAGATCAGCAAAAGGATAACCGGAATTTGGCTGTTTAGGATTCAGAATTAATGTATCGGGAAGAATCGCCTGGCATTCATGGTGATCGGTAATGATCACATCCATACCCAAGCCTTTGGCAGTTTCCACCTCTTCAACGGCGGTAATGCCGGTATCTACCGTTATCAACAAACGTGTTCCTTTTTCCGCTATGGAACGCACGGCAGCATCGTTCACCCCATATCCTTCGGTAAACCGGCTGGGAATATAGTAATCCACCAATCCGCCTAAATCACTTAAAACTTCAAACAATAATGAGGTGGCAGTAATTCCATCTACATCATAATCGCCGTAAACTGTGATCTTTTCTCTGTTTCTAATTGCAATTCCAATCCGTTGAACAACTGCCTCCATCGTATTAAACAAAAAAGGATCAGCCAGTTCAGTAGAATCCACATTCAAAAACGCTGCCGCAGCAGCGGGATCGTTGTATCCTCTGTTAATCAAAATGCGGGCAAAATAATGGGAACAAGAAAGAGCATTGCACAATGCGGAAACCTGAGCTTCGTTTTGTTCTTTAATTTTCCATCGGCGCATAGCACAATCCTCCAATCTAAAATAATAATATATTATAACATTATATTTATAAAGATTCAATAAAATTAAATAAAAAAACGTGCTTTTCTGACAGATCTCAAAAAAGCACGTAATTGTTTAAGCCTTACTGATCAAAATGAGTTGTTTATCCTCCAAAACATCCCGGCTTAAATTGTTTATCGACTTCAAGGTAGCAACCGAAGTGGAATACTTTCTGGCAATATCCCACAAGCGCTCCCCTTTTTCTCCATAGTAGACTACCAAGGGAGGGATTCGGGTAAATTCAACGGGGTGATCAATATCCACCTCCATTTGGCTTACCACATCGTAAACATCTTTGGAAAAAATCATAAGAGAACAGGAAATTTCTGTTTTAAGTTCTGCTTTTTCACCCTTCAAATTCCAATCGATTCCTAATACACAAGGGCGAACCTCGCATCGCATACGCCCACCCAACTGCTTCAAGTCCTTTTTGAGTGTAAAGGGTAATCCCTTGTCAATGCTACGGTAATGTTCTCCCTCCCGTATAAACATAGATACATCTAAAATTCCCTCAACAGAGATGGTTTTCTCCTGACCGGTGATCTTTTGAATTACCGGTGTTCCTAAAACCTGAATCACCTCAACATCCGCAGAATCAATGGCAATTTCATGGCGCACCGCTTCAGTAACCTCGCACTGCTCGGCAAGGGACTCTACCGCCAACTGACCTCGCTGCACCTCCAGCGGATAAGTATTGGAATATACCTCTGTTAAAAGTTGATGGTCCCGGTTCTCAAAAAGTTCTCCTTCTGTCATTAAAGTGGCCGTAATGGAGATCAATCTGTTCTTGCCGCTATCATCCGCCTCCACGTCTGTTCGCAAAGTTTGGATCGCAGAAATCGCCTCCATTACTCCGCCTTCACCCTGATACTGCAATTCCAGCACCTGACTAAACGGAATGGCGGTGGATGTGCCCTCCACCGTTGAAGGATCAGATTCCGGCGTAAACAAAACATAAAGATCTGCCACGCCTTTTACTATGGCTCTACCGGGCAATACCTTCACATCTTTAATACATACGGACCCTTCCGTTTTAAGAATATCTTGAATATCGGTATGTACCTCGATTTCACCCTGAACTTTTGTGGTATCGGCAACACGCTCCAGTACAGTAAAAACCGAAGCCGGCACAAAAAGAGCCTCTGCTTCATTACAATTGATCTCTTCGATAGTTTCGTTTTGCTGTTGTGATTTTACCTTAATAGCAATAGAGATATTTGCACGTGTGCTGATTTTTCGAGAGTTCAGCAACCTGCAAGAGGTATTTGCCACCCGCACAACAACCTGCGCCCATGGGTGCTCCCCCGCTTCTTTCAAAGGAAAACTTTCCTCAAAGGCAACCGTTTCCGAAAGAGCTTTAATGCCACTACCCTCTTCTCCCTGATAAATAATAGAAAATCGACAATTTCCTTCTAAATTCAGGCGGTCACCCTCCACCTCTTTTGAAGTGATCACCGGTGCAGCGCTGCACTGAATGATTTTTTCTACCGCCGGGTAATAATCCGGGATCAGAAAGTCACTTTCACATTTTTCCTCAAAAAAATTTTCATACAGCGTTTTGGTCGCTGCAACCGTTGTTTGTTGTTGATTGCACTCCATGGTCCACGGCTCCTTCGTTTTTTAATACTATCTATGTTTTGGAGCCGTGGTTTATGAGTAAAAGTTATATACTCCTCAATTTAATCACTATTATGTATTTTAAAGATCCGTTTAAGGATACTTCTTAAAAATTTCGGCGGTTTTACCACAACCACTTGCATCGCATTCACCCCTTAAGTAAATTTTGCAATCACAATGCCCATGATTAACACAAGAACACAGCAAATTGCAATGATCAGAATATCCGGCAAAAAGATTTGTATTAAAATCCCCAGCGAAACCGCAGCTGCAATACAACCCACGGTTTTTAAAGCATTGTGTTTTTTCATGCTTTGGCTCCTTTCCCAAGATATTCTTTGCCTTATTCTATGCAAAACCCGGTGGGGTGGTACCAATGATAAACGGAAGTAGAATAAAGCAGATTTACCCTTGCACGCACCTCTGCCACGGTAGCCTCAATTTCATTTTCCTCCTCTGCTTTTAAATACGCATTTAATTTATGGAGTAACGTCTCCAGATCTTCCATACGGTTTGTGGGCACAAGGCGATGCGCCCAAAAATTTCTTTTCATATAAAAATCGTCCAATTCCGCAGCCAGTTGTTTTTTCTCAACGATCGTATCCGCCCCGGCAATCGCATCCAGGCGTGTATTCATTCCATCGGCAAAATTACTCATAAACCATAGATCACCCACAACTATAGCAATTATTAAAACAGTTATAATGCATAGGCTTATTATGGTTCTTTTCATGATTTCTCCCGTTCCACTAAAAAAGTTTTTCCAATTTCATCCATCGTGAGCATAAAAACACAATCCAAATTTATATTGTAACCATTTAATATTTTAAAGATCTGTCCTTCAGTGACCGACTTCTTACGCATATTTTTATATACCATCTTTCCGTTCATTACTAAAATAACAGGAATTCCTCCCACTTCTTCCACCTTAACCTTCAAATCCCGTGAGACTGGCGGTGCAGCTTCAGGCTTAGGTATGATCGAAACTGTTCCGTTGGTTTCGAGCACCGCCGTTAGCACATCTTCCACCTTTAAGATTCCATTTCCTCTCATCGCTTCCATAATATCTTCCATTGAAACCCTTGTGCGCAGCAACTCCCTTTGGTTGATAGTTCCTTGGTAGATCAAAAGTACCGGTTTGCCGTAGCAAAACGCACGAAAGCCCATAGATTTCAGCGTAATAAAAGACATTAACAACTCCAACGCCACCATTAAGAACATTGGCATTATTCCCCACAAAAGCGGCATATTTAAATCTTGCAGCGGCAGTGCAGCCAATTCAGAAATCATGATCGTAATCACAAGTTCAGAGGGTTGTAACTCTCCAATCTGCCGTTTCCCCATAATGCGAACGGCTAAAATAACTGCGATATACAATATTACACACCTAAATACACTAACCAGCAATATTCCTCACCTCGCCGATATTTTGCCTTTTTTTACCGCAAATATGCAAAATACCGGAAGGACACGCCTTCCGGTATATGATATTATTCTAATGTTGACAATTCGGCTTTCAGATCTTCGATATATTCCTCTAACACTACGCCTTTATTATAAATCTCTGTTGCCACTTTCACACCCACATAACGATAGTGCCAAGGCTCGTAACTATAACCGGTGATCTTTTCGTCGCCCTTGGGATAGCGTAAAATAAAGCCATATTCATGGGCATGAGAAGAAAACCATTTAAATTCTTCTGTTTGGTCGTAATTTTCATGCAAGCAAGCATATTTATTAACGATCCTGGGAATGCACACATCCGCCGCCAGCCCTGTATGATGTTCACTGCCACCGGGCGGGGCATAATATTCATCGGTCAAACGGATCGCCTCTTTCTCGGAATAACCTTGATTCTTCCAATAAGCAATTTTATTATAATATTTATTGTATTGGGTTGAATAAGTGCGATAAGCAGAGTACAAAGTATAATTATAGCCGGCTTTTCTTCCCGCTTCGATCAAACTACGCAAGGCTTTGGCACAAGTACTATTCAACCTATAATCGCCACTGTAAGTTACCAAATCAGAGGGAACATAATCAGAAGATAGCAGATGATCACGGTTAACCAACATTACAAATGGATCCTTTAAAATGGATTCGATCTCTTCTTTACGGCTGGCAAACTGGGGTTCTTCATCTCGAGAAGGTTCTTCCTCTTCATCATTATCTTCTTCAGGTTTATTGTTTTCCTGAGGTTTATCGTTTTCTTGAGGTTTATCGTTTTCCTGAGGTTTATCGTTTTCTTCGTGTTCATCGTTCACCGGAGGTTTTTCTTCGTTTGCAGAATCTTCCTCCACATCAGGTTCATCCTCTATAGCCGGCTCATTATTGTCCTCTGATTCAATTTCATCAGAAGGTTCCTTTTCCCCGGTCTGTTGTGAAGGACCTATTTCTTCCGGTTGTTCAGGCACACGAAAGATCGACCACAACAAAGCAGTTAAAAGAACCCCAAAACAGATCAATGCTGCAATTAAAGCAATTAAACGTTTATTTTTCAAAATCATACCTCCTTGGAATGAAAACTCGTACATTTAATGAAAGAAAGGTTACGCATTATGAAGCAAGCATGGAATTATCGCAAAATCAAATGGACTGCATTTTTCGTTACTGTTACTGTACTTGGAATTGGTCTCACCGCCATTTATTTATCTCGTCAACAGCCCCCGGCTGAACCAACGCCGGAATACAGCGAGAATGATAGCGGTATTAAGAATGCCGCAGGGTTTTACTCCAATGAAGCATTTGGAGAATTGATCGAAGAGAACCTTTCTGAACTGGGCTTTTTTAGTGGCATTACCTTCAAGGGAGAAAATGAAGGGCAATACACCATCAGCGGAACCTTATCAAACCCGGAACGATTGATCGCCATTAACAGCCAATTCAAAAGTTTTTCTTCCCTGATCAACGCATTAAAAGACGAAACCATTAAAATTAAAGGTCATGTGGGAGAAAACGAAAACGGCAACGGATGTTTTGTAACAGATACCATCACCTTTACAGGATATACACTGCCGGCGGGAGCCGCCACCTCTTATATTGAAGAATATACCTGCCTGAATGATCTATTGGAAGTTCCCATTCATCAAATTAATGTATCAGCTCAGGGAATCACCTTTAAAGAAGAAGTTCCAACAGTTATTCAAACTGCTTAATATACTCTACGGGTCTATTGTCGCGGGGCATAAAAATGACCAAGGCCACACTAATTGCCGCTGCGATAACACCCACCAATGCAACCTGCCAATGACTCATTTGAAACATAGCAATAAAGGGGATCGGCAATAGTGCAATACCCTCCAAAACCAACAGCATAATAGGCCAAAAAATAATAATCGACAAATTATATGGACGCACAGATAACTTATTCATCAAGTAAGCACTTGCCAAGTGAAGTACTGAAAAGGCAAGGAACAATACAGCAAAAGAAATATGTCCCGCAGTGGGTTGAAACACACTGATAATCGTATTATCTGCAAAACTCAAATATCCTTCGCTTTCCACAATACAGGGGCCATTAAAAATGCCGTTGACCGCAACAACAAAAGTCATGATCAAAAGATAGAGCCCCAAGAAAATGGCAGGTGTGCTGCCAAAACCCCAGACAAAAGAGTACCCTTGCTCTTCTTTGTATCGGTTAAAGAAAATTCCTTTAACCAAAAGAAACCGTAGCAATGCCGCAAGGACAACATAAACCATGCCTACTAATACACGAAATAACGGTGTATCATAATAAGTATCCGTTCCAAAGGTCACCCGAAACAAGATGACAATGATCATATAGAAAACTACTGCCGCAATAATTCCGCCAAAGAAAAGACCCCAGCGGAGTTTTGTGTGCAGTTTCTTTTTTAAGAAAAGGTAGGCGCCAGCCAAAGAAATAAAGGATACTGCCAACGCAATAAGGTAACAAAGAAGTACGTTTGTCATACTTGATCCCCCTTCTTTCTTAAAGGTGAGAGCAAGGTGATATAACCAATCACCAAGGTAAAGATCAATAAAAGCGCAATATACGAATAGGTTACATATACATTAGAGAAGATAAGCATCACGGCAAACATCAGGAAATAACCAATCGTTACAGCAGAACCGGCGTAAAAATGACGTTCCAACGCCATTTGGTACCCAACAGCCGAAAGCAACAGATAGATTACACCGCTGATCAGCATTAATAAGCCAAAAACAAATGCCTGGCTGGCATCCACATCGCCGGAATAAATCAAACCAAAAATCAGGAGATTTTGCCCTAATATAAATCCGCTTCCAAAGGCAAATCCTACTCCCCTGTGCTTCTCTTTATTCATTGCGGCCTTAAAACTGATCTGCTTTAGCGCCTCGGAAAACACATAATATAAAACGAGCACAATAGCGCCGCCAATATAGATATAGGTATCCGCATCGGTTTCTGTGGAAATTACCACCGATGCCAATAAAGTTTGGCTTAACACCAACACTAAGATCGCCACTGCTGCCAGAGCCACAAAAAAGGTACCGAACCCATGCAATACAGAAATAAAAGAAATTTCTTTTCGCTCTTTTCTGCACGCAAGGGTGACCAACACGCCGCAAGGAATCAAAGCTCCCATCAAAATTGCAGGAACCGCAACGCCTATACTTGAAAAAATGTTCAAAATTGCATCCATTATATTTCTTCCTGTTTTAAAGATTTTTTAGCAGCGGCAAGGGTATTTTGCAGCAGCATTGTGATGGTCATGGGACCAACGCCGCCGGGCACAGGGGTAATGTAAGAGGCCTTTTCAAAGCAGGACTCAAAATCCACATCGCCACACAACTTTCCTTGTTCATCCCGATTCATTCCCACATCAATTACCACGGCACCTTCTTTGATCATATCTCCGGTAATAAATTTTGCTTTACCGATTGCAACCACCAATACATCGGCAGCCGAAGTCTTTTCAGCAAGATTTTTAGTTTTTGAATGACAGATCTGAACCGTTGCATTGGCATGAAGCATCAACATAGCCTGAGGCTTGCCCACAATATTACTACGGCCAACCACTACGCATTCCTTTCCTGCCACATCAATGCCGCTGTATTCCAATAATTTCATCACGCCGGCAGGTGTACAAGGCAGAAAATCAAAGTCGCCCAACATAATCTTTCCCACATTTTGCACATGAAACGCATCTACATCTTTAGCGGGATCAATAGCGGCGATCACCTTGGATTCATCTAAATGCTGCGGTAAGGGCAGTTGCACCAAAATACCGTGAATTTTTGGATCAAGATTAAGTTTCTGAATCAGTTCCAACAATTCGCTTTCTTTTGTGTCTGCAGGGAGTTCGTAGTTTTCAGAATAAAATCCGACCTCAGCACAGCCCTTGATTTTATTGCGCACATAAACTTTCGAGGCACTATCATCCCCCACAATAACCACAGCCAAGCCGGGAACAACCCCTTTTTCGGCTAATTCCAGCGTTTCACTTTTAATCTTACTACGCACCTGCTGTGCAATATTTTTACCATCGATAATATTACCCATATTCTTAATCGATCTCCTCATCATTTTCGGCATCAATAACATCCTCGGAATATTCTTCCTCAAAACCGTCTTCGTCATCCATCGCATAATCAAATTGGGCTTCATATTTCAATTTTGATCCTTCTTTATTTTTGTGGATCACCCAACGTTCAGGCTTACGCAAATAAAGCGTTACAATCAGTGCAATCGAAACAACCGCAAGGACGATTGCCAAAAGCATATTGACCCGTACACCGAAGATATGCAGATTATACGAGGTGTCCCGCAGAGGCTCCATCCACGCTCTTCCAATTCCGTACCACGCAGTATACATTAAAAACACTTCACCTCTGTATCTGCGGGAATCCATATAAGCAAAAATCAACAAAAGACCCAGTAAATTCCAGAGGGACTCATATAAAAACAAAGGATGTACATATTCAGCTATGCAATTAACGCCAACACCCATTCTCCAGGGCAGTTCAGTTTGAACGCCAAAAACTTCAACGTTGGCAAAGTTGCCCCAGCGACCGATCATTTGGCCAATCAAAAATCCGATTGCTGAAAGATCCAGCATATTCAAAAATGAGATCTTTTTATATCGGCAAACAAAGTACCCCGCCAAACATCCACCAAAAATGCCTCCGTAAATAGCAAGTCCGCCGTTCCAAACACTGATCACATCCATGAAGGAATCAAAGTTTTTCAGATCTCCCACTATGTACCAAGCCCGTGCACCAATAAATGCAGAGGGCAAGGCGAATAACAGCACATCTAAAATATCGTCACCTTTAACATTAAATCGTTTAGCAAGACGATCGCACACAAAATAAGCCAACAGAATACCAACACAAATACAAATAGCGTACCATTCTATGGTAACATTTTCCGTAATTTTAAATGCGGTTGGATTAATAGTAAATTCCCCAATTCCTAAGCCTGGAAAAGAAACGGTATTATAATTCATGCTTATTCCTCCTGTTTTGACGGATAAATCACCGATAGACAACTGCGTTCTTCGGCAAAAAGTTCCTTTGCCCGAAGCAGTAGATCGGCAGTGGTGATCTTTTGTAACGCTTCAATCGCATCAAAGGTTTCAGCACCATTCAAATAGTTTCCCACAAAACGGTTTGCCATACTATAGGCATGGTCTGTTTCCATAATGAGTGCACCATATAACCCATTGCGAATTTCACGAAAGCGTTCTTCGTTGATTCCTTCTTCCATCAAGCGGGCAATATGTGCAAAGGCGTGACGTTCTACTTCCTTGGGACTATCGCTTTCTCCGTTGATCACACAGAACGAAAAATAATCGGAAAGATCGTACCAGCAGTCAAATTCATTATTAATCAAGCCGGCATCATAAAGTTCTTTATAAAAGGGAGAGGATTTCCCAAAAAGGTACTCCAGCAGAATATCCACTTCCATCTCTTTTTGGGAAAGAGCAAAGCCATCCACATCGATATGATTATCCTTAAATCCAAGATGGAAAATGGGCCGTGAAACCAACATTTCTTTTTCAACATAACGAACCCCGGCTTTTTCCGGCTCGTCGATGGGCATAGTGCCAACAGAAATCTCCGTTTTGTGGGAAAAATAGCGGTCGATCGCCTGAAAAACTTGTTCTTTATCCACGTCCCCCACTACGGACATCACCAAATTGCTGGGATGATAAAAAGTATTGTAGCAATCCATTAAGATCTCCGGCGTAAGGGAATAAATATCTTCCACCGTTCCTGCAATATCACGCCGGATAGGATGGTTCTGATAAAGCCCTTGCACCATCGAAAAGTAGCCCTGCCACCCCGGTTCATCCTCATACATTTTGATTTCCTGGGCAATGATCCCCTTTTCCTTTTCCACATTTTCTTTTGTGAGATAAGGGTGTGTAACAAAGGAGAGCAGTACATCTAAATTTTCTTCAAAATGATCACTGCAAATAAAATAATAAGCAGTTTTATCGTTAGAGGTATAAGCATTTGCTTTTGCGCCGGTCTTGGCATAAAAATCAAAGGCATTTCCCTGCTCTCCCTCAAACAGTTTGTGCTCTAAAAAGTGAGCAGTGCCGTTGGGAACAGTAACCTGCTTACCGCCGGGTGCTGTGAAAGTGTAATTGATAGAACCAAACTTTGCGGCGATCATGGCAGCCTTCTTTGCCTTCTCCGGTTTTTTCATGAAATATACGGTCAGCCCACTGGAATGAATGATCTTTTCGTATTCTTCACCAATCACCGGGCTGGTATAAAGTGTTGTTTCTTTCATTCCTGGTTGTGAACCCCTTTCAAAAAGTAAACCGTATCTAATGTGATCTCACAGGCAACAGCAATAATGTCGTCACGTGTAACGGCGGAAATTTCCTCAATTTCCTCCTCAGGTGTTTTTAGGTTTCCCCGCAAGGTGCCGGAAACCACGTGGGCTGCAATAGCGCTCTGATTATCCTGAAAGCCACGCAGGCTATCAATCAAATATACTCTGGCATTTTCTAATTCTTCGTTTGTAAAATCGCCGGATGCCACCGCCGCCAGTTGAGCTTCGATCTCTCGGCGTGCTTCCTCGTATTTTTCCGCTTCTATGCCACTGGACACAAACATTACATTCTTAAAACGATCCAGGGATGCGGAGCAGTAATAGCAAAGGGACAAGCGTTCCCGCACATTCATAAAAAGTTTAGAGGATGCGCTTCCGCCATACAAAACATGAAACAGACGGCAGGCGGCGCCATTCTTTAATGCAGTGGTCCCCAGGCGGAAGCCCATGGTAAGTTTACTTTGGTTCAGTTCCATCGGGTCTACGATCTCGTTTACTTTTTCAACCGCACCGTCCACAACGGTTTGGGGCATAGGTGTGCTGCGGTGTTCAAATTCCACGCCCAGCGGCGACAGAAAACGTTCACGTTTTTTGCCCACATAAGTGATCACCACATGAGCCTCGGCGATCATTTTATGAAAGAATTGATAAAGTTTGACTGCATCAAAGGTCTTCAATGTTTCATGATCGCCCATCTCGCTGATTCCAAAAGCTTCGTCGGTACACATCAACGCCTTACATTTTTCCAATGCATATATACGTTTATCGTTAAAAACACCGGTGATCTTATTGGCTAAGTTCACCTTTTCCTGTTCAACATATTCATGCTTAAACATATTGTTTTCAACCAAAGGATGAAATACCATTTCCTGAAAAAGAGAGATCATTGCTTCACAAATATCTTCCCCATCAATGGCGTATTCGTTATCCAAATGCGTGAAGGAGAAATTCAAAATTTCCATCTCCCCTGCTTTTGATGCGGCAATAGAGAAGGACGCACCATAATAACGAGCAAGATAACGGCTGATAAGGTCCATCTGCGGGTAAGCCTTACATCCACGACTAAGCACACCGGCAAGCAGCGACATACCGGTCGCATTCTCTGCAGTAAGAGGGAGAACAAACTCTACCGACATATATCCGGTTTTAAAATGATCGGTAAAGCCGTAATTGCAAATTACGCCCTGCCGAGGCTTTTCTTGATAAAACTCCATGGTAAACTCCTTCAGCTTCTTCATTCTAAATATTTTATCACAAAAAACGTAAAATGAAAAGATTTAACATAAAGATTTTCATGAACAAACTGTTACAAAATAATTCTCTATCCCGTTTACAATATTCTTTGCAATTTTTTGCATTATATCCTGCCGGCACAGTAATTCATATTCCATAGGATTGCAAATAAACCCCGCCTCAATCAACACCGCAGGGCACCGAGTTTGGCGGCATACGTAAAGGCTTTGCCGCTTACTTTGAGCAGTTTTTCCAACACCGTTCCATAGCAACTCAGCTATCGAATCAGCCAAGGATTCTGAAAGAGGGGCAGAATACAAAACCATTCCGCCGGATGCTTTATTATAGTCGGCAGTTTGCATCGTAGAATTATGATGAAGGGAAACAAATAGGTCGGGCGCCTCGATAAAGGATTTTTTTACACGTTCTTCCAAAGTTACATTATCATTAGATCCCCTTGTGATAAGAACCTCTGCACCCGCCGATTCCAACTCGTTTTTCAATGTAGCCATCAGTGACAAATTTAAAGCGCTCTCTGCGGGATAAAGATTTCCACCCGGGCTCAATGCGCCGGCATCCTCGCCACCATGGCCGGCATCGAGCATGATTTTTTTACCCGCCAATCCAGAAGTGTGAAATCGAAGATATACAGTTAAGCAGTTCCTTTGGGGAAAAATTTCATAGCCTGCAATCCTTTTACCGGATCTACTTGTAATGTTCACAACACTCTCGCTGGCAGAACGCTCCAGGTAAATAGAGAGATCCGACGTATCAGTGTTTTGCTGTAATTGATCTAAAAGTCCCAAAGAAAGGTTAAGTTGCAGCCCGGATTCGCTACTAAAAACGGAATAATTAATTACATTTTCTGTTGCCAAGGTTACTATGGCATAATCATAATTAGCAACATCTTTCTTTTCAACCGATTCCGCAGTAAGTACAGAGCGTTCTACCCAATACCCGGAATCCAATCGCACACGGTTCCCCTCTTGTGCCACCGCCGTAACAGCAGCACCCTTTGGCAAGGGATCGTGATCCATTTGAGAACCGCCCCTGCTCTCGTCAAAAATATAGGCATCCTGCAATAAACAGTATGAGTCCCGATAACCCAAAGGATATAGATTCAAAGTTATGTCAACCTTTTCCTTTGCTGTCACTCCATCAATAGTCGTTTCAAAATAAAACCCATCTAAAATCAGCTTGTCTGCCGACGGAAAGGAGGGCACCGTCCAGTTATTGCTATAAAAACCGGGTTTCTTGGTATCTTCGAATAGCTTGATCGAAACGCTCCCGTTTGTTAACACAACGGATGCACTGCTCGGCCCATATACCTCAAAACCGATTAAATCTCCGGAGCTCCGATGTACATCGCCCAAAGGATATACCGATGAAATATCCAGCACAGAAAGATTCGAAACTTTGTTCTGCTTTCGTGTTACATTTATGGTTTTCGACTGATTGCCGGCAACTGCTTTGATCTTATTAGCCCCAACATCCAACGGTACATAAGCCGAAAAATGACCTTTGCTGTTTACGGTTGCATCAATTCCATTTACCATTACGGTTTCCCCCGGTGGCGCAACGCCGGTTACCGAAACAGCGCTTCCCTCTACCACGGTTCCGCTCTGTGGCGAAGTAACCGCAAATGTATTGGTTGATTGCAATTCGATCGGTTCAATTACTGCTTGTTCGGTTTCAATGGATACGGAACCATTGTAATAGGATCGAATGGCCTCCAAAGAACTTAAAACATTCTGACTAAGCAATCCGTAACGAAAAAAACTATGACCGGCATAGCTGCCTTTTGCCGCTGCATACTCCAACTGCCTGCCAATAACCGAACCGCTCTCCCAACCATCTTCTTCGGTGCCAACTTTATAAAGGGCAATTCCCACATAAAGCTTTACATTGCACTTTTTGCAAAGGTCATCCCACCAATCGACCAGTACATCATAGGGTGCCACCTCATTTTCAAAACTCCAATAGATCTGGGGGCAGATGTAATCCACCCAGCCTTGCTCTACCCACTTCTTACTATCGGAGTAAATGGCAGAATATGAACTCATGCCTCTGGTATCACTGCCGGCAGCATTCACCGATTTATTTGCCCAAATTCCAAAAGGGCTAATTCCAAATTCGGCATTTTTTCGATAAGTTTTAACCAAATCAAAGGTTGCTTCTACAAGTTTATTAACCGATTCCCTGCGAAAATTTTCCAAAGTAGAACCGTTGCCATATTGCTCATAAACAACGGCATCATCAAACCCCTCCATATTATAGGGATAAAAATAATCATCGAAATGAATTCCGTCTATCTCGTAATTTTTTACCAGTTCAGCAACACCATTTAAAATTAAACTTCTTGCTTGTGGATGCCCGGGGTTATAATACACACCGTCGGCCGCGGTAACAGTGTATTCCGGGTGAAGAATTGCGGGATTATTTTTTGCAAGCTTATCCCAAACCTCTTCCCCCGCTCCAATCCGGTAAGGATTGATCCATGCATGAAGTTTCAAGCCGGCCCGGTGCGCTTTTTCAACAAAATAGGTCAACGGATCAAAGCCCTGCTCCGGCGCCTTTCCTTGGGTACCGGTAAGATAAACGCTCCAAGGAAACAATGCTGACCGATATAATGCATCCCCCATGGGCCGAACCTGAAAAAAGATAGTATTCAGCCCAAGATTACGGCAATTTTCAATAATTGCATCAATTTCCATTTTTAATTCTTCTGGTGTGAGTCCCATTTTAGAAGGAAAATCAAGGTTACCGACACTGGAAACCCAGCAAGCCCTAACCTCATCGATAGGTTGAGCCTCAATTTCACGGCAACCAATAAAAGAAAAGGCATTTACAAACGAAAACACCGCAATCAAAATTAAGTTGAATGCTCTCTTCATGGCTGTTTCTCCTTTATATTATTTGTCCATGCCTCATTCTATGCAAAAAGTCTTATACCAATGTATAAGACTTTTTAAAAATTAAAAACGGTTAGGCTCGGCATCTTCTTCCGCATAACCAAGATTATTATAATATTTCAAAAATTCTTCGTACACACCGGGTTTAGAATATTCATAAGCAATCTGATCATAAAACGCCATTTCATCTGTTAGGATCAGGTGATGATCTCTTTCACCGGTTATAACAATGATCATAGAAAACTCTGTAATGGGGTTGGGTTCAGCGGAGGAGGCGCGAACCACGGGTAATTTACGAACCATTTCGCACACCTTTTCCAGATCTTTCTGTTCTGTTAAAACTTTACTGCGGAAATAGGACGCAGTATCTTCTTTACCAAAATATTCCCGCTGAATTTCAACACCCTTTACCTCATCTTGAGGAAGATAAAAAGTGTTTTTTTCCACTTTAAAACTACAACCGGCAGAAAACAGCATTATTACCGCCGTAAGTATCAGCAACCATTTTTTCATTCTATACTCCTTATTCCAACACATCTACAGAGGATGAAAGAACCGCACCGCTCACCGCATCCACCACACAATTATAGACAGAATCGTTCAACATGGAGATAAAGCGTATTTTATACTGTTCCAATGAATCGGGCGCGCTTAATTGGATCTGCACATAGTCATAGTGAAATTCCAAATTATTGCTAAATGCTCTTGTGGCTATGGAAACAGCCTTTTCGCTATCGATAGGAAGGCTTCCGCCGTCGAAAGCGATGCATTCCTGTACCATCTCATAAGGAATAGACCCGTCTTCCTCAAAATCCGCTTTAGAAAAACGTTCCACATGGCCGGTCTTGGAATCCACTTCGGCAACTTGAATATCGGAATATTGAATTTGATCCGGCGTGCCCTTGGCATAATACAACTTCACCGTACCGTTGGCGTTGCTGTTTAAGACCATTTCGATACCATACAAAGATAAATCACTCTTTTTCTTGGCAGCCAAATATTCCTCCATTGCCTCTGCAATAGTAACCGCAGTATTGTTCGTTTTTCCCAGGCTTTCGTCACTCTCGATGAAATCGCTGATAACGGGAATGGAGCATGATGTAATAAAAAGTAGAACAACTGCCGCCATTATGAACACAATCGCTTTCTTAATCATAATTGCTCCTTATAAGTTATACAAATAATTGATTTCCTTTTGTGTCAACGCCCGATATTGCCCGGCACGCAACGTGCCGATGGAAAGATCTGCCAGCTTGTCCCGCTTCAAACGCAGAACCTCCAAGGCTAATGTTTGGCACATTTTTCTGATCTCTCTGTTTTTTCCTTCGTATAAGGTAAGATAAAATACCGTACGATCTTCCTTGCTTTCCAAAATCTCAATTTCAGCAGAACGGGTCGTATAATCATCTTCTGCAATATAAATACCGGTTTCAAAGGCTTTAATGTGCTCACGGTTGATGGCACCCCGCACAATTACCCGATAGGTTTTAGGGATATTATTACGGGGGTGAGTCAATTTATGCGCCAAATCACCGTCGTTGGTTAATAAAAGTAATCCTTCGCTATCCTTATCCAAGCGGCCCACCGGATATAAACGCACCCGCTCCTTGGCAATAATATCTGCCACACATTTACGCCCCTGCTCATCGCTCATGGTCGTAACATAGCCACGGGGTTTATATAGCATCAAAGTGATTTTTTCTTTCGTAA
The DNA here is from genome assembly GCA_045538295.1 of Eubacteriales bacterium. Taxonomy (GTDB): domain Bacteria; phylum Bacillota; class Clostridia; order Oscillospirales; family QAKW01; genus QAKW01. The sequence goes on from JAZSRD010000052.1 coordinate 26,803, forward strand.
TGGGTTTGATCACCTTGCCGTCGATGCGAACCAGATCTTTTACACCATCTGTTTTGTCGCCCAACTGAGCAGGCCGCCCATTTATCGACACCCTGCCCTCCTCAATCATCGTTTCTGCTGCCCTGCGGGAGCAAACACCGCAGTCGGCAATGTATTTTTGCAATCGAACTAATTTAACTTGCATAATCTTCCATATTCCTTCTTCACGATAATATAATATTATATCGTACTATTGATCCTTTTTCAAGAATAAGCGACGAAAAAATCGAAATATTCTGGTTATAAACAATTCTTTTTTTACCGGCACCTCTACCGACTCCATCAAGACCAACGGACTTTCTCCAATTTTTGTGCCGTGGTACCAATATTCCACAGTTCCTACCACCGCACCGTAGCCTTTATTGCCATATACAAAGGGTGCCGAAAAAACTTTTGTTTCAACAGTACCATCATATTCAAAAAGTTCCGCTGTTACCTCATTGTCATTCACTGCCGGCACAACGCCTCCACCCGCCAAAGGAAGATCAACCGAAAATTCGCCCTTTTCAACTAATTTCACCGTCGACAGCGTGGAAAACCATTTTTCGTAGGCTGTAGTGTGAATATTCCAATCGTCGCGCCGGCCCAAAGTAACGCAGATCAAGGAAGCGCCACTGCGTTCTGCCACAGTAACCAAACAGCGCCCCGCTTCCATAGTGTAGCCGGTTTTCCCGCCGATACATCCCTCGTATAATGAGAGCAATTTATTGTGATTAACCACCGTTTTATCTTTGATAGTATACCGTTTTGTGCCGGTGATCTCACGAAACTTTTTGTGATCCATTGCTTCCCGCATAATGAGCGCCAATTCTCTTGCAGTGGTATAATGCCCCTCTGCCGAAAGCCCGTTTGGATTGGCAAAATGCGTATTCTCCAAACCAAGGTCTACCGCTTTTTGATTCATCATATCAACAAAATTTTGTACATTTTCACCCCCTGCATACCAAGCCAGGGCAACGGCGCAATCATTGGCAGATTGTAGCATCAAAGCATACAAAAGCTCTTCCACTGTATAGATCTCCCCCGCTTTGATATACAATGAGGAGCCCTCTACACCGGCGGCCTCTGCAGGAATTTTCACTTGTTCTTTTACCGACACCGTTTCAAGCACAACCAAAGCAGTCATCACCTTGGTTGTGCTTGCCATAGGCAGGCGTTGATCTCCATTCTCGGAATCCAACACCGTGGCGGTAGTTCCATCCAGCACTAAAAATGATCCACTCCCGGCAAAGGCCGCAAAAGGAAAAGAAAAAACGATAACAAAAATCAATAAAAACTGCATTATTCTCATAAAAAAATCACCTGCCCCATTATACGGGCAGGTGATAAAGTTTTATGCAGAGTTTACTCAACATTTTCTTTATGATCTTTTACAAGGCAAGTGATCTTATCCACCATTTCCGGAACAAGATCAACCAGTTTATCCACACTATTAGTGCTCTCGGCAACAGGAAGCATACGGATATTATCGCTCTTTACAACCAAAAAACAAACCGGCGTCACCTTAACACATCCGCCGGCACCGCCGCCGAAATGTTCGTTTTGGGGATTGCCGCCAAAACCGCTACCGCCGCCGGCAAAGCCACAGGTCACTTTAGAAATGGGAATCAAAGTAATGTCATCGCTCACTTTTACAGGATCTCCGATCACGGTGTCCACATCCACTAATCTTCTAATGCCTTCTAATGCGCCGTTTAATACGTCTTGGGCTTTATTCTCCATGTTTTTATGCTCCTTTAGTTTCAATAACTGAAATTAGTATACCACAAACGTTAAAATAAATCAATAGAGTTTCAGTTTTCTGCCAATGCAGGTTCCTCTGCCACTGTTTCCGGGCTTAGAACATCATCAAAAGTTTGCTGACCTTCCACCTCGTCGCCGGGCAATTCCAAGCGGGGTAATTCAGGCAGTTGATCCAACGATTGCAAGCCAAAGCAGCGCAAAAAGTCTGCAGTGGTGCCGTAGAGCCAGGGTCTGCCGGGAGCATCCATTCTCCCTTTTTCTTCGATCAAGCCTTTTTCCACCAGCGCATTAATTCCGTAAAAGCAATCCACACCGCGAATTTGCTCCACGTAAGCCTTGGTTACCGGCTGATTATAAGCAACGATAGAAAGAATTTCCAGCGCCGCATTGGAAAGAGGTGTATTTCTGCGATGATCCAACGCCTTTTTTGTGATTTCTCCGTAATAACGGGAGGAACACATTTGATATGTATTATCCAGTGTTAAAATTTCAAAGCCGCGATTTTCGCTGCGATAACTCTCCCGCAGTTCCTCCACGATCATATCCAGGCGCTCCAATTCGATCTCCAATACTTCTGCCAATTTACGGCGTTCTATAGGTTCACCACTGGCAAACAGAATAGATTCAACTGCGCCGCTCATATAATTTAGTTCCATTTATTTCACGCTCTTTCTGTCATTTTTAAATGTGAGGTACAGATCATCTTCCCGGTGATCCATCTGCACATGCTTGGATTTAGAAAGTTCCAGCACCGCCAAAAAGGTTGCCACAATTTCCGAACGGGATCGGGCAGATTTAAATAAACTGCGAAAACTGCAGGTAACACGCCGCTTCAAAGTGCGAAGCACGCCCAAAATGCGCGCAGGAACACTCGCCACCGGATGACCTACGATGCCGGCAAAGCTTTTAAGCGGCGGAGGAAGTGCGCGGTTACTGTTTCGCAGTACATTACGATAGGCTTCAGTTAAAGCGGCGGATTCGTAGACCAACTTATGTTTTTTATCAAATTCCAGTTGTTCGGTACGGCGCACATAAGTAATACCCGCCTCTTGCTGATCCTTACGCAAAGCACCCAATATGGCTTTATACCGCTTATATTCTGCCAAGGCTTCAGCCAGGCTCATGCGGGGATCCTCTTCTTCAGTTTCCGCCTTGGGCAGGAGCATTCTGGACTTGATCAGCATCAACTGGGCAGCCATTTCTATAAACTCACTGGAAACCTCAAGATCCATCTTTTTGAGATCTTCAATATATTCCATGTACTGCTCCAAGATCAAAGAGATAGGAATATCATAGATGGAAACCTTGTTCTTTGAAATCAGATGCAACAATAATTCCAGCGGCCCGTCGAAGACCTCCAGAGAAAATTTCAACTGTTCCATTTTCTCTCCTTCAAAACAATTAGATTTAAACTAAAAACCAAAAAATCAGCGACCAAACTCGCATCAATAGGGTAGCAGTGCCTGTTTGCACCAAGCTGATCAGAGATCCTAAAATGTCAGGAATCGGCAAATAACCGGGCAGAATCAGTAAGGCAATAAAAATCATCTGTATAATATTGCCATTACGTGCCATAAAGGAGGCAAACCCCGGTGCAAAATAACCCACCACACGAGAACCGTCCAGCGGATGGATGGGAATTAAATTAAACACCGCCAAACCAATGTTCAGCATGGTCATGTAATAGAAAAAAACAACCAAAAATGCAGGCAAACCAAAAACAGAACTAAAAAAGAACAGTAGGGATGAAATCACACAAAGGATCAAATTGGAGATCGGTCCTGCGATAGCAGTAATCATCATCCCTTTACGGGGATTTTCAAAATACATGGGATTGACCCGCACCGGTTTTGCCCAACCAAAGCGAACCAACAACATTACAATAAAGCCGAAAATATCAATATGACGAAGCGGATTTAAAGAGAGCCGTCCATCTTCCTTGGGAGTAGGATCTCCCAATTTTGCAGCCATACGAGCATGGCAGTATTCATGCACCGTAAGAGAAATTACCACTGCCGGAATCAAATATATGTAATCTCCTAAGGATATCCATAAACGTTGAACTATATCATTCACAAGCTTCACCCTCGGCAATCATTGTCATCTGTTTTACCAGCTCTTCCCGACCAAATTTAGTTTTGGACGAAAACGCCACGATTTTTTCTGGGCTGTAGTCGGCATAAATCCTTTCCAGCGCCTTTAAATTCTCTGCTACTGCTGTTTTAGAAAGCTTATCCGCTTTGGTTGCCACCACCCAATAAGGAATCCCGGCTTGTTCTAAAAAGGCTGCCATCTCCAGATCGGCGGCTGTGGGCTCATGTCGGAGATCCACCAACGATACCGCCAATCTTTTATCACCGGAGAAATTAAAATACGCCTGCATAAAGCGTGCCCACTTATCCTTTTCCGCTTGGGAGACCCGGGCATACCCATAGCCGGGGAGATCAACCAAGAAAAGTTTCTTATCGATCTCGTAATAATTGATGGTGGCAGTCTTTCCCGGCTTTTCGGAAGTCCTTGCAAGAGATTTTCTACCCAGCAAGCAATTGATCATAGAGCTTTTTCCCACATTAGATCTGCCGCAGAATAAGATTTCCGGTAAACCGGTTTGAAATTGATTGGGGCGAACTGCCGATATACGCAGTTGCACCAATTGAAGATTTAAACCCATGCTTCGTTTCCTGTTTCCTTCTTCCCCGCTTTATGGGGCGGGCAAATAAAGGTCTTTCTTTTTTTATCGTTGATTCCCAACACGCCCTTTAATACCTCGTCGGCATGAGATACGGGAATAAAACTGATCGTTTCCCGTACAGCAGGATCGATTTTCTCAAGATCTGCCACGTTTTCCTTTGGAATATAAACAGTTTTAATGCCATGCTTAAATGCAGCCATAGATTTCTCACGCAAACCGCCAATAGGCAGTACTCTGCCGGTTAGGGTGATCTCGCCGGTCATAGCCACCGTATTATCAGCGGGAATCCCGGTTAAGGCAGAACAAACGGCAGTAGCAATGGTAATACCGGCGCTGGGACCATCTTTAGGAACGGCACCCTCTGGAAAATGGATGTGCATATCCTTAGTCTTATAAAAATCATAACTCACATTCATTCGATCTGCCGCACTGCGTAAATAAGACACTGCCGTACGGGCGCTTTCTTTCATTACATCACCCAGACTGCCAGTCAATTCCAGTTTGCCGCTACCCTCCAAAACAGATACTTCAACCGTGAGCATTTCACCCCCCACCGAAGTCCAGGCAAGACCGTTCACAATTCCATAGCAACTTGCATCGTATAAAGGTTCATCTTTATATTTCTTTGGTCCGAGCAAATTTTCCAGTTGCTGGGCGCCGACCGCCATGCTCTTTTTGCCGTTTTCCACGATCTGCAGTGCGGCTTTACGCATGATCTTACCGATACAACGCTCCAGTTCACGCACACCGGATTCCCGGGTATAGCCATTGATCAACGCCCGCAATGCCGTATCGTTAATTTTGATTTGTGCGCCTTTTAATCCGTGGAGTTTACGCTGTTTAGGCACCAAATATTGCTTGGCAATATGGTACTTTTCTTCGTCCAAATAAGAGGAAAGCTCGATAACCTCCATACGGTCCAACAAGGGACGAGGGATGGTATCCAAGGAATTTGCCGTCATCATAAAGAATGCTTGGGAAAGATCCATAGGCACCTCAATATAATGATCCACATAGTTACAGTTTTGCTCGCTATCCAATACCTCCAGCAATGCAGAAGCAGGATCACCTCGCAGATCGGAGCACATTTTATCCACCTCGTCCAGCAGGATCAAAGGATTACTGCTACCAGCCTTAATAACAGCGTCGGCAATTCTGCCGGGCATAGCTCCGATATAGGTTTTGCGGTGGCCGCGAATCTCAGCCTCATCGTGCACGCCACCCAAGCTTACCCGTGCCAACTTACGGTTGGTAGCCGTGGCGATACTGCGGGCAATAGAGGTTTTCCCCACACCCGGAGGACCTACAAGGCAAAGAATCTGCCCGCCCACCGCATTCAGTGAACGTACTGCCAAAAATTCTAACACCCTGTTCTTCACTTCATCCAAACCGTAATGATCCCGCTCCAAGATCTTACGGGCAGACTTAATATCTAAGTTTTCCTCGGTATAAATGCCAAAGGGCACCTCCAGCACCAAGTCCAGATAGCTGCGGATCACCGCGCCTTCATGGGACATGGGTGGCATTTTTGCCATGCGATCCACTTCTTTGGCCAGTTTTTCTTTGATTTCATCCGAAGCATTAAGGCTTTCGATCTTATTGTAATAACCGTCTATATCGTCGCCGTTTTCATTTTCACCCAGTTCATCCTGAATTACACGCATTTGCTCATGCAGATAATAATCCCGCTGGTTCGCCTCGATAGATTCCCGCACCCGTGCATGAATTTCTTGCTCCATTTTCAGCACTTCGATCTCACGGGTAAGGATCTCCAACAATAGTTCACAGCGTTTAACCGGATCCAGCTGTTCTAAAAGTTCCTGCTTATGTTCCGGCGCAAAAAAGCATTGAGCAGTTATCAGATCGGCACAACGCCCGAGATCCTGCTCAGCAAACAGATCGGGAGATAATTCCTCATTCACCCGGGGGAGCAAGGTAAGATACCCACCGAAGGTTTCCTTCAATGTGCGCAGCAAGGCTTCCCGCTGGGGAGATTCAGCAGTGGCGGGAATTTCGCTGATGGGATAAACAATCCCCACAAACATCCGGGGTCTTTTTTCCACTTTCAACAAATCGCCACGAGCCAATCCCCGCACCGTAACTCTTAATGTACCCTCGTTTACTTTAGATACCTGCTTGATTTTAGCAATAGTAGCTACGCCGCAAAGATCCCGGTGCCCGGGGTCTTCCACAGAGATATCTTTTTGGGATGCCAACAGCACAATACCGTCTTGTTTTGCCGCAGCTTCTACGGCGCAAACAGAAAAATTGCGTACCACATCAAATGAGAGGGTGGTTCCGGGCATTACTACGATGCCACGAGAGGCAATAAGTGGGTGCTGCTGCAATGTATGTTCATTTTCCATAATATTGATTTCTGCCATAGTTTCTCCTAATTTCGCCTTTGGATATTTGGATTTATTATACTAAATTATAATACAATAATCAAGCATTTTTAATAAATGGAGTGTGAAAGAACTGTAAATAAAAAAATGGGCAGTTCTGTGAACTGCCCACAACTTGGTTATTTGATTTTAAAATAGTCGCCCTCGGCATTCTGAAGACGAATTGCTTCCAATGTGGTTTCAATATGAGGAGCGTTGCTGTATGGACGTTTCACATCGGAGTAACACCATTCCACTGCATTTTGTATAATCTTTCGTACATGAACATTTTCAAAGGCGTGGTTGGTTTCATGCCCGGGTTGGAAATAGAAGATCTTACCGTAACCTCGGGTAAAGGTACAGCCGCTGCGGAACACCTCGCCAATGTCGTACCACCCCTGGAAGATCACATCGTCCGGCTTGGCAATATCGAAGAATTCGCCATAACACTCCTCTACACCGATCTCAAAATTTTGCGGAATTCCACGGGCTATAGGGTGGGTAGGGCAAACTGTAAACAAGCGCTCATAAGTACAGTCACGCCATTTCAAATTGCAGGTAGTACCGTTTAATTTTCTGAAAATTTTAGCATGATGAGCTGAATGCAGACCAATAAAGCCCATACCCTCCAACACACGGTTATACACCCGCTCAACAACAACATCATCTACTTTCTCATGGGCCATATGCCCCCACCAGATAAGCACATCCGTGTCGTTTAAAATCTCTTCAGTAAGCCCGTTTTCCGGCTGATCCAACCACGCAGTGCGCACACGCACTTTATCTTCACCCAGTTCCCGCACAATTTCAGCTACAGTTTCATGTAAGCCATGGGGATGAACCGCCACCGCTTTTTCGCTGTGTTTTTCTTTTGCGGGATCTTCGTGATAATATTCATTCCATACCGTCACTTTGATCATGTCAACACCGTCCATTCGTTGTTTTTATGATCATATTATATCGCACCGCATTCTTGATTGCAACCATTTTTAAATATCGGATTTATAAAATATGCAGCTCTAAGTGCCCCTACGCCACAATAGAAGCACAAAATAATTCCTTCGATATGATGAAACGCCGATATTGCCACTCCTGCCCACACAGAAAGATAAGGGTACTCTGCCAGAGAAAAAGCCCCATTCCCCAGCGCCAAATATGCCGCCAGTGCAAACGGAAGCAGAAGGATCCCTAATGCCATGGGTGCAGCACGATACTCCCGCCCCATGCTTAACGGTTCTAAAAACGCCAGTAAATAAAACACCAAGATATCCTGCCATGGGCCAATCTCCGGCAATTCACTGCGCCAGCGTACGCCGGGTAAAGTGGCAACAAACATAATGGTAAACACAACTGCGAATCCCGCCAGCCACCACCCGGAGATGCGATCCAGTTCCTGGCCGGGAACCCCTATCGCCATAAAAGAAGCCGCAATGATTAAAAAACAAAGTGCGATAAATCCTCTTCCGTCAAATATACCAACACTTACAATAAAGGCTGTGATCGCCACAGAAATCAACGCGCAAACTCCATTTAGCCACTTAACCTTTTCCATTGGTACTTTATGAAAACGGTAAAACAACAATGCCAGTGGAATTAGCGGCAACAGAGCAACAAAGGACAAGTTGTGCAGAATAAACCAACCTAAAGCAGCCGTTTCCCCTAATAGCAACAGCGTGCTACGAAATAATTTCATAAGACCCCTCCCCGATTATTAAAACATTTTCACCGGTACGGTTCATCAGATCCCGCACTGTTTGGGATTTTTTAAGTTTCTTTCCGCTTTCAGCCAATTGGGAAGAAACTACGGTTCCCGCCCCTAAAAACACATTACCAGCCTCTTGCTCAGCGGTAAAAAACACCGGTAGATCCATGTGATTATTCTTTAAAAGTTTAAAATATTCAAATACCTTGGGCAACAAAAAATCTTGATCATTACCGCCAATTATCAGGACTGATGCATCATCAACAAATAAGGATTCTCCCTGGAGCAACATAGCATTATCGATACATTCTTGTATATCGAAACCAAAAGAAACAACCGTTTTCTGTTTACTGCCAATCGGCTCATCTACAGCAGGAGAGTAAAGTTCAAAAGTCGCTTTGATCTTTTCGTTTTCTTCATCCAGTGCGATTCCTGCCACTTGGCCGGTAGCCTGCAGATCACGGCGTGGCAATTTAAAGGAAAAAATCACTGCCCCTATTAGTAAAATCAGAATAACAGCGTATCCAATTATTTTTTTCATTTTTGCCTCCTTATATTGGCAGTAAAACGTTTCTGACGATCATTCATGCGCCAATAAGGCACACGAAAAAAGGTGTCCTGGCAACCCGTTTTATGCCCCAGTGTATACAAAAACGGAACACCCATCGATTGCAAAGAAGCCAAATGAAGCATTAAACCTATTGCCACCAACGCCACCCCCGGCAAACCAAACACTGCCCCGGCAATAACCGCTATTAAACGAAGATAAAACACTGCGCCCTTTAGATCTTTAACCATCAAGCCGGTGACACCGGAAAAAGCAACAATAATCACAATGGGCGTAGAAACAATGTTACTGTTAACTGCCGCATCCCCTAAAATAACTGCGCCCACAATGTTTAAAGCAAGCCCCAGACCGGCAGGCATCCTTGTTCCGGTTTCCCGAAGGATCTCAAAGGCAAAAAAGAGCAACAACATTTCGCTGACAGTTTTAATGGGCACGCCCGCCGATGATGCAATTACCGTGTAAAGCCAATGCTCCGGCAAAACACCGGGATTAAAATTCACAACCGCAAGATAAAAAGCGGGCAAAAAGATCGCCAATAAAAAACCGATAAATCTTAAAATACGCCCGATATTGGCATATAGATAACTTTGGTAATAATCATCAGGGCTTTGAAAGGCTTCAGCAAGAATATAAGGAAGTGTAATTGCTACCGGCGATCCGTCTAAAATAACGCCAATCCTCCCCTCCAAAATTTTTGCTGCCAACACATCCGGGCGGGAAGTTTTACCCACAGTTTTAAAAATGGAATGAGGGCAATCACGCACCAACTCTGCTAAAATATTTCCATCCGGCACAAAATCAATATTGATCTTGCTGATCCGACGCTTTAATTCTTTTACTAACTCCGGGCGGGAAACGCCCTCCAAATAGCAGATGACCAATCGATTGTTACACCGCTTACTGGTCACCACAAATTCACACTTTAAATTCGGTGTTGCTACACGTTTTTTAAGAAGACCCAAATTGGACATGATGTTTTCATTGAAACCGTCCTGTGGCCCCAACAAAGAGATCTCTGTTTCCGGAATGTTAACGCTCCGTTGGAGCATACCCTTGGCATCAACAATGATACAACAAGGCGCATCGCCGATCAGCACCACACAATCGCCTGCACCGATCTGTATCATTGCATTCCAGGGATCAGTTTCCACACTAACACTGTGATTACCGATCCCCCCGGCGATCGCCCCCTCCGGAGTAGGTTCAAACTGATTTCGTGCAAGACTCAACAATACATCTCGGTCGGTTACATCACTATTGACCATGGCACCGGAAAGCAGAGCAACCATCTTTAATCCCGGGTGGTGAGGATTAGTAATGAATTTTACCTTAAAAGTATCATCTCGTTCAAAGGCTTTTTGAAACAAACGGAGATTATGATCAAAATTATTCTCAAATTTCACAGTACAGCCCCCTTTTTCATCATTATCGGCATAATATTTAAAAAATATCCCTTGAAAACTGCATGTTGGTTTTGTAGAATAGAAAAAAGGAGTTTAAACTATGAAATTTAAAAATATTTTATTTGATTTAGACGGCACTTTAACAGACCCCGGTATGGGAATCACCAATTCTATCCTCTTTGCCTTAAAAAAAGACGGCTTACCTCTATTGTCCCGTGAAGAACTTTACCCCTTTATCGGTCCGCCGCTAATCGATTCATTTCAAAAATACTGCGGAGTAACTCTTGAAAAAGCCCAGCTTTTACTAAAATATTACCGAGAATATTTTACCGAAAAAGGAATGTTTGAAAATACAGTTTATCCCGGTATTCCTGAGGTTTTAGAGATGTTGCAAAAGAAAGGGATCCGTTTATTTGTGGCCACCAGCAAACCGGAGCCCTTTGCCGTGCGGATCTTAGAGCATTTTAACCTTGCCAATTACTTTTCCTTTATCGGCGGCAGCACTTTAGATGAAAAGCGCACCGATAAAGCAGGGGTGATTGATTATGTTTTAAAAGAAAATGCGCTTTCACCTAAAGAAACACTCATGGTTGGGGATCGTTGCTACGACATTGATGGCGCCCGCAAATGCAACCTTGCAGTTGCCGCTGTTTTATTTGGTTACGGAGATTACGAAGAATTAAAGACGGCAGATTATATAATTGATAAGCCGGATGATTTACTGAAAATATAGCGAACACGCCCCGCTTTGCGGGGCGTTTTCATACTTTTACTTATTTAATTTTCGTTGAATGAATTTTATTATTTCCATGATAGGAAGAATACTGAACGCCAACAAAACCGCTACACCATATTCCATAATGGAAATAGTTTCAAATCCAAAGGCGTTTGCCAAGAAGGGCACATATATAACCGCAGTGGTCAATACCAAAGATAACGCCATAGATCCCCACAACATTTTATTGTGATATTTCATGGCAAATATGGACTTCCGGCGAGAACGCATATTAAAGGAATGGAAGATCTCCACCAAAGAAAGGGTAAGAAACGCCATGGTCATACCGTCGGCACTGTTTGCAATTTCCCAAACACCGGACTCCATATAGTGACCAACAAAATAGGAAATTACTGTTAGAATTGTTATAATAATGCCCTGAAATGCAACATCAAAGCCCATACCGCCGGCAAAAATTCCTTCATTGGGTTTGCGGGGTTCCCGATGCATAATGTCCGGCTCACTGCGCTCGGCGCCCAGCGCCAATGCAGGAAACGTATCGGTGATCAGGTTGATCCACAAAAGGTGTACCGGCTTTAAGATCGTAAAGCCCATCAGGGTGGAGAAAAAGATCGCCAATACTTCTGCCAGATTTGCGGAAAGGAGAAATTGGATGGATTTGCGGATATTATCGTAGATTCGGCGTCCCTCTTCTACCGCACTTACGATCGTAGCAAAATTATCATCTGCTAAAACCATATCGGCAACATTTTTGGTAACGTCGGTGCCGGTAATTCCCATGCCAACACCTATATCTGCACTTTTAATGGAAGGTGCATCGTTAACACCGTCGCCGGTCATAGCAGTAATCTTTTCCTGGGCTTTCCAAGCATTCACTATGCGAACTTTGTGCTCCGGTTGAACCCGAGCATAAACGGAATAGCGTGTAATATCACGGGCAAGCTCTTCATCGGAAATTTCGCTCAGTTCTGCCCCGGTGATTGCTTGCTGTCCCTCATCCAAAATCCCCAGTTGACGGGCAATGGCAACTGCCGTATCCTTGTGGTCCCCGGTAATCATAATCGGGCGAATACCGGCGGTTCGACACTGCTCAATGGCCACTTTCACCTCGGGACGAATGGGATCAATCATCCCTGCAAGCCCTAAAAAGCACAGATCTTTTTCCAAGAAATCCGGCTCATAAGAAGCAGGCGCCTTTTGCCAACTGCGGCGGGCTGCCGCCAGCACACGCAGGGCTTGATCCGCAAAGGTTTTATTGGTTTTTAGCACCTCCGCACGCAGTTCTTCTGTAAAGGGAATTTCCTTTCCGTCTTTCAAAATTGTAGAGCAACGCTTAAGAATTTCATCAGGAGCGCCTTTAGTAAACTGCGTTAATGAACCGGTTGCATCCCGGCAAACTGTGGACATCATCTTGCGGTCGGAATCGAAAGGAGCTTCCCCGATTCGGGTGAAATCAGCCGCCTTTTCCATAAGTCCCTGCTTGTAAGCATCGTTAACCAAGGCGCATTCAGTGGGTTCACCGATGGCTTCGTTATTTTCATCGAGTTTTGCATCACTACACAACGCCATAGCCAGCATCAAAGCAGGAATATCTTCGGCTGCGTGCTCCACAACCGTCATTTTATTTTGGGTTAAAGTTCCTGTTTTATCGGAGCATATGATCTGGGTACAGCCTAAAGTTTCTACAGCTGTTAATTTTCGGATCACCGCATTACGCTTGGACATATTGGTAACACCAATAGAAAGCACTATGGTGACCACCGCTGCCAAACCCTCGGGAATTGCCGCAACTGCAAGGCTCACTGCCACCAAAAAAGTATCCAGCAAAACCTCTCCGCCCACATTGGGATAAACACGAATAATGTTAATTGCAAAGATCACCGCACAAATTCCAAGCACTAAAAAACTTAAAATTTTACTTAACTGATTCAGTTTCTTTTGAAGCGGAGTAGAATCGTCTTTAGATTGGGTAAGGGCATCGGCAATCTTACCCATTTCAGTGTTCATACCTGTGCCGGTAACAACAGCAACACCTCGTCCGTAAACAACGGTGCTACCCATATAAACCATGTTAACCCGGTCGCCTAGAGGAACATCCTTTTCCCCTGCCAAATCAAGAACTTCTGCTGTTTTATTTACAGGAACCGATTCCCCGGTGAGGGCAGCTTCCTCTACTTTTAAACTCGCATTTTCAATTATTCTGGCATCAGCAGGTACCGAGTCGCCGGCTTCTAAAATAATAATATCGCCGGGCACCAATTCTTCACTGCGCACCGATACCTGATGACCATTACGCATCACTTTTGAAGTAGCTGCTGTGATCTCTTTTAATGCTTCGATCGCCTTTTCTGCTTTATTTTCCTGAAAAACGCCCAAGATCGCATTAATAAGCACTACCGCCATAATGATTATTACATCAGCAAAGGATTCATCGGCGTAGACTGCGGTAATTGCCGAAACCACTGCTGCTGCAATTAAGATCAGAATCATCGGATCAGCCAATTCTTTTAAAAAGCGCACGATCAACGGCGTTTTTTTACCCTCTGCCAATTTATTGGGTCCATTTTGCTCAAAACGTGCCGTTGCTTCCTCCGAAGATAGACCAAGAGCAGAAGTTTGCCGATCCTCTAATACTTTCTTTACATCTGATAAATAAGGTTTCATGTTTTTCCTCCATTCAGATATTTCATTGTCAGTTTACCCCATATGCAATAAAATAAAAAGACTTATCTGCAAAAAAACAGATAAGTCTTGTCATTTAAAACAAAGCCAGAAGACAGATCTGTCTTCACGATGTTGACTATCGTCACACAAAGGATGCGCTGACTACTCCCTTAACTTGCAAAAAGTGTATCATAAATTCCATTATTTGTCAACATTTATTTTATTACGAAACGGTAAATAAATGCCGCATATCAAAAGTGCAGCAACAGTTAGGAACAACAATAAATAGAAAACACCGTTCCATCCCTTGGTATCTGCTATAGCCCCTAAAGCATAGGTACTGATGGTGCTGCCCACATAGCAAAAAGCATTACAGATCCCTGCAATTTTACCGCAATCCATATAATCTCGCATTTCTAACGGAAACAAGCTTGTGATCAAATTATTAATCGCAGACATCATTAATGAGCATAAAATAAAGCAGGCCAGTGTTATAACCCAACTTTTTTGAGGTAATAATAAAATCATGATCCCCATAGCTATAAATGTTACAAAGTAGAAAATACCACAGAGAAATACATAATCACGAAACTTTTTATGGAGTGCAAGGCAAACACTGGAACCTAAAAACGCCACCATCGGCAACCCTAATGTAAGCAAGATCGATAGTGTATCCGGAAGCCCAAACAACTCATAAAAAACAGATGGTGTCCAAGTGGTAAGGCCGTCTTTGATCAAATTATTCGATATTGCAAAAATAAAGATCACGCCAAGCAAAACGAGGAGATGTTTCGGTAATGCAATGCTTTGCTTTTTCTCCTCCGTTTGTTTGCAGTGATGAGGTTCAAGGTCTTTTGTTATTCTATTAAAGAGTGCAAACCAGGTTACCCCCACCACAAACAGAACGACAAAGGCAACATAAAAGGCGTTTTGCCATTTATGAAGCAAGGCACCAATTCCATAAGATAAAACCGTGCCTGCTGCCACTGTTGTGCCCATAACTAAAATAGACCTTTGAATATATTGACCTTTCAGGTATATTCCCAACACACGGGTAAGTGTGCTCCATAAAACCGCCTGAGAAAAACCATTTAGCAGCCAAACCACTTGCATTGCCAAAAGAGTTTTACAAAAAGGCATTAATAAATTCAGAAGAGAAGAAAGAATTAAAGATAAGGCGATTGCCCAACGGGGATTATAATACTTATTGAGCAGGCCGTGAACTACCTGCCCTGCACCGTAAGAAAAGAAGAATAGAGATGCAATGCTCCCGCCTTGTGCCTTAGTGATATTGAGATCTTCCACAATATGGATGAGGTTTGCACTGTAATTTAATCGCCCAATGTATGCCATTGCATACGCCAACCAACAAAGAAAAATTAATTGATTAACACGCTTCTTTTCCATTGCTCCTCCCCAATATTCATGCTGATAACACATGTAACTTCCGCAGTGAAAAACCGCCGACATACGCCGACGGTTTTGGCACGCTGAGAGGGACTCGAACCCCCGACCCTCTGCTTAGAAGGCAGATGCTCTATCCAGCTGAGCTATCAGCGCATATATGGAGCGGGTGATGGGAATCGAACCCACCTCCTCGGCTTGGAAGGCCGATGCACTAGCCGATGTGCTACACCCGCAGATTTGCTAAAATATATTAGCACATCACTTTATAAATGTCAAGCATTTTTATGAAATAAAAGCGGTTTTTGTGGCGATACTTCTATTGAGGTGATTTACATGAAAGATAAACAAATGCTGCAATATATTTATAAGACAGCAGAAATGGGAAAAGAAGGGATCCTTTCGATCATAAACGAGAACAAAGACCCCCGGATGGAGCGTGTATTAAAACAGCAATACCGCAGTTACAGCGATATTTACAGTACCTCTACCAATTATTTGAATGCAAGAGGTATCATGCCAAAAAGCGTTGGACCCTTAACTAAAATAAGCGTTTCTATGACCGGTGCCATGAAAACTTTAGGGGATCACTCCCCCTCTAAAATTGCCGAGTTGATGATCCGAGGCACTACTACCGGATTAACCAAAAGCATTAAGCACATTAAAGATTATGCAGGCAACGATGCCCGAGTGCTGGAGCTTGCCCATCAGCTAAAACAAATAGAAGAAAACAGTATTGAAGAATTAAAGCCGTTTCTATGAACCAAAGAACCGAGGAGCCAATGGCTCCTCGGTTCTTTTCTTACTTCACGATCAAATTAATCAGTTTTCCCTTAACATAGATTACTTTAACCACATTCTTGCCTTCCAACAATCCGGCGATCTTTTCGTCGGCACGAACAATGTTCATAACCTCTTCTTCCGTGGCTTCTGCAGGGATCATTACACGGCCTTTCAACTTACCCAAGATCTGCACGGCGATCTCCACCTGAGAAGCCTTGGTCTTTGCTTCATCGTATACAGGCCAAGGTGCGTAGGTCATATCCCCCTCAAAACCAGCCAACTGCCACATTTCTTCGCCCAAATGAGGAGCAAAGGGATACAGCATCTTAATATAAACTTCCAATTCCTTTTTATTGATACTGCCCTTGGCGCTGATCTCATTGATCAGGCTCATCAAGGTAGCAAGAGCGGTATTCATCTTCAGGTGATCAATGTCATCGCCCACCTTTTTAATGGTAAGGTGGAAAGCACGTTCCAACTCCGAAGAGATCTCATCGCCATCGGTAAGAATATCCAGCAGGTTCAGGGATTTTTCCAAGAAACGCTTACAGCCCTTGATGCTGGCGGTATTCCAAGGCGCACTCTTTTCGAAGTCGCCGATAAACATTTCATAGGTGCGCAAAGTATCGGCGCCATAATCCCGCACAATATCGTCGGGATTTACCACGTTACCCCTGGATTTGGACATCTTCTCGCCGCCCTCACCCAGAATCATGCCGTGGGAAGTACGCTTTGCATAGGGCTCAGCAGTTTTAACCACACCAATATCATAAAGGAACTTGTGCCAGAAGCGGCTATACAACAAGTGCAGGGTGGTGTGTTCCATACCGCCGTTGTACCAATCCACAGGGCCCCAATATTCCAGAGCTTCGGTAGATGCCAGCGCCTCGTTATTATGGGGATCCATATAGCGCAGGAAGTACCAGGAAGAGCCTGCCCACTGGGGCATGGTATCGGTTTCCCGCTTGGCGGCAGCACCACAGCAAGGACAGGTGGTATTCACAAAACTATCCATAGCTGCCAAGGGGCTCTCACCGTTATCGGTGGGCTCGTAGCTTTCCACATCCGGCAGCAACAAAGGTAACTGCTCTTCGGGCACAGCAACAGGACCGCA
>JAZSRD010000038.1:0-7350 GCA_045538295.1 Eubacteriales bacterium
TGGCTACGATCCGACTTCATCAGTAATCCCGTAAATTCTTTCGAGTTCGGCAGGGAAGGTTACGGGTGCTTCAAAATTGATCAGCACGTAATGACCTTCGCTAATGAAGTCGATGGGATAGGCAAGCTTTTTCACACCCCAGTCTTCAACAGACTCAACCTTACCGTTTTTCTCGATCAAACCTTTGAACTTTTCTACGAGAGCGGTAAAGTCCTCCTCTGCTAAATTAGGCCGGGTGATGAAAATAGTTTCATACTTGCGATTTTCAGCCATGATTTACACCTCCTTATGGACTTTTGGCTCATTGTACCCAATGAGCAAGGACCATACTATTATACTATAATTATTTGATTTGTCAAGTACATTTAAGACGAATTTGTAATCTCGCAATCTCGCAGCAGCATTGACAATTAAAATTTTATAAAATATAATAATAATCGATAAAATAGGAGAAGTATCGAATTATGAAATTATCTTTAATTTGCCCCTGTTATAACGAAAGTGAGAATATTCAAAAATTCTTTGAAGCGTGTTTGGGTGTTCTGGAAGATCAAATAAAGTCCTATGAATTTGTCTTTATTAACGACGGAAGTAAAGACGGCACTTGGAAAAAACTTCAAGAACTCTATGAAACCCATTCGGCCAATATTAAATTGATTAATTTTTCCCGTAATTTCGGCAAAGAGGCGGCAATGTATGCCGGGCTTCAAAAGGCGGAAGGGGAGTATATTTCCATTATTGATACCGATCTTCAGCAACCGCCTGAAAAGATTTTGGAAATGGTGGAATTTTTAGATCGAAATGTGGATTTCGACTGTGTTGTGGCCTATCAGGAAAAACGCAATGAATGTAAGCTGATTTCCGGCTTGAAAAATTCTTTCTATAAAGTGATTAATGCTGTTTCCGAGATCAACTTTCAATCCGGCGCCAGCGATTTCCGCACATTCCGCAAAAGTGTGAAAGAGGCGATTTTATCTCTGGGAGAATGTCATAGATTTTTGAAAGGTATCTTTTCCTGGGTTGGATTTAATACCCATTATATTCCGTATGTTGCGGAAGAACGAAATGCGGGAAAAACCTCCTGGTCTTTTGTGAAACTATGGAAATATGCCATGGGCGGAATTATTTCCTTTTCCACATTGCCATTAAAGGTTGCAACTTTTGTCGGAAGCATTTTTTCTTTGTTTTCGCTCATTTATATGGTTTGCGTTATTATTCAAAAATTGGCTTTCGGTATTTCCGTTCCCGGATATGCAACGCTTGTTGTTCTGATTTTGCTGATTGGTGGCGTGCAACTTTTGTGCATCGGCGTTTTGGGGGAGTATGTTTCTCGGATCTATATTCAAGGAAAACAACGGCCGATCTATATCGTCAAGGAATATAAAAGCAAAAAATCGAAGGAATCATAATAAATGCAGGAATGTTTTAAAAAATCAGTAATTTTTATAATAGAATATTAAACTACTTGATTTCTAAATTTTGGGTTTTCAGAGGTAAAGGTGAATGAATAAAACAATTGGCAGTAAAAAAATTGGTTTGATATTATTTTGTGCAATATTTGTTCTTATTTTTGTGTGCAATTGCTTCACCGATCTGATCAGCGATGATTTCAATTATATGTTCAATTTTAAAAACGGCGAAAGAATCACGAACTTTTTTCAGATTTTTTCTTCTTTAAAAGGTCATTCATTTTCAATGAACGGTCGGCTGACAGCCCATTTTTTTGTGCAAACAGTTTTATTGATGCCGAAATGGATTTTCAATCTGATGAATTCATTGATCTTCACATTGCTTATTTTCTTGATCGAAAAGATTGCCGAAACCAAGAATAAAAGAAATTATCTTCTGATAAGCGGGATTTTTTGCGCCATTTGGATTTTCTCGCCCGCCTTTGGTCAGGCTTTTCTGTGGCTGGATGGCTCTTGCAATTATTTATGGTCGTATTTATGGGGAGCTTTATTTGTCCTTCCCTTTGTGGAACACTTTACCAAAATGAAAAAGATCGAAAACATCGTTCTTAAATGCTTGTTTTTGCTGGTTTCTTTTATTTCGGGTGCTTATTCCGAAAATACTTCTGCAGCCTTTATTTGTGCGGCAGTTTTAATCCTTTTATCCAACAGACTGTTCTTTAAGGTTAAGCCGTATCTATATGAGATTTTCAGCGTTATAATTGCGTTTGTCGGCTATATAACGATTTATTTGGCACCGGCCCAATGGAAAAACAAATCCGCTGAATTTTCATTGCATAGTTTGAAAGATAACTTCATTGATGCTTTGAATATGTATAAAAAATTTGCGCTTGTACTGTTTATTTTTGCGATTGCATTTGTGATCGCCTGTTTTTTGAAAGTACATCTAAAAAAATTGATTCTTTCTTTGATTTTTTTGTTCAGCTCTTTTGTGGCGAATTTTATGATGATTCTTGCGGTATATTATGAAGAGCGAAGTGCTGTTGCATCCTTGATTTTGCTGTTCATTGGTTCTGCCATTCTTTTATCTGAACTTTATCAAACGAAATATAAAACCGCCATTGTGGCAATCGTTGCCGTTTTGGCTGTTTCAATGTGCTATTATTACTGCATTGGCTTGAATGATATTTATGACACCCATAGGATGATCGTCGCAAATAAAGAGATCATTTATGAAAGTAAAGAAAAGGGCGATCTTGATGTGGAATTGAAGAACATTATCCCTGAAACAAAATATAGCCCCGCTTATGGAGTGAAGTATATTGGAACGGAGGTTACAGAAGATTGGCCGAATGTTCGGATGGCTGAATACTACGGCCTGAATTCCTTGATCGGCTATTAACGATTTCTTAAGAGCAGAAAAAACTTAACGAAGAAAGGAGGATTCCCGATGGGCCAATTTAAGTTACATTCAAAATTTAAACCAACCGGCGATCAACCCGAGGCGATCCGCAAACTCTCCGAAGGCATCAAAAATGGCTTGAAAGAGCAGGTTTTGCTGGGTGTTACCGGGTCTGGTAAAACATTCACTATGGCAAATATTATTGCTAATGTAAATAAACCCACATTGGTACTGGCTCACAACAAAACCCTGGCTGCACAGCTGTGCTCGGAGTTTCGGGAATTTTTCCCTAACAATGCGGTAGAGTATTTTGTGTCCTACTACGATTATTATCAGCCTGAAGCGTATATTCCGTCTTCGGATACCTATATTGAAAAAGATAGTTCTATTAACGATGAAATCGATAAACTGCGCCACAGCGCTACTTTCTCACTGTTGGAGCGTAAAGATACTATAGTAGTTTCTTCCGTTTCTTGTATCTATGGGTTGGGCGATCCGGAAGAATATAAAAACTTGGTGCTTTCGTTACGCCCCGGTATGATCAAGGATCGTGACGAGGTGATCGAGCACCTTGTTAGTGTTCAATATGAACGAAACGATTTTGATTTTACCCGTAATAAATTTCGTGTGCGTGGAGATGTTTTGGAGGTGTTTCCTGCCGCATCCTCCGATACAGTGATCCGTATTGAATTTTTTGGAGACGAAATTGATCGAATTTCCGAGATCGACCACCTAACCGGGGAACTCAAGCGTGATCTTACCCATGTGGCGATCTATCCCGCCTCCCATTATGTGATCGGGGAAGAAAAGCGTGAGATTGCCTTAAAGAAGATTGAAGAAGAACTGCAGGAACGGATTGATTATTTCACTCAAAACGGAAAACTGTTGGAGGCACAACGCATAGAGCAACGCACCCGCTATGATCTTGAAATGCTGCGGGAGATTGGTTTTTGCAACGGTATTGAAAACTATTCACGTATTTTGAGCGGTCGTGCGCCGGGGAGCCCTCCGGCTACATTATTGGATTTCTTTAATGGCGATTTTTTGCTGATCGTGGACGAATCTCACGTCACGCTTCCCCAGGTACGGGGAATGTACGGCGGGGATCGCTCCCGTAAAGAGATGCTCGTAAATTACGGGTTTCGTTTACCTTCGGCATATGATAACCGTCCGCTGAATTTCGAGGAGTTTACCAACAGATTGGATCAGGTTCTTTATGTAAGCGCCACTCCCGCCGCCTATGAATTAGAGCGCTGTGAACAAGTTGCAGAGCAAATTATTCGCCCTACCGGGTTGTTGGATCCCGAAATATCCGTGCGACCTGTAGAAGGGCAGATGGATGATCTTTTAGCAGAGATCCATTATTGCGTGGATAAAAAGGAAAGAGTGCTTGTAACAACACTCACCAAGCGAATGGCAGAGGATCTTACGGAATATTTAGAGAGCATGGGTGTAAAGGTAAAATACTTGCACCATGATGTTAAAACGGTGGAGCGAATGGAGATTGTGCGTGATCTGCGTTTGGGTGTTTTTGACGTGCTTGTTGGTATTAATTTATTGCGGGAAGGTCTGGATATTCCGGAGGTTTCTTTAGTTGCAATACTGGATGCAGATAAAGAGGGATTTTTGCGCAGTGAAACATCCCTGATTCAAACAGTTGGACGTGCGGCACGAAATGCACAGGGCCGTGTAATTATGTATGCTGATCAAGTTACCCCATCTATGGAACGTGCCATTCGTGAAACAGAACGCCGCCGCACTATTCAAAAGGCTTATAACGATGAAAACGGTATCGTGCCCGCTACCATTCGCAAAGATGTGCATGAGATCTTGGATATTGGCGCCATGCCTACCACGCCGGAACGGCGCAAATTAAAGTTCTCTCAAGCGGAAAAGCAAGCAATGATCAAGGATTTGGAAAAGCAGATGAAAGAAGCTGCAAAGATGTTGGAATTCGAGTATGCGGCAATGCTTCGTGATAAAATTGCCGCATTAAAAGGAGAGTGATAAAGTGGCAGCTGAGTTTATTAAAATCAAAGGCGCACGGGAAAATAACCTTAAAAATATTGACCTTACGATCCCCAGGGATAAGCTGGTAGTGTTCACCGGGCTTTCCGGCTCCGGAAAAACCTCCTTGGCTTTTGATACGATCTATGCCGAGGGGCGCCGACGCTATGTGGAGAGTTTATCCTCCTATGCGCGGATGTTTTTGGGTCAAATGAACAAACCGGATGTGGATAATATCTCCGGTCTTTCTCCGGCTATTTCCATCGATCAAAAAACAACCTCTAAAAATCCTCGTTCCACGGTTGGAACCGTAACGGAAATTTACGACTATTTGCGGCTACTTTATGCCAGGATCGGAAAACCTCATTGTCCGGTTTGCGGGCGGGAGATCACTCAACAAACGGTAGATCAGATCGTGGACCGTGTTTGCGAATTGCCCGAACGTACAAAACTAACTATACTTGCCCCTGTGGTGCGCAGCCGAAAGGGCGAGCACCAAAAATTATTTGAGGATGCTAAGCGTAGTGGATTTGTGCGGGTACGTGTGGACGGAAGTCTTTACGAACTGACCGAAGAGATCAAACTGGATAAAAACATCAAACATTCCATCGAGATCGTTATTGATCGGTTGATCATGAAGGATGGTATTCAACAGCGGCTTACCGATTCTCTGGAAACTGCCCTTCACCAGGCGGATGGACTGGTGATTGTGGCGCCGGAGGGGGAAGAGGAGATTTTGTTTTCTCAAAACTTTACCTGCCCGGAGCACGGCTTTTCCATGGAGGAATTATCGCCGAGAATGTTTTCCTTCAACAACCCCTTTGGCGCATGTCCCGATTGCGATGGCTTGGGATTTTTGATGAAGGTAGATCCGTCATTGGTGGTGCCCAAGCCTCATTTGTCGATTAACGAAGGTGCCATTCGTGCCAGCGGATGGTACCTTTCCTCTGGCGATAATATTGCAAAAATGTATTTTCGCGCATTGAGTGAAAAATATAATTTTTCTTTGGACACCCCTTTTGAGCAACTAACTCTCAAACAGCAAAATATTTTGCTGTTTGGTAACAACGGCGAAAAGTTAGATATGAAGCGTAATTCTTCCTTTGGATCGGTGGCATACAACACCTCCTTCGAGGGCGTTATTCCCAATTTGGAACGGCGTTTTAAAGAAACCAACAGCGAATGGATTCGCCGTGAAATCGAATGTGTCATGAGCGATTGTCCTTGCCTTGCGTGTAACGGTAAAAGGCTTAAAAAGGAAATCTTGGGTGTTACAATGGGCGGTAAGAATATTGCCGAGGTTACGGATCTTTCGGTAAACTCCGCCGTACAGTTTTTTGAATCGGTAGAGCTTTCTGCAAAAGATCGTTTGATCGGACAGCGTGTTCTGAAAGAAATCATTGAACGGTTAACCTTCTTGCGCAGTGTTGGTTTGGAATATCTAACCTTATCTCGTAGTGCGGGAACTCTTTCCGGAGGTGAGAGTCAGCGCATTCGCTTGGCTACACAAATCGGTTCTTCCTTAATGGGGGTTCTCTATATTTTGGACGAGCCCTCCATTGGTTTGCACCAGCGTGATAACGATAAGCTGATTGCAACTTTACAACATCTGCGTGATCTTGGCAATACCCTGATCGTGGTGGAGCACGATGAAGATACAATGCGTGCTGCCGATTATATCGTGGATATTGGACCCGGTGCCGGTATTCACGGTGGCGAGGTGGTGTGCAGCGGAACACCCGAAGCAGTGATGGCTTGCGAAACCTCTTTGACCGGTCAGTATCTCAGTGGCAAAAAAAGAATTGATGTTCCGGGCGAACGCCGCCGTGGAAATGGTAACTTTTTGGAAGTGATCGGTGCCGAAGAAAACAATCTTAAGAAAATCGATGTAAAGATTCCTATGGGAACCTTTACCTGTGTTACCGGGGTGTCCGGATCCGGAAAATCCTCGTTGATCAATTCGGTGGTATATAAGACCTTGGCGCATGAATTGAACGGTGCCAAGTCTTTCCCGGGAAAAGTGCAAGAGATCAAAGGATTGGCACACTTGGATAAAATAATTGCAATCGATCAGTCACCTATCGGCAGAACGCCCCGTTCCAATCCGGCAACATACACTTCGGTCTTTACGGATATTAGAGATCTATTTGCTTCCACCAATGGTGCCAAGGCACGTGGTTATAAATCCGGTCGCTTTTCATTTAATGTGCGGGGCGGTCGGTGCGAAGCCTGCCAGGGCGACGGTATCATTAAAATTGAAATGCATTTTTTGCCCGATGTTTATATTCCTTGTGAGGTGTGTAAGGGCAAGCGCTATAACCGTGACACCCTTGAGGTCAAATACAAGGGCAAAAATATTTACGACGTGCTTGAGATGTCGGTGGAGGAGGGAATTGCCTTCTTTGACGGACTTCCCGCGCTTCAGCGAAAGCTGACCACGCTCTTCGACGTCGGACTTGGATATATCAAAATCGGTCAGTCTTCCACCACTCTTTCGGGCGGTGAGGCGCAGAGAGTTAAGCTAGCAACCGA
>JAZSRD010000081.1:0-3652 GCA_045538295.1 Eubacteriales bacterium
AGGACGAGGTGGCGCACAGCACGGTGCTTTTCAGATCCATCATCATTTTCAGCTGCTTGCCGGTGTCGCCGGTATTGCCGGTGTCGCCGGTGTTGCCCATGTCGCCGGTGTTGCCCATGGTGCCGGTGTTGCCCATGCCACCGGTTCCGTTGAGCACACCGAAATCCTCATCGTCACTTTGTTTACAAGCGGTTGCCATGGTCACAAGCATCAACACTGCCATGATCACTGCCATGATCTTGCAAAACTTGTTCATAAAGATTTCTCCTCTCTTATATTTATTTTTTGGCATCTTTATTATAACAACCTTGTCACAGTTTTGCAACATATAATTTAAATTTGTTACAAAAATGTAACGCGGTACTGTCATAATGCACAAAATTTTGCTCATATTTTTGTGAACCGTATTTTTTTGTGCAATCAACCCATCGTTTTTAAATAAGAACAGATCTCAATTGCCTCAGAAGTGTCTTCCCAAGGCAGATTCAGATCCTCCCGTCCCATATGTCCGTAGCTGGAAGTGGGGGTATAAATGGGGCGACGCAGATTAAATTTTTGAATGATCGCAGCGGGGCGCAGATCAAAGAATTTTTCCACCACTTGATCAATGATCTCCTCTGCAACAGTAGCGGTACCAAAGGTATCGATGGTAACGGAAACAGGGCTGGCAACGCCGATAGCATAAGCCAATTCCACTTCACATTTCTTTGCCAAGCCGGCTTTTACAATATTTTTGGCCACATGGCGTGCCGCATAAGCAGCAGAACGGTCTACCTTGGTAGGATCCTTACCGGAAAAGGCACCGCCCCCGTGGCGTCCGTAGCCACCGTAAGTATCCACAATGATCTTTCTGCCGGTTAGGCCGCTATCCCCCTGGGGACCGCCCACCACAAAACGACCGGTGGGATTGATAAAGAACTTGGTATCTTTCAACAGCTCGGCAGGGATAATGGGGCGAATGACCTTATCCAAAATATCCCGGCGCAGATCCTCCAGCGCCACTTCCGGGCTATGCTGGGAGGAAACCACCACCGTATCTACCCGAACCGGTCGGTCATCCTCGTATTCTACCGTCACCTGAGTTTTGCCGTCGGGACGCAGATAGGGCAAGATCCCCTCTTTGCGCACAAAGGTAAGCTGCTTTGCCAGCTTATGTGCCAAGGAGATTGCCAGCGGCATCAGTTCCTCCGTTTCATCGGATGCATAACCGAACATCATGCCCTGGTCGCCGGCGCCGGTGGAAAGCTGTGCTTCATCGGCACCTTCCTTGGCTTCCCACGCCTTATCTACACCCATGGCAATATCGGGAGATTGACGGTCCAAGGTAATCATAACACCGCAGGTATCGCAATCGAATCCGTATTTTGCCCGATCGTAGCCAATTTCACGAATAGCCTCCCGCACGATTTTTTGGTAATCCACCTGGGCGGTGGTGGTGATCTCGCCCATCACATGCACAGAACCGGTGGTAACGGTGGTTTCACAAGCAACCCGTGCCTCGGGATCCTCTGCTAAAATAGCATCCAAAATACTATCGGAAATACGGTCACAGATCTTATCGGGATGCCCCTCGGTAACCGATTCCGATGTGAATAAATATTTTCTTCCCATTTTCTTTTTCTCCTTCCATAAAAAAAGCGCTCTTGCATATCAAGAGCGCTAAACAACTTATCTTTCGGATAAAATCCGCAGGATTTAACACCTTACTAACGCAGGTTGTCGGGCTTCGCAGGGCCTGTTCCCTCAGCCACTCTTGATAAGACAATATTATTTTTACTGATATATCATACTCTATAACGAGATATTTGTCAAGTTTTATCTTTTTAAAATAGGGGAAAGTTTTTTATAGATCAAAAAGCAAAATAAAGATACCACGATCCCTTTTGCTGCAGTAAAGGGCAGATTAAAGATCAGCAAAGATTCAAAAATACTGTCCACTGTGGGCAAAATGTTCTGATATGCCGTTAAAATCACCGATTTTGGGATCATAATTTTGTAGTAAATAGGGTATGTTATAAAATAATTGATCGCCACACACGCCATTCCCATGGTCAATGAGCCTGCAAGGGAGCCGAGCAGTGCCGTGCTCCGTTTTTTACGCCAACGGTAGATCAACCCGGCAGGCACCACAAAAAACACGCCCATCAAAAAATTTGCCAACTCCCCCACTCCGGCAGTGCTGGTTACAAACAAATGCAATGCATTTTTTATAAAACACACTAAAACGCCGTATAAAGGGCCGTAAGCAAAGGAGGCGATCAAAGCGGGCAGCTCAGAGAAATCAAATTTAATAAAAGAGGGCACTATGGGAATGCCGAATTCCAGCATCATCAACACAAAGCCAACCGCCCCCATTAAAGCAGTAGCAACAAAAGCACGCAAATTGATTTTCTTCATAATCATAAACTCCATAAAAAATATTCTCCCCGATGAAATTCATCGGGGAGAATACATATAAAGCAAATCTCAAAATTACTTCTATCATCCGGACTATACCGTCGGTTCAGGAATTGCACCTGATCATGCGCCCATAAGCGCTCGCAGACTTTACTGCCGGTGAGGAATTACACCTCGCCCCGAAGTACGATTTAAAATTTAACTTACTCGTTGATAGCGGTTACAACGCCGGAACCAACGGTGCGGCCACCCTCACGGATAGCGAAACGCAGACCTTCTTCGATAGCGATCGGAGTGATCAGCTCAACGTCCATAACAACGTTGTCGCCGGGTTTACACATATCGGTGCCTTCGGGCAGGGTGATAACGCCGGTAACGTCGGTAGTTCTGAAGTAGAACTGGGGACGATAGTTGGTGAAGAAGGGGCTATGACGGCCACCTTCGTCCTTGGTCAGAACGTAAACCTGACCCTTGAACTTGGTGTGGGGATGGATGGAACCGGGCTTAGCCAGTACCTGACCACGCTTAATGTCGGTTCTGTTGATACCACGCAGCAAAGCACCTACGTTATCACCAGCCTCAGCATAATCCAGCAGTTTGCGGAACATTTCGATACCGGTAACAACGGTCTTGCGAGCTTCATCTGCCAGACCAACGATTTCGATTTCTTCGTTCAGTTTCAGCTGACCACGCTCAACACGGCCGGTAGCAACAGTACCACGACCGGTGATGGTGAATACGTCCTCTACGGGCATCAAGAAGGGCTGATCTGCCTTTCTCTCGGGGGTGGGGATATATTCGTCAACGTTGTTCATCAGCTCAACGATGGGAGCGTAAGCGGGATCGTTAATATCGTTGCTTTCGCACTCGATAGCGCCCAAAGCGGTACCACGGATGATGGGAATATCATCACCGGGGAACTCGTACTCGTTCAGCAGGTCACGGATTTCCATCTCTACCAGATCCAGCAGCTCTTCGTCGTCAACCTGATCACATTTGTTCATGAAAACAACGATGTTGGGCACGCCTACCTGACGGGAGAGCAGGATGTGCTCACGGGTCTGGGGCATAGGACCATCAGCAGCGGAAACAACAAGGATAGCGCCGTCCATCTGAGCAGCACCGGTGATCATGTTCTTGACATAGTCAGCATGTCCGGGGCAGTCAACGTGAGCATAGTGACGGGAGTCAGTCTCGTACTCAACGTGAGCGGTGTTGATTGTGATACCTCTGGCTCTCTCTTCGGGAGCCTTAT
>JAZSRD010000103.1:0-16692 GCA_045538295.1 Eubacteriales bacterium
TGTAGGAAACTTAAATTTAGATAATATTACATCTAACAATACAATTTATATAAAACTCTATAACCCCACTGAACATATTAGCGTAATTGGAACGCTGAACGAAAACGGTGATTTTAACGCAGTAGTAGACACACGCTATTATGAAAATACAGTGTGGATGAAAAATGATTATTATGAATACGATTTGTGTTTAAAATTAAATTAACAGAAAGGAATATAAAATGTACTGTAAAAATTGCGGAAAAGAAATAGAAGAGAGCGCAAAATTTTGTGATGGTTGTGGCACTAACTTACAAGGGGAAAATGTCGCCTCTCAAAGATCGATTTCAAAGATCAATCCTATAATTAACGATTGTAAAACAATTTCAAAAGGATTTTTTTCAAAAAAGCCGGATTCAATAATTGATATTGCTAAAAAAGATAATTCCAAAGTGGGCATTTTGTTTATTATTATCAATGTACTTCTATTTGGTTTTGTTTCTTGTTTTAATATATCTCAAGTGATAAATAAATTCACAGATTCGCTTGTTTCTGGTGCGGAAACCCTAATAAAAGAACTGCTTGGCGGTATTGCCACTAGTCAAGTAATGGAACAAATGGGAGGCGGACTTGGTAGAATTGACAACATTCCTATATTGTTTGAACTGTTCTTCCCTCTTGCAATTCTTTCTATAACAATTTTTGTCGTTATTATTGCCGGTATTTACTTAATTCAAAAAATCAAAAAAATTGAATTGACACCGATAATTATTATAATGAATCGTGTGGGGATTTCATGTTTCCCTATGATAATTACATTGTTAGCGAATTTCGTAATTGGTTTTATTATTCCGTATTTTACTGTATTTATTTTTGTATTTGGAATTTTAACAAGCTTGATTTTTTATTATGAGTGTAACAAAGAGTTATTTGGGAATAAACAACCAATCATTGAAATCTCTATTGTATTTTTGACAATAATAATCGTTTTAGCTATCGCCGTTAGTGTTGGATGTAATATTATTGGCGATAATATCGTAGATGCACTCTCAAATGAATTAGGGAATATATCCGGCAATCTTTTAGAAGAAGGTATAAATAGTTATTTTGATGGTTTGTTTTAATATAGAGGTATTAAATGATTATTTTCGATATTATATCAAGTTTCTTTAAAAAACTATGGAATAAAGGTGGCAGTGTACCGCGAATTAATTTCAATGGTTATTATAGAAAACTTGAATATCCTACCCCTTTCATAGAACTACATAAATCTGCACCTGGTGTTGAAGAAGTCTATGGAAAATTAAGAGATGCTCATAGTCGTTTTAGAGAAAAACGTGCTGAAATTGTTAATCGAGAGAAACAAACTGAAGAAAACAAGTTTTCAAAATTTACAAAAGTCCATTTTCTGAAAATAATAAGCAAACGAACACTCTTAATTTCTTTTTTATTGTGGATTATACTCATTATAGTTCAATCAGCTGAAAGAACTTCGATTTCTGACAATTTAATTGATATAACGGCAATTATTGTATTTACATCAGTACCTGTACTTACTGTATCAAAAATTATTGAAGTAATTCGGAAACGAAACTATATTAAATATTATAAACGTATCGAAAACGAATTCATATCAATTAGGAATGAGTATTTAAGAATTAAAGATGTTTTAGAAGAAGATATGGACCATCTTTGTTTAGCAAGTTTAAGTCAGCAAGAACGCACTGAAGAACTACATCATCGCGAACTGATTTATCTAGAAGAAAAACATCATTTGGAACTTGTAAAACTTGAAGAAAAACGAAACAAAGAATTAACTTCAATAAATAGTAAAGTTAATGAAATACATGAAAAAGCACAAAGCAATAGTAGAGATTTAAAGAAAATAAAAGATACATTTAGAATAACATAAAAAACAAAAACACTCTTGCAGTCCAATTTTGCAAGAGTGTTTTTCATTTAATTGTTGCAGAGACTTTTTCTCATGTTTTAATTGCCATCTGAATATACCGCACTACACCATTTCTACACCATTAATGTATTAAGATACATTAATTTATATAGCAGATACATTCAAGCGGATTTACAAAAATCCCTTTGCCATCAGGCTTTTAGAGATTTATGTAGACTTTTAAGGAGATATGAAAATAGGCTTGTAAACAACGATTCCTAATTTCATACTTAAAACCTCTCTTTATACTTTGTTTGATTGAGAAATAATAGCAGCGATCTTTTCTCGTAATGCGAGCAATTCCTCTGCAGTTATAACATGCTTTTCATCGTTGATATTCAATTCTCTTTCGAGCATTTTGCAAATTTCCGCCCGGGACATGATGCGCTCAAGGAATATAAGTAAATTATAATCTTGTTGGGCAAAAAATAATTGCTTTAATCTAATAGATGGTGCCGGTCCGTTTAGCTCCGGATACATAATAAAACAGCTGCCCGACGGATAAGAATTTTCATTATCTGTACTAATGCATATGTTCACAGGCTTTAAATCCGCTTTGGAATAACAGTAGTTTACGCTGAAATTAAACATTCTGTGGATGTTGCGATAATAGCAAAGCATCCCCAATGAGCGTAAGCGGGCGGCGGAGGCGGTAATTAAAAGATTTATAGAATCTTTCGGTTCGGCATGATCTAAATAAATCGTTTTTGGTTTGTTTTGATCAATTACAACATCATGGAGTGCTTCAACTTTATATTTAGTGAAACGACCTTTTACATGGCAATCAATAGCTGCTAAACATGCGTTATAAGCGGGTGAAGCTTCAGCATCCGGATCATTACTGAACTGGAATTCCACATTTCCCTCAAAACCGATTTCTTTCAAGTGTGCTAAGAATTTATGAACGAGTTTACGGGCAAAGGTTAAGTATTCCGGCGAAGAAATACTTGTTTTCTGATCAAATAAGGGCATTTGACGGTATTGTCTTGTTACGATAAACTCCGGACATTTCATTGTTTTAAAGGACGGAAACAACGGCGGAATAACGATGTTGTTGATGTGTTTCTTTTGAGCAAGATAGATCCAACTATCAAATAGGTCAAAATCAAAGTGAAGTTCGTTATCATGCTCGCTGAGACGAACTAATTGAGTTGGCTTGATGGGATATGGTCCGTATTCAAGAAGCGGCACAAGGGGTACGACCATGGTGTTTACACCATGATAATGCGCTAATTCAAAGTATTTTTCCAGCATATCCCAAAACACATTGCAATAGATGGGTACCCGATAGGAATCGGCGATGCTCCATAGATCAATGTACGGCACATGGTGAAACACTTTGCTTGGTAATTGATTTGGCAAAACGTTCAGCTTGATGCTTGCAGTTTGTTCACCGCTTTTTGCAGAAAAAGTAATAGAAATGTCATAATTTCCGGGATAATCGGCATAAAGGCTTACCCAAATAACGGTAGGATTTTTGTTGATTATTAACTTCTTACCTCTCTTAATAGGCACCAATATGTCCGGTAATAAGCCGGGATTGTTCAGCAGATAGTCATCTTTAGAGTCGCTGTTAAAATGCGGCCAAGGTACCGGCACTTGCTTTACTAAATAGAAATCGGCACGAAACAGCAGATCTCTGTTAAACGACACCTCTTCCCCTTCTTCGCAGTCGCTATACAATAGAAGCTGATAGGCAAACTCCTCTCCCACCAGGCAACTTGCAGATTGATAGGGCATTTTAAAGACCGGAGTATCACAGCGAATTTTTTCAAGGCTTGATTGTTGAATAATATGAATCATCGTTTTTATGCCCAAAGGCCCTTATTTTTAAGAGATTTGATCGTGCTGACATGGTCGTTAAGGGTTTTGTTAAAATAAAATTTACCGTTTTTATCGGTAACAAAATAGTAGTAGTTCGTGGTTTCCGGTTCCAAAACCGCACGAAGCACGTCCACACCGGGACAATTCGTGGGTCCAACCGGAAGTCCGATGCATGTATAAGTGTTATAAGCGTTTTTCATTGCCTGGGAATAATGGGATAATTCTGTAAGAGAATTCGCGTAGGTAGTAGTGGGGTCGGACTGTAAAAGCCGCATATCTGAAGAATTCAACCGATTCCAAAAAACGGAAGATACGCCCGACATGGAATCTTTGCTAAAAGCCTCTGCCTGAATAACAGAACCAAAGGTGATGAACTCATTAAGAGAAAGCCCCATCTTTTTTGCACCTGAAATCATGTCGTCGGTAACATACTCCGTGAAGGTTTTGAGCATTTTATTC
The DNA here is from genome assembly GCA_045538295.1 of Eubacteriales bacterium. Classification (GTDB taxonomy): domain Bacteria; phylum Bacillota; class Clostridia; order Oscillospirales; family QAKW01; genus QAKW01. The sequence continues at coordinate 4,214 of JAZSRD010000103.1, forward strand.
ACAATTTCTTGGGCGGTAACTGTATCGGCACGAAATTCATAAGTGGCGGGAAAAAGATAGCCCTCTAATTTGTAGCCAATCAAGCTTTGATCCCGTTTTTTGAGATCTTCAATAAAATCGTAATCGTAGTCGTAACTGTCAGCGGCGTTAAGAAACTCTTTTTCTGTGCAAAGCCCGCTTTCTGCTACGATTGCAGCGATCTCTCGGATCTCTTTTCCTTCCGGCACCACAAATTTCACATAATCAATTTTTTCATCCGGGTTCATTAACGTTTCGCAAAGTTCTTTATAAGACATGTTGGCGTTTAAATGATAAATGCCGTTGTACCACACAAAATCCGGATAGTTTTCTTTGATATAGTTCAGAAAACGAACGGAAGAAAAAATCACACCGTTTTCGACAAGGCGAGCCGCAACTTCATTTTCAAAATCGTTTTTTTCAATGGTTAAGGTATAAGAAATATCCTCTTGTTTTTTTCCGTTTTTATCATAATAATAAGGCATGTAATTTTTAATTTTGGGAATCAATACAATAAGGAGTGCCGCCAATATCACAATGACTGCGGCAACAACAATAAATAGTATCGCTTTCTTCTTCATAAAAACCTCCTGATGAGCAATTATATGAATTATACCAAAAAACGCCGAAAAAAACAATAGTTTTAACAAATAAAAGGGTTGTTTTTATTGACAAAAACAAGAATTCTGCATAAAATTAAATTATCTTATAAATGGAAGTGAAAGTATGAAAGACGGATTTTTAAAAGTTGCTGCAGGAAGCGTTAATGTCACCGTTGGCGATCCCGTTAAAAATGCTGTAGAAATCATTAATAAAATTCACGAGGCAGATAATGCCGGCGTTAATTTATTAGTATTGCCGGAACTTTGTATTACCGGCTGTACCTGCGGCGATCTATTTTATAATGAATTGTTGCTGGAGCGTGCTTTGGATGCATTAATGGCGATTTGTAAAGCAACCGAAGATATTTATCCGGTTGTTGTGGTAGGTCTGCCCCTTCGCCACAAAAACAAACTTTATAATTGCGCTGCAATTCTTTCTCAAGGTAATATTCTTGGCGTTGTACCCAAAACCTTTCTTTCCGCCGAAAATCGCCAATTCTCTTCTGCGAGTGAACTTGCAGGCGCGGATTCTTTGTTCATTAACAATGAAGAAGTCCCCTTTGGCACAGAGTTACTCTTCCGGCATGAACAGATAGAGTGTTATTGCTTTGGTGTGGAGATCGGCGACGATCTATGGGCACCTGTTTCCCCTTCTCAAACTTTAGCTTCTGTAGGCGCAGCGGTTATTTTGAATCCATCTGCATCTAATGAAGCGGTTTCTAAAGGTGAATACCGTAAATTGTTGGTAAAATCCACATCGGCAAGAATAAATGCAGGGTATGTAATGGCGAATGCAGGGCCTAATGAATCTACACAGGATACGGTTTATTCCGGCCATCATTTTATTGCAGAAAATGGGGAGATCTTGGCTGAAAACAAGCCTTTTGATACCAACGAATTGATTATTTCCGAGATCGATCTTCAACTTTTGACTGCCGAAAGAAATAGAAATAAAAATTTCCAAGATGCTGTAAGCGGCTATACGGAGATCTTCTTTCCTCAAGAAGAAAAAACGATAGATTTGGTTCGCCTTTACGAGCCCAATCCCTTTGTTCCCGCTTGCAAAGATCTTCTGGACGAACGTGCTGAACAGATTTTGCGAATTCAGTCATATGGGCTAAAGAAACGCTTGGAGCATACCCATGCATCCTGTGCGGTGATCGGTATTTCGGGTGGTTTAGACAGCACTTTGGCTCTGCTGGTTGCTGTGCGTACTATGAAGTTACTGAATCGGCCTACCTCTGATGTTTTGGCAGTAACCATGCCTTGTTTTGGCACCTCGGCGCGCACTAAAAACAATGCTCTTGCCTTGTGCAATGAATTAGGAGTTACATTAAAAGAGATCGATATAACCAAATCGGTTCGTCAACATTTTGCTGATATTGAGCAGGATGAACACAAGTATGATGTTACTTTTGAAAATGCGCAAGCCCGTGAGAGAACCCAGGTTTTGATGGATATTGCCAATCAACGGGGCGGTCTTCTGGTTGGGACTGGGGATCTTTCGGAACTGGCATTAGGCTGGGCAACTTACAATGGCGATCATATGTCCATGTATGGGGTGAATGCCTCTGTGCCCAAGACCTTGGTGCGGTGCATTGTGCGATATGAGGCAGAAAATGCAAACAAAACTCTGCGTGAAACGCTGCTGGATATTTTGGATACCCCCGTTTCCCCGGAATTGTTACCGGTGGATGAAAAAGGAGAGCTTTCTCAAAAGACCGAAGATTTGGTTGGCCCTTATGAATTGCACGATTTCTACCTTTATCATTTCGTTCGTTTTGGGTTTAAACCGCAAAAACTTCTACGCTTGGCAAAACATGCCCACAGATCGGCATATACCGATAAGGAACTTTCTTATTGGCTACGGCAGTTTTTACGGCGGTTCTTCAATCAACAGTTTAAACGTTCTTGCTTGCCAGACGGCCCAAAAGTTGGCTCTGTATCCCTATCTCCCCGGGGTGATTGGATGATGCCTACCGATGCTTCAAGTGCGATTTGGCTTGCTGAATTAGATGATTAAAAAAGTGCTTCTGAGCAACTGCTCAGAAGCACTTTTATTATTTACTCAGCATCTTCAAATCCTTCATATTTTTCTTCCTCGATCCGTGCGCCGGTTTCGGGATCAAAACCATCTATCATGTGTTTTTTAATTAAGGGATAAACCGTGAAGTTAATTAAAAAACCACAGAAAGAGAAATAAAGAGTAATTAACAAAAAGAACAAGAAGATCACACTTAAATTATGAATTGCAAGCAAGGTAACAAGAACCAGAGCCACTGTTAATAACAGGTTTCTTAAAAACCCTGCCCAGCAGAAAATGAATGCATTCTTAAGAAGCTGACGCAGAGTGAGCCGAAAGGTGATCATCATGGGATAAATATAGTAATGCATGAAGGTCCAAACAGTCAGGGATAAAAAGATGGCCGCCAATGAAAGAGTCATTAGAATTTGATTAGGAACAGCACGAACTGCCATTAGATCTAAGATCAAAAAAGAATAAACAAAAAGATCTAATAACGAAAACAAAAAGCCTTGCTTGAAATTTTTCTTAAATGTTTCAATGAAGTCGCCCCATAAAAAGGCATGTTCCTCCCGAGCGAAGTTACGTAGGATCTTTGTAAATCCTGCGGTTGCAGGACCAATGGTAACAACGGGAACACAAAACAACACATAAAGCATATTCAAGGAGATCAAATTCCAAAATTTGCGGAAAAAGATCTGGAAAAACCGTATAAAACGAGGTGTGCTCTCTTCCTTACTAACGCCTTTTCCCTCTTTTGTGTAATTATTAAAAAGACCCATGCTTAATCACCTACCTTTACGGCACGGGGGTGGCAATTTTCGTATGTAGATAGGTATTTGGCTTTTAAAAGTTTGGCATAAATCTTTGTGGATGCAATGGAAGAATGCCCCATCATGTCTTTTACCATATTGATGTCTGCGCCGTTTTCTAAAAGATGTGTAGCAAAGGAATGACGCAGTGTTTTAGGCGTAATATCTTTTTCAATCTTTGCGGCAGCAGTATATTGCTTTACCAATTTCCAAAAGCCTTGGCGTGTCATAGGTTGTCCGCTCGTGTTCAAAAAGAGGGTGTTTTCTTTCGTGTTGGTAACAAGCTGCGGGCGGCCCTCATTGAGATAAGAGCGTAGGGCTTGTACCGCCAGTGAATAAATTGGAATGATCCGTTCATTATCTTCGTGGCGGTTCATCATTAGATAACCCACATCTAAATTCACATCGTTTATTTTTAACGCAAGCAGTTCGCTTACCCGAATGCCGGAAGCATATAGAACTTCCAGCATCGCTTTGTCGCGAATTCCTTTAGCTGTTAATGCATCCGGCTGCCAAAGAAGAAGCTCTACTTCCTCGTTCGTGAGAACCTCAGGTAATTTTGTTTCACTTTTTAGTCCTTTTATTCCTGCCATGGGATTGGCAGTAATTACCTTTTTGGAAACCAAATATTTAAAAAAGCACCGCATGGTAGACATAGAACGAGATATGGTAGCATCGCTCTTTTTTGCCTTTTTGAGGTTATCGAAATATGTTTTTAGATCTGCATCGGTCACTTTGGTCCATGAATCGACGTTGTTCTTTTGCAGATAACTCATTAGTTGGCGCAGATCGCGTTGGTAGGAGGAAAGTGTATTGGACGACGTGCCCTTTTTGCTCATTAGAAAATTACAGTATTTTAAATACGTCTGTTCCAATTTAATATTCCTCCTTTCAATTAAAATAATGATAAAAATATTGGCACAGCCTTACTTTCCCACAGTGCTCCAATACAAAGCAAGGGGGACAATACAAGAAAACAGTAAATATGGCGAATAAAAGCTTTGTAAGATGTACCGTGTTTGCCCCTTCCCTTCATAAGTTCAAATAAAGTTATGGAAAGGCGTGCCGATGAATAACAAGCAAAGTAACCAAGTACTGTATAAAGCGCGTTTTGGGCGAAAAATGCCAGCGTGCCGAAAAAGAATCCCCGCACGCCGGAAAATATTGCCGCAAGCGCAATGAGAAGACCCATTGAAAATCCCTTGTATAACGGATATAAAGGCAACAGCGGTATCCCTACAACAGTTAGCCCTAAAATAAACAGGAGTAAAAAACATAACAACTGCTGCAACCAGGCGAAAATAAATTCGCTACTATTTTCGGGACTAAACAAAAGCTGTGCTTGCGATGAAAAATCGTTTCGCAATAACACCGCAGCACCGGTGCCAACAAAAACGCCGATCAAATATAGAATAAAATATAAGCGAATGATCGGTTTTTCCTGAACATAATTTCTTTTAATAACTGCTATTATGCGGTTCATAACATCACCTCATTAATTTTTATGAGGGATTGTCCACAAATATACCAAAAAATTATGTAAAGACGCAAAATGCTCAAATTCTTGAATTGTGTATCTATTTTACTCCTATTTTATCAGTTAATCAAGGCGATTTTGATAGATTTTATTTTTTTGTAAAATCTGACCAATTTCAATTATGTAAACCACGGTGTATATATTATGTAAACCTATACAATGGGCATTTTAACACACAAGATGTAGTTATATAATCTTAAAATATGTCAAAATGATGTTGTTTTTCAAATGTCAAGAGGTATTTCAAAAAAGTTTTTATAAAAAAGCAGTTTATGCAAATTGACAATATTTCAGTCGCTCTACCGTCCTTTCAACGATGCTCCCAGTACACCGCCGATCAATGCAAAGACCACGGTAAAAATAATACCCGCAAAACCGTTCCAATTAAAATAACCATTTAGCTCCATCAGATTATTGCCAATTATCTTAATCATTATTATACATGCAGCTATAATTCCTGCGGATAAAATTCCCTTCATCCTTCCTTTTACAGTCAACATTGCTGTGGAAGTAATAATTCCGGCACCACAGCCAAGAACATTGCCTATTTTCAACACGCTCTCCGGCAACGGCGTTTTCAAAACCAAAAATGCCGCAAGAATGTCGATTAGTGCAATAATCCCAAAACAGATCAATAATGATAAAAAAGAAAAAATCACAACGCCAAGCGCTGTGATTTTTTGAGGTTCATCATATTTCATTTCAGCACCCTCCCGCATAGTTGATATTACAAACTATGTGATGTGTGCTGATATTATGCCAATTACTCGTCGATTTTAGAAGCAATTGCCCATCTTTTAAAGCGAAGTTTGGTTTTATCGGAACCGGTTTCAATAACGATAGTTTCCAAATCTTTTGTAGATACAACCTTACCTACAATACCGCATTCCATTAATACAGTATCACCAACCTCCAGGTTATTCTGCATATTTTTACGCTCTTCCTGGCGTTTTTTATCCTTTCTGCTCATCATAAAGGTGAAGCCTACCATTACAACAAGAATCAGGATCATACCACCGTAATTTGCAATAAATTCAGCCATTTTAAAATCTCCTTATTATTATTTATATGCATTATATCGAAAAAGATTTGGATTGTCAACCATTAAATCCGCTTTGATAAATCCTTTACCTTTATTTCTTTCCAGGCATAAAAATCACCGGCAGCCAGGTGGGCGCGGATTTGTTCCATTAAATCGTTATAGAAATAGAGATTGTGCATAACACAAAGGCGCATTGCCAGCATCTCCCCCGCTTTAAAGAGGTGGCGTATATATGCTCGGGTAAAGTTTTGACACGTGGGACAGTTGCAATGCTCATCCAACGGGCGCTCGTCTAATTCGTATTTTTTATTCAATAAATTCATGGCGCCATTGCTTGTAAATACGTGGGAGTGGCGAGCATTTCGGGCAGGCATTACACAATCAAAGAAATCCACGCCCCGTGCTACACCTTCTAAAATGTTCACCGGAGTGCCTACGCCCATTAAATAGCGGGGCTTATCCTCCGGGGCATAAGGAATTACATCATCTAATACACGGTACATTTCTTCTGCCGTTTCGCCAACGGCAAGACCACCGATCGCATAGCCATCTGCGCCCACCCTAACAATTTCTTTCATATTCTCGATCCGCAGGTCGCTATAAACACTTCCTTGATTGATTGCAAAAAGAAGTTGATTCGGATTGCAAACACCAGGCTGTGCATTTAACCGCTCATGTTCCACCTTGCACCGCTCAAGCCAACGAACGGTTCTTTCGGCGGATTGCTTGGCGTAATTATAGGAAGCAGGATTTTCAACGCACTCATCGAATGCCATGGCAATGGTAGAGCCTAAATTGGATTGGATCTGCATGCTTTCTTCCGGGCCCATAAAGATTTTGCGCCCATCTATATGAGAAGAAAAAGTAACGCCTTCCTCGGTGATCTTTCTAAGTTTTGATAAGGAAAACACCTGAAAACCGCCGCTATCTGTTAAGATCGGGCCATCCCATCGTGTCATCTTATGAAGTCCGCCTAACTCCTTGACCAACTTATCGCCGGGGCGTAAATGCAAATGATAGGTATTACACAGCATAACTTGGCACTTTAAGTCTTTGAGATCCGGCGCCGATACTGCGCCTTTAATAGCACCACAAGTGGCTACATTCATAAAAACCGGCGTTTGAACCGTACCATGAACCGTTTCAAAGGTGCCAAGGCGTGCAAGTCCTTCTTTTTTAATCAATTTAAACATTCACATTCTCCTAATCACAAATAAACATGGCATCGCCAAAGCTGAAGAAGCGGTATTTCTCATTAACCGCTTGTTGATATGCATTCATAATGTTTTTTCTCCCTGCCAGTGCGCTTACCAGCATCATTAATGTACTTTTGGGGAGATGAAAGTTAGTGATCAACGCATCAACGATCTTAAACCGGTATCCCGGATAGATAAAAATTCCTGTATCACCCGCATTTTGAACACAATTATATAAATCATCAAAACCGCTCTCTAAAGTACGTGTGGCAGTTGTGCCCACCGCGATGACCCGACCGCCGGCAGATTTTGTTTCTTGAATTAAGCGTACTGTTTCTTCGGGAATAGAAAAGAATTCTTTATGCATAATATGATCGGCAATATCCGTTACTTTTACCGGTCTAAAAGTACCGAGCCCCACGTGTAAGGTGACTGTGGCAATTTTAATGCCTTTCTCCCTGATCCGTTTCATAAGCTCATCGGTGAAATGAAGCCCGGCAGTAGGTGCGGCAGCAGATCCAAGTTCCCTTGCATAGACTGTTTGATACCGACCTTGATCCTGAAGTTGCTCGGTAATATAAGGTGGGAGAGGCATTTTTCCGATACGATCTAACACCTCATATATGGTGGATGCATGATGAGAAAAACGGATCTTTCGCTTACCATCCTCCAAAATTTCCAAAACCTCGCCGGTCATATCTTCTTGAAATTGCAAAAATTGGCCCGGACGTGCTTTTTTGCCCGGTTTAACCAATACTTCCCATACATTTTCCTCTAAGGCTTTTAATAGTAACACTTCAACTACGCCACCCGTTTCTCTGCGGGTGCCGAAAATGCGGGCGGGAATTACCTTCGAGTCGTTCACAACCAACAAATCGCCGGGATTTAAACAATCTAAAATATCGTAAAAATGACGGTGCTCTATAGAACCGTTTTCTTTATGTAACACCAAAAGACGAGAGTGATCCCGCTGATCCAGAGGGGTTTGAGCAATCAACTCTTCCGGCAAAATATAATTAAAATCTTCTACTTTCACAAAAGCTATACCTCATTTATTAATTCATCATCATTTTGATATATCTATCATAATATTATAAATGGAAACTAATAATATTTCAATATATTTTTATAAGTGGAGAACGATCTTATGAAACAAAAGTTATTTACCGGCGCTGCCACTGCATTAATTACCCCCTTTTCAAAAGATGGATCTATTGATTTTAATGGATTATCCCAGTTAATTGAGCATCAAATTGAAAATGGTATATCTGCTTTGGTGATTGCAGGGACCACTGGAGAAGCAAGCACCTTAACCTTTGAAGAATTCAGCATATTGATTGCAAAATCTAACGAGATCATTCGCAAAAGAGTACCGCTGATTGCTGGAACAGGAACCAATAACACTACTCGTACATTAAAACTAAGCCTTGAGGCAGAAAAGCAAGGTGCCGATGGGCTGTTGATCGTAACTCCATACTATAATAAAACAACGCCCTCAGGCTTGATCCATCATTATTGGACTGTGGCGGATCAAGTAAATACGCCGATTTTGCTCTATAATGTACCCGGTCGAACGGGAATGAACATAGACGCAAAAACTTGTAAAATTTTAACGGAACACCCTAAAATTATTGGGATAAAAGAAGCATCGGGCAACATCGATAACATATTGGGCATTGTTGAACACTGTAAAGGTATATCACTTTACAGCGGAAATGACGATTCGATCATCCCCGCCCTCGCTTTGGGTGGCGACGGTGTGATCTCAGTTGCATCCAACGTGGTTCCCAAGGAAATTCAGAGCATTTGTACGCACTTTCAAAAGGGGGAAAAAGAAGAAGCACTAAAGATCCAGCTACGATTAATGCCGTTGATCCGCGCATTGTTTGCCGAAGTAAACCCTATTCCCGTTAAATATGCTGTTCATCTGATGGGATTTCCCGCCGGCGAACCACGCCTTCCTTTGGTACCTTGCAGCCATATGACTGAAAAGCGTCTCCTTGCTGCAATAAAAGAACTTGGTATTTAAATAAAAAGGCAGCCTATTCAAAGGCTGCCTCTATTATTCGCCTACTTCCATTAAATGTAGTGCACTGATTTCCGGATCTCGGATCAGCTTTGAAAGTTCAATGGCGTGGCTCTCCAAAAAAAGATCAGTGGAATTTGTTAACCTGCGACGGCGCAGTTCTATTGTGATTTTATTGGATATTTCTTCTATTTTTACTTTATTATTTTCGAAATCGCCGGCCATCAAAAGGTTTTCTAATTCAACGCCCATATTGCTCAAAGTCGTAAGATCCATTATGGCACGAAATTGCCATTTATAAAAAGGCGCATAAGCATTATTCAACAAAAAGATCACGTGGATCGTATGTTGCACGAATTCATACAACGCAAGCCTTGCAGCACCCATTTCGCCATGTTGAATGCAACGGCTGTAATTATATTGCCCCGATTGTGCCATCAGCGCCAGCCTACCGGCCAACTTTTTAAGTAAGACATCTTGGGGATACCCCTTTTGCAGCGTTGAACGAATAGCAGAAAACTGCCCTAAATTATCCACAAAAACCTTACCGTTAACAACGGTTGCTAAAGCATATTCCGGAATATAAAACCACTCTCGCCAGTGCTCCGGCGCACGCTGTAAACCAATGTGATCTTGATAAAAATCTCCAATAGAAAATACACCGTGTTTATCGACATAACCGTAGCTTTTCCCTTGTAAATTTACCCCTGAATATTCATTGGGTAATTTATTGTAGGCCGCCTGCAATGCCTCGCCGCACAATTCATAATCCGCCCGCTTCAAGAAAATCTTAAATCCGGGAGCAAAATCATGGTCTCGAGAAATATCATCATCGAAACCAAAACACTCGGAACCGCGCCCCACCAATCCGGCGGCGATCTTATCTTCAAGATGCGGAAATTCTTTGCGAATCATCGGCAAACCGTAGGCGTTAAAATAAGCGGATGATAGTTCAATTCCTCTCATAAATTTTATCTGCCCTTTCGTTTAATTCTCGCTCCACATCTCCCCTGCCGTAATGGCCAAACGTGGGGGCGCATTTGCGGCAAACAAATGCATAATAGCCGTTTTGATCCAAAGTGGTTTCATTTAAACATTCCAACGCTTGATCCAAGGCACAGTGGATCAGGGCATCACATTCCCCCATCTGCTCATACAGTTCGGCTATGTTCATTAACGTAACCGCAATTTCCAAAACACCGTTTTCCTTCTTCGCCATAATATTTATCGCTTTTTGGTAACAATCCAATGCCTCATCGAACCGTTTCACATCTGCAAGAGCAAGACCGTAATTATTATAGTAACCGCCCCATAGAGGATCCTCTTTGGGAATAGATTGGTGATAATGTTCCCCGGCTTTTTCATAATAATGGAGTCCTTTTGCTGCTTGACCAAATGCTTTAAGTGTGGTGGCACCGTTTAAATAGATGGTTCCGGCTGAAGGACCTTTTAAATTTAATTTTTCAATTAGTTCAAATCCGCGCCAAACCGCCGAGATGCCGCTCTCTTGATCTTGGATCCTACGGCTAAAACCCATGATTTCACTTAATATAGAAAGTTCACCGGCATGATCACCAACACGCCTTGCCTCGTCTTTCCAATGGTGAAGCAACCGGTTGGCATTTTCATAATCCTCCCGGTTTAAATAGGCATCTAATTCTTGAATGATTGATCGAATAGGAATCTGAATATTTTTCATACTTTTTTGTATTGTACTCTATCTCTCTTCCTTTTAACTAAATCTGTGACAGAAATTTTTCGGATTCAATACGATTATTGAACACAATAATATTTTTGTCATTATACTTACCTAATAAATCGATGACTTTAGGTTTGCTCTTTATATTATAATCCCTTATAAAATCCATAAACTCTTCATCAATTTCATCGGATTTTTCAAACCAAGGTATATCTGCGCGGGGCTTTCCCTTTCTCGCTTTTATACCTTCCAAACATACTTCAAGCGGATAATCCAAAAAGAAAACCGTATCACAAGCTTTTAATCTCATTTCAAGGGTTGCTCCGTAATTACCGTCAATAATCCAATATTTTTCTTCCAAAACTTGGCTTAATCTTTCCAAAAACACTTCTTTGGATACGGTAGATTTATCAGAATTCCAATATAACAAATCCAAATGAAACAGCGGCAAGTCGGTTTTTTCTGCCAAAGCCCTTGAAAATGTGCTCTTCCCACTTCCCGGGCAACCTATTATTATTACTTTTTTCATCAAATCACCGCCTAAGGTGTATTATAACATAAAAGCGGTGGAGGGGCAATACTTATTACCTCTTACTTATTACTTTCCAAAGCCCCAAGGACTTTTTGAGGTAAGAGTGAAGAGGTAATAGGTAAGAAGTAAGCCCCAAGAACTTATCGTCCTTGGGGCTTTGTCATTCGTGTCCGAAAAAGAACTGGTCGAAAACCGAGATTCTCAGAATACCGATTTAATATGAGAAAATTATTATAACGAAACTCAAAATAATATTCACTATATTCATTACTTTAATAGTTTTTCTCGTTTTAGGTTGTTTGTATTTTATACCTACATTTGAAAAAATAATTAAACCTATTGCTAAAATACCAACAACAATTTTCATTGCAGGTGTTAACATATTATCATATGCGATAACACCACGACTGGGACTCCAGCGAACTTCTTGTTCAAATAAAAACCGTAGAACCAAAATTATTGGTGAAATAATATATGACACAATTAAATGGACATCTGTTTTTTTGTTGTTTTTTATATTGCCCTCCTCAGATATTTTGTGAATTTCATCACCACATTCAGCACAAAACTTTGCATTGTCTTCAAGTTCCTTGCCACATTTACTACAAAACATTTACTTGTCCTCCTTTATATTAATCGATATTGGTTAATATAATTATATACCATGATCGGTTATCATTGTCAATAGGGAGGATTGAAAATTATGATTTCCTATGATAAATTATGGCAGACTATGAAAGAAAAAGGCGTTACTCAATACACTCTTATAAAAAAATATAACATTAGTCCCGCACAAATCACAAGATTAAAGCGAAACGAAAGCGTGAGTACCCACACGATTGAAATGTTTTGCAAAATCCTGAAATGTAATGTTGAAGATATTATGCAGTATATAGATGATGAAGAAATATAAAAAGCCGTGAAGTTCACGGCTTTTTCTTAAGCATAAAAGCGGCGGAGCCGCAATACTTATTACCTCTTACCTATTACTT
>JAZSRD010000090.1:0-3186 GCA_045538295.1 Eubacteriales bacterium
ACCGATTTTATCTCCTCCAAAGTGAAATCAAATTTTCGCAAAACGGCAATATCGTTTAAGTCTTTAATGTCTTTTTCGGAAAAGCTATAGGTTTTACGACCCAAATAATTCTCGGTGTACAAGGGAGATATCAGTTTTTCTTCAATATAGTAACGAATCGTGCGATCGGTAAGACCGGTTAATTCGCATACTGATTTTATTTTCATAGAAACACCTCCATTTGCACCAAAATTATAGTTTTTTACGTTAGGTAAAAGTCAATACATTTTTATAAATTGTAGCAGAATTTTACGTTTTTATCAAGGCAAGTAGTTCAAGCCCTCCCCGAAAGCCGTTTTGTTCTTAGGATATCTACCCAGTTTCACTTGAAAAAATGGGATAAAAAAATCCAGTAACCGTTGTGGTTACTGGATTTCTTGCGCCGATATCTAAAACGGTTCGCAATGTTGGCACGTTGCACCGAAAAAGATATCGTTTGTTTTTTAGGAAAAGTGTAATAAAAAGAAGATGCCACATTACTTATTTGTTGTTTAGGAAAACCTTTTTAATCGCTTCAAGATAACCGTAGCCATTCAGATCATCCGGTTGCAAATAGCTGCCCTCTGTCCATTCGTTCCAGCTGTTGACCACCACCAGCGGGGCAGGTAGCTCATGAGAATCGATGTATTCCTTTGCCAATTCAAAGCCCTTTTGCACGTTTTCGGGGGTATTATCGTAGCAAATCCACTTTCTGTGTGGCCCTTCAAACCGCAAGGAATTATCCCATCCCAAGGAAACATGAGGATAAAAATGCGGATCCATTTGTTCCTCGATCTTCTTCCATTCTGCCTTCACATCCTCTAAGATTTCAGGATAGGAGCGGTTCATCTTGGCATAATCGTAAAAATTATAGTGGGTGCAGCCGTCGAAGGCTTCATTCATAAAACGGCGAATATCATAGTCCTCGTTTAGCTTGCGATCACGAAAAGCATCATCCCGCAGACTAGTTAAAAGTTCCATTCCGGGAAAGCCTGCCTCTTTCGTTTTATTGCGGAAATATTGCAAGGCATCCAAAGCCTCTTCCACCCCGCCCATTCCACGAATAAAATTAGGGATATCAAAGAGCATATACACCGGCTTACCATCAATCTTATAATAAGAAGGCTGAGAAAAATATTTTTCGATGGTGCGATCCACAATGATCTCAAAATTTCTGCGATCCACCGCTCCGTCCCATATGGGGATGTGCAGATGCGCTGTGCGGCGATCCCAAAGCGAATCGGCAGTATGGTTTGCCCACATTAAAAAGAATTTCACTCGATCGTTGTTGCGTGCCTTAAGGTAGCCTTCGTTGAGGCACTGCTCCAGAAAAGGTTGCTGATCAAACCAGTACCAATCATAGATAAAAACATTCACCCCATGATCAGCGGCAGCATTGATCTGTGCCTCCATCACATAGGGATCCGCCTCCTCCGTATACCCCCAAAGAGGAACGCGGGGCCATTTATGCTCGGGGTAAAGGGTCTTTGCTGCCCGTACCGTCTCCCATTCGCCATTCCCCTCCGGCCAGAAGATGCGTGTCTTAGGCTCTTTGCCGGTATAAGCGGGCCATATGTAGGCTGCTATATCATAGTTTTTCATTTTATACCTCCAAAATATAATAGGGTTTATTCAATTATATTATTGAAGCTATCACGAAAACAAGTGAATTTAATGACAAAAAAAGTATTTATTTTTGATTTTTTCTAAACTGCAACGGCGTTGTTTTTTCCATTTCTGAGAATTTTTTGAAGAATGTGGTTCTATTTGAAAATCCGCATTCAAACATTATTGTATCAATTGATTGATCAGTTTTAATAAGAAGCTCCTTAGCTTTGTTTATTCTGCATTCCATCATATATGAAACAGGAGTTTTTCCGGTATATTCTTTAAACATCCTTGAAAAATGCTCTGCAGTATAGCCGCATTTGGCAGCAAGATCCTTTATGATCAATCTGTTGGCGCAGTTTTGTTTCATATAATCGAGAAGATGATCGTTCAATGTAATCCGCACATTTTGATTTTCTGCCATTTTTCGAAAAACAAGGCTCAGAAGCATCCTAAGCGCCGAATACAGGATCAAATCGCTTGCGGGTGCACCTTTTGCTTGCTCATCTCCTGTCCATTCCAGCAAAAACTCTATTCTTTTTCTTTCTTTGCCTTCAAAATGCAGCAGAAGATTATCCTTTATAATGCGAGATGAAAGAGCAGAAAAATCCCCCAATTGAAGTAATAAAAAAATATCTTCTGTTCCCCTTAACGTATCATTTACATATTCGGGCTTGAGCATAATATCAACATATCTTAAATTCTCGATCGGCATAATTGCATGACGGCAATGAAAATTAACAATAAGAATATCCCCACTCTTCACATGATACTCCCTACCGTTAATCTTGTGAATGCCTTTTCCGCTTTGAGTATAGACCAATTCAATAAATTGATGGGTATGTTCTGGTTCTGGTTCTCTAAGATAAACAGTATTAATATCATAATTACCTACCAGCACATATTCGCCGTTTTCATTCTTATTTACAATACTCATGAAATCCTCCGCTATTATACAAAAAGGCATTTACTTTCTAAATTGAGTATAACAAAAATGCATCTGTTTGTAAAGCAGAACAAGAGCAAACAAGACCGAAGGGCGCCGGTTAAAGTGCCCGCAATAATTAAAAAATGGATACCCAAATGGGTATCCATTTTTTATGGCAAGTTTCACCGATTTAGATATTCATCCTTTCGCAATGGCTTTAATACTTTTTCTTCAGAATAAAGAAACAGACCCAAAACAGCACCAGCATCAGACAAACAGCGCCGCCAAAAACCATGCAAAGCAAATCCTGCCCCAAAAGTTTGAAGACGATGGTACTTAAGGCACAGATGATAATAAACAAGTAACCGGCCCAAGCCCAAGCTTTGTTGCGGATAAAGTGTAATCGTTCATCTGTTTCGGCAACTTCTCTTTTTTCTCGGTAAGTCTCACTCCTGCCCAAACGGTAACTGCGGAGCAGACGCACAATACCAACGACCATCAAAGCAGAGCCCATACCGCTCCAATATTCATCCAAGGTTTCCAGACAGCACAGAACGGTCAAAACAAGACCAAGCAAAAGCCAGAGTACACCAAAAACAATATCTTTTTTCTTCATATTATTCCTCCTCAAA
>JAZSRD010000101.1:0-61320 GCA_045538295.1 Eubacteriales bacterium
TCCTCATATATCCTCGACCCCCTCCAACCCTTGCATCACTTCCACCATTATGCGAGTGGCAAGGATAAATCCCGAACTGAATGCCTCACGCTCGGTGATGCAAGACAGTTCACTTGTGCAGTCCTTGAACTTTTCAAAGGTTTCTTTCTGCTTTTCCGTAAGCCCTGCATTCAGTTCTTCTTCATTTTTGCATATCAGCTTGACGAGTTTATCCACTCTCGTTCCTCGCTTGATGTACCTTTCGTGCGGACTGATGTTGCCATAGTATAAATCTTCAAGTGTTGTCATGTGCGTTGCACCTCCTTTTGCAACACAAACACATACCACAACACCTTTCATAAGTCCAGAGTTTTTTAAAACAACGCCTACAGCTCATCTTTTCAATTGGTAAGCCGTAAGCGCTGTTTCTGTTATAATATCAATTTCAATAAATCTTTCTCACACTCTTCGATTAGTATATCAACCTTTGGAGTTTTGCACATTCGTTCTGTATGCTTTTCAAAAGTACAATAATCTTGCAGAATATCATGCATCCCTTTTGCCATTGCATAGATTGGGAAAACAGAATATGTATGCGGATTAATTGCTAACGTCTGCAAGTTATAACATTCCCGAATATCTTATAGACGTTTATCATAAGTGAAAAAATACGGAATTAAGACATCGCCCTTTTTTGCATCAAACATCATACTGGAATAATCCATAAAGCGAAGGTGCATTAAATCCCAAGTCATATTCTTGAGTTGTTTTAAAATATTTTTGTTACCTATATGTATTTTACCGAAAAAACCACAACTACTTCCTTTAGAGAAATAGACTTTAGCTAAATTTATCTCCGGCTGCATAATTCTGCACAGCTTGGTGGTAATAAACTCAATAAATATTTTCAGTTTCTTTTCTACCGACTCTTTTTGATGCTCCAGTTGTATTTGGCTCATTTTAAGCAGAGAAAGGTATATCATCTTATATTGTTCTTTTATTTCAAAAAGGAATTCAAACTCTTCTTTCTCGTACATCGAAACGATTGCCCCAACTTGTTCCCAACATACCTTTTCATTGCCGGCATTCTCTCCTACCAGCATCTCATACGCAAAAAGTGTGCGTTTCACGCTTTCTTTTCGGCTAAGATCAAACATAAGGTTTTCAATCGTGTAT
Source organism: Eubacteriales bacterium (assembly GCA_045538295.1). Taxonomy (GTDB): domain Bacteria; phylum Bacillota; class Clostridia; order Oscillospirales; family QAKW01; genus QAKW01. The sequence continues at coordinate 1,156 of JAZSRD010000101.1, forward strand.
GGTACATGATCAATTCCTAAGCCACCACCCCTAAGTAACTGGATGACAGTCTCGAAACCGTCATAAGGAACATAGCCGTTTTTATAATATTTTTCGATATAACTTACTGTTTGCGTATCAAATGAAACACACCTAAAGATTCTTGCTCTGGAATCATGGCTGCGTAAACACCTTTTCAATATTCTATCATTAATAACGCTTACTCTTTCGTTGACAAATGGGGTAAATAATCGTTCTCTAATTCCAGATATCTCTTCTAACCCTGCATAAAGATCCATATTATCCAGCTCTTTTGTTGCAACAATAAATGTCCAATCTTTAAGCGCCCTTCTATTGAGCAAATAAAAATCAAACATATCAGCAAAAGAAGTTAGATGGCTCATTTGATTAGTCAAAAAGGCAATTAATTCTCTATGTCCAATTTCCGTTGTCATTCATCCTCTTTTCCTGTTCCATTTTAAATCGTATAACCAGTTGTGATTTACACGAACTATATATTCATCCTCTTTCTTATATTGCTCGTAGAAGGATTCGCGAAAATAAGGTTTTTCACAATATGTACCTTTCTTTATAAATTCGCACAAAGGAAAAAAACTATGTTCGTGTTCTACGGCTTTTTCGTCTTCAAATTGAAGATACTCTTTCGTGTCACAAATCAACAAATGTCCCGACTGATTTTCTGAAAATTTTTCAGCCGAACGTAATTTCCCGGTAAAACTTTGTATAGGCCGATTGGAAAGTCTTCTGCATGATCGAAATAAAACAGGTCTTTCTTGTGGTAAATATATCTTTAAGACAATATCCCAAACATCATAGTAAGATTTGGTTTTTTCAGCTCCGTCACTCATAACCCAGTTGTATATAAATGAAATGGATTCCGGCGATAAAGGCGTATCTTCATCCATAAACGCAACAATATTATTGGCAATTTGTTCTTTCTTATTTTTGCTTATCCTATGCATAAACTACAACCTCTTTTTATCTCGCTTCATCGTTAACTCTTTGGCAATACTTCTTCAAGCATCATTTCACGATCTTGTTTTGGAAGGCTGTTTATATACTTGTCCCAATCTAAAATAGAATAATTAAAGAAGGTGAACTTTTCCTTGTTATTTTTATAGTAATTCTCTGCTGACAAACATAGAATCATACAAAGTCTTCTAACGCTTACTCTGTATTCTCGGTGCTCTACGCCATCATTATCTATTGTTAGCGTTCCTGCTTCGCCACCATATATTTTAAAAGGTTTTTCAGTTTCAATAACTATTTTAAAGTGTTCAATAGGACAATCTTTTTTATTGTGGCGTTGTTTATATTCGTCATTATCAAGATTAGGATTTCCTTGATGAAACAGCGAACTTCTAAAATTATACACAATTTCTCCACTTAAATAGGGCATATCTGGACCGCCTTCAACAGACGGAGACTTTTCGTATTGACCTATATACTCATCATACCAAAGTTTGTATCGACTTGTAGACCCTTTATCTGGATATTCAGCTTTGCCACATATATCAGGTAGGGTTAGTGCTAATGATAGCGCTGCAAAATATAAATTATAAGATAAAGCTACGTTTATCTCTTCAATAAGTTTTGTTATCATATTGCAAACCTCCTTTGAATTTGTTCGCTGTGATTAAATAAAACTTGACAATTCCTTTTCTCCAAGTTAACATACATCAAACCTATTAATGAGGAGGAAATTTATGAAATTAATCAAAAAGGCTTTCATATTTTTTTGTTTTGTGTTATACTGTAAGAGAATCGAGGTGATATCGTGAATCCAATCATTAAATGGCCTGGTGGAAAATCAAGAGAAATTGATAAGATTGAACATCTTATTCCTGATTTCAAACGATATATTGAACCGTTTTTTGGCGGTGGTGCGCTGTTCTTTCATCTTGCGCCTAAGTCTGCTGCAATCAACGATATCTCCGAATCTTTAATTCAATATTACAAACTGATCAAGAATCAAGATAAACAACTTTACGATCTTTTGATGTGCTACAATAACAGTTTTAATAATATAGTATCTGTATGTAGCAAAGAAACAAACGAATTATTACATATCTTTTTCAGATTAAAAGAAGGCACCATTCAAAAGGACGAGTTAAGTTCTACATTAGAAGCACTGATATCAAGTATGTCAGATAAAATAAACTCCGGTTTCAGTGAGAAACTTCTTTTAGATAAAGATGACTTTGATTCTTTCCTTCATCAAATGGTTGAAGACAAATTTGTTAGAACGGTTGCTAACTACAATAAAAAACCATTTACAACCGAAGATTTATGTGAGAACTTGATTACCGGATTTACAAGCGGATATTATATGTATTTCCGCAAAATCTTTAATGATATTAGTCTCGGTAGAATTACTGATCAATCTGTTCAATATCAAGCTGCGAACTTCTATTTCATCAGAGAATATTGTTACGGCTCTATGTTCCGCTATAATTCCAAAGGTGAATTTAACATACCATATGGCGGCATGTCATACAACAGAAAAGACATGAAAGCAAAAATCGATAACATGTTCAATAGAGAAATTGATCAGTTATTTGCTAACACAGATATTCATTGCTCTGATTTTGAAGACTTCTTTAAAAATGTCAATCTTACAAGCAATGACTTCATGTTCTTAGATCCCCCTTATGATACAGACTTTTCCGATTATGAGGGCAAAGACTTTACAAAGTTTGATCAAGAACGTCTGGCGCATGCTTTAAAGAAAACACTTGCCAAATTTATCCTTGTTATCAAAAACACCGACTTTATCAACGGCTTATATGAGAAAGATTTCAATATTCTAAGTTTTGATAAACAATATACTTACAATGTTAGAAGTCGAAATGATAGAGACGTCGAACACCTAATTATTACAAACCTCTCGGTTTAATACCGAGAGGTTAAATTTTTATCGCGATTTAAACACGCAATTCTCATAGGATATCAAGTTTTTAGGGAAATTTCTATGACAATTCAAATTTCTACAACGTTGCTCATACATTGCTTCTCCGGGTCGTGTTGTAGAAGGACTAAGGTCATAGTCCGAGAGATCAAAAGCCAAAGGAACCCGTCTTTTAAATTCTGTTAACGTGATTTCTCCTTCAATTTCCAATATAGTCTTTAAGAACTCAATTAAATTTGCTTCAGTTATTTCTCTTTTCACTTCTGTTGCCTCCCTTTATAGATTTTGTAGGCTTTCTTCTAAACCGGTTGCTTGAAAAGCATTTGCATAAACTGAAATAAAGTCATCATATGTAAATTTATCGTGAGGAATAATTTTATCCCAGAATGTGCGGTTGTTACAAATTGTATTGTCACCAAGGATTTCTTCCAAATCGCTTTTGACCGCAGCAGAACACTCCCCATAACAAGTTGCGAAATAAGCAGAACAATTTGTTAAGAAACTGAACAAACCGGAAAGCCTTTTCACTTCTTCGGCATTGCTTTCAGAATTTTTTGTATCAAGATTACCGCCCATTTTTATTTCGAAAGCATTTGCTCCGTCTAATGTTCCATCTGCGCAATCGAAGAACAGCAAATCAACAGGAAGTTTCTTCCCGTGCACCTTGTTGTTTAGTAAATTGTTCATTGCATCGTTAGCAATGCCATAAAACTGATATCTTTCTATATGTAAAGATGTAGATCTTGCCTTGATTTTTAAACTTCTTTTTATATCTCTTTCAGATGAGTGTGTATCTACATAAATGTATTGCCTATAAGGATTAAATCCTTTGTTCTGCTCTTCGACAGGCAAATCACAACTAACACTATATAGTACACATTCAATGTTTCTCGCCGCACGATCTGTGATATTGATCTCAACGATATTAGGAACATGTTCGGTTTTGTACCTCATTCGTGCAATAAAGAAAATTATTCGTTGTAGCCTATTGCCTAATTGTGAGTCAACGCTCCGTCCTAATGCCATATATTTTTTTATGTTAGTATCATCGAAGATTAAAAACGGATTGTTTTCTCTGTTGGACATATTGTCTTGAAAATTGGCAACAACATTCTGTGCTAAACCATTTAATTCGCTTAGCATTTTATTGTAGAGCAAATCCTTTGTTATTTCAGTCATTTTTATTTTCCACTCCATCTATTCTCTTTACAGCTGCTTTGAAATAGTTTTTTTCAATTTCTATTCCGATATATTTACGTCCACTTTTTAATGCTGCCACACCTGCAGATCCAACGCCCATAAACGGATCGAATACGACGTCGCCCTCATTAGAAGCGATATTGATAATATGTTCGAGAAGTGCAACAGGCTTCTGAGCAGGATGCTTAGGATTGGATAGACGCTCTGGACGCATACATATAGGACTTTGAAAGAAGTTATGCATTTCGTTTTGAGTTGTAAAATTCCATTTGTGACCTTTGTTCCACATACACGCTATCATTTCGCAACTATTTAAAAATCCATTTTTGAATATCTTCGGTGCAGGATTAGTCTTGTGCCATACGAAAAATTGAAATGTATCAAACTCACTATCAAAAGCTGCGTGCCATTTTCCTATTAGATTGTAACTTGTAAATACGAAAATATTGCCGTCCGGCTTTAGTATCCTTTTAAAATCATCCAACATAGCAAAAGGATCAATTTCTTTAAGATCCCATTTTCCCAAGTCGTTATTAAGAGCACTTCGGCCTGGCAAATCAATGTTACCTGTAGAATATTGCGCAATGTTATACGGAGGATCAGTTAAAATAAGATCAATGCTATTGTCCGGAATTTGACTCAAATAATTGAGACAATCTCCGTTGACAAGAGTGTATTTCTTTGATTTAATTTTTTCAACCTTATACATATCAACTATTAATACACTTGTTGATCATTTCAACAATGCGGTCATTTAACCCGATTTCTTCCAAAGCCTCTTTGTAAATCTCCTCAAATTCTTCAAAAGAAATACCGTCAGGGAGAATTTTTGTCCAAAGATTTTTGCCAATTAAGAACATTTCGGGATATGCCAAATGCTTTTTAACAGCACCTTTCCAAGTGTTTCCTTCTCCGTCTTTGTTGTAAAGCGTAGCGAAATAGGCTTTGCAGTTTTCAATACCCATATCCACATAAATGGTAAGCAGTTTTTCAACATTTGAAGGTGCATTGGAACTATCAAGATCTCCACCAGCCTTAAGTTCCATCACATTCCATTCTGTTCCGTCAAAGAAAGCTAAATCTACTGGCTTTGAATAGATTTCGGTGGTGCGATACTTTTCAGAAAGAGGAAGAAGGTGTTCTTTGATACTGCTCTGGGTAACACCGCTTTCTACACGCAGTTTGCCCGCACCTCTTGCCTCATTGTTAGCTCTAAAAGCAGAAATTTCTCCGCGAAGATTACCATTATGTGTATCAACATCAGTAACAACAATCTGTCCTGATATCCTTGTTTCATCAATATTGTGCCGAAGGTTTCGAGGATTGACAATAGTGGGAACATTTTCCTCACCGAATTTAAGCCTTGCAATGCGCTTGGCGCAAGTTTCAATTGCAAAACCGCTCTTGGACTCAAAGCTACTGACAAAAACCATACTTGCTGTTATATTTTCATCCATCTGACTGAGAAGAAAATTATTTACTTTTCTTTTATAGTTAGCCGCAAAATCCTTTTCAATCAGATCGGTAAGTTTAGAAAATTCCTCGAAAACAATCTGTTTAATTGTATTTCTCATTTTTATGTACCTCCAAAGCACAAAATCTCATATTATATTTTAACATATTTCGCTAATTCTCGCAATAGCAAGAAAAATAAATATTCATTTTCTTGTATGGAATAAGAAAAGAACTGCTCATGAGGATTTTCTCATGAACAGTTCTTTTTCATTTGCACTCGTCAATCGGCTTATTTCATAGGATATTCAAAACATCCTTATGAGAACTTGCCTTTCGGCAATATTTTTTCTTCCTTTTTTATTTTGTTGCGAAGGAATGCTGTTAAAAGTTCTTATTTTTTCTTGCCTTTTGCGGTTCGGACTTTTTTTACATCCCCTTTTGTTTATTCGTAATCAACCACATCTACCCAGGAAAGCAAAAATTGCCGTTCCTCGGGTTTTCCCTTAACAGACTGAGAAGCCGCTACGATGGGCAGCCATTTTTGCACATACTGCTTGGCAGTATCGCTCTTTTGGCAGAAAAGATTCAAATATTTTTTAGCCAGTTCTTCTTTTCCCTGCAGGCAGAACAGCAGGTAGGTACGTGCCACATCGGCAGAGGCATTACCCTGGGTGGCATGGGACCAGTCCAGAATATAAGGCGTACCGTCGGGTGTGATGATGATATTAGAGGGATTGAAGTCACCATGGCATACCTTGGTATGCTTTTTCATACCCTCCAGGCGGGTATGAAGTTCATACCGAGTGGTGGCATCCAACTCTGCCATGGAGATCTTCATATTCATTTTATCCTTAAGCTTGTTCAAATAAGGCGCCCGTTTGTTGTGCACACTGATCTGCAGATCCACGAATAATTCCAGATATTCATCCAGTTTATCGGGATTCTTTTCCATTAACTGGGCAAGGGTCTCACCCTCAATGTAATCCGAAACGATCACCCAGCAGCCATCTTCCATGGTGGTAACTTCCAGTACATGGGGAATATTCAGGCCGGTTTCTTCCACACGAGCCTGATTTAATGCTTCGTTGAGAATATCGGACTTGGAAAAATCGGCATCAAAAACCTTTAAAGCACGGTCACCATCCCGATAAACGGTTTTATGGGTTCTTTGGGCAATAATATTATCCAATTTCATTTTCTGCATCCTCCTTATACATTCTCATGGGTGCCATAATAGGCGTTCAAGTACATTTGCTTGATCTCGCTCATCAACGGATAGCGGGGGTTGGCGCCGGTGCATTGGTCATCAAATGCCTGCTCAACCATATCGTCCAGGCGATCCAGAAATTCCTTTTCATCCACACCGTAATCTTTAATCGTCTTTTTAATACCAACCTTTTCTTTCAATTCATCGATCTTTTTGATCAGATTTTCTAATTTTTCTTCATCGGTCTTACCCTGAACGCCCAATGCATCGGCAACCTCGGCATAGCGTGCTAAGGTATGGGGATGGTCATACTGGGAGAAGGTACCCATTTTGGCAGGAACTTCGCTGGCATTGAAGCGCAGAACCTCGTCGATCATCAGTGCATTAGCAACGCCATGGGGCAAATGATAGAATGCACCCAATTTATGCGCCATAGAGTGGCATACACCCAAAAATGCATTGGCAAAAGCCATACCTGCCATGGTGGCAGCGTTTGCCATCTTTTCCCGGGCAACGGGGTCGTTAACACCGTTATCGTAGGCACGGGGCAGATATTCAAAGATCATCTGCAGGGAGCGGATCGCCAGGCTATCAGTATAATCGGTAGCCAACATAGCAGCATAGGCTTCTAAGGCGTGGGTAACCGCATCGATACCGGAGGCTGCAGTAAGACCCTTGGGCGCATTCATATGCAGATCTGCATCAATAATTGCCATGTTGGGCAGTAATTCATAATCAGCCAACGGGTATTTTACGCCGGTGCTCTCATCGGTAATAACAGCAAAGGGAGTAACCTCGGAACCGGTACCGGCAGAGGTGGGAACTGCAATAAAGTACGCTTTTTCGCCCATTTTGGGGAAGGTGTAAATTCTTTTGCGAATATCCACAAAACGCATGGCCATATCCATGAAGTCCGCTTCGGGATGCTCATAAAGAACCCACATGATCTTGGCGGCATCCATGGCGGAACCGCCGCCCAGCGCAATAATACAATCCGGCTTAAAGGAATTCATTTGTGCCGCACCTTCTTTGGCGTTTGCCAAGGTGGGATCGGGCTGTACGTTGGAGAAAGTGGTGTGGATAATACCCATTTCATCCAGCTTGTCGGTAATGGGTTTGGTATACCCATTCTCGAAAAGGAATGTATCGGTTACAATAAATACTCTCTCTTTGCCCAGTACATTCTTCAGTTCGTCAAGAGCAACAGGCAAACAGCCTTTTTTCATATAGATCTTTTGGGGTGCACGGAACCACAGCATATTCTCTCTCCTCTCGGCAACAGTTTTAATGTTCAGCAGGTGCTTTACGCCCACATTTTCGGAAACGGAGTTTCCGCCCCAGGAGCCGCAGCCCAAAGTGAGAGAGGGCGCCAATTTAAAGTTATAAAGATCTCCGATGCCGCCCTGTGCAGAAGGGGTATTTACCAAGATACGGCAGGTCTTCATCCGTACGGCAAAGGCATCTAATTTAGCCCGCTCGGTCACTGCATTCAAATAGATAGAGGAGGTATGACCAAAGCCGCCGTCGGCGATCAGCTGATCCGCTTTATCGAAGGCATCTTCAATGGAAGCGGCTTTATACATAGCCAGTACGGGAGAAAGTTTTTCATGGGCAAACTCTTCGCTGATCTCTACCGATTCCACTTCACCGATCAAGATCTTGGTGGTTTCCGGAACAGTTACTCCGGCAAGGGCGGCAATCGTTACCGGCAGTTGTCCCACGATCTTGGCATTCAAGGCACCATTTACAATAATGGTTTTACGCACCTTTTCGGTTTCTTCTTCGTTCAGAAAGTAGCAACCACGATCGGCAAATTCCTTCTTTACGGTATCGTAAATGGAATCCAATACGATCACCGATTGCTCGGAGGCGCAGATCATGCCGTTATCAAAGGTTTTGGAGTGGATAATGGAGTTTACTGCCAGTTTAATATCGGCAGTATCATCAATGATAGCGGGGGTATTGCCTGCACCAACACCCAGTGCAGGGGTGCCGCTGGAGTATGCCGCTTTTACCATACCGGGACCGCCGGTAGCCAAAATAATATCGGACTCCTTCATAACAGTGTTGGTCATTTCAAGGCTGGGCACATCGATCCAGCTGATGATCCCTTCGGGAGCGCCGGCAGCCACAGCCGCCTCCAATACGATCTGTGCGGCATGGATGGTAGAGCCTTTAGCACGGGGGTGAGGGCTAATGATGATACCGTTACGGGTCTTCAGTGCCAGCAAGGTTTTAAAGATTGCCGTAGAGGTGGGGTTGGTGGTAGGAATAACTGCGGCGATCACACCGATAGGCTCGGCAATTTTGATGGTACCAAAGGCTTCGTCACGCTCAATCACTCCGCAGGTTTTTGTATCTTTATAAGCATTGTAAATATATTCAGAAGCGTAGTGATTTTTGATCACCTTATCCTCCACAATACCCATGCCGGTTTCTGCAACCGCTTCCTTTGCCAGAGGGATCCGCATTTTGTTTGCCGCAACGGCAGCAGCCTTAAAAATGGTATCTACCTGCTCCTGAGTATAGGTGGCAAAGAGGGCTTGGGCTTTGCGAACCCGAACCAGTTCTTCTTCTAACCGTTCCACACTGTCAACAATGATATGAGTATTATTTTCCATGTGCTTTTATCTCCTTATCAAACTTTTACTGTTTGCATTATATCAAACTCCTTTTCTTTTGAGAAATGCTATTTCGGCATAGATTTATGCCACAAAAGACATAGCCCCTGCATCATTGCAGAGGCTATTGTTTACATCATTTTATTTTTGGTTTTAGAAAGGATCTCCATAAATTCCCGATCCAGCTCGGTGAGGCGGTACCCTTGACGGTAGATCAGTACATCCTTATAAACACGCTGGTTTGCTGAACTGCGTTTTTGCACCAAACCAAACTGCCCCAAGGTTTCCGGTGCAATGGAAGACACCCACATAAATGCATTGGGCATACGCTGCAAAAGGGTAAATTGACTTGCCCGCTCATAAATATAGATCCGCTTATCCACATACTCCGAAAGCTCCGCTTTTTTTACGTCGATAAAGGGCAAGGAAGGCACATAGGGATCCGCATGGCAGATTTCATAATACGGCGCCAGATCTTCCGGTGCAATATGTTTTTGTTCCGCCAAAGGATGATCCTTACTCATCAGCAATCGGTAAGAAAATTCCGCCACCGTTTCGCATACTAATTTCTTCTCTTGGAACTGATTATTGAAATATTGTTCAAAAGTTTCCTGATACCGCACGATCCCCAAATTAAACTCTTCTTTCACCACATTGGAGATGGTACGCATGGAATTGGTTTCTTTATAATAAATATCCGCCGGTTCTTCGGTGCCCATGCCGGAGGCAAAGGTGGCGAAGGCTTCGGAGATATAACTGGCACGGGGGCAGGAAAGGGAAAAATACTTTCGGTGGGAGCGCCCGTTTTGATACAGTTCTTCCATTTCGTCTACCTGGGCTATGATCCGTTTTGCATATTGCAAAAATTCCTCTCCATCCGGCGTAATGGTGATCCCTTTCGTGGTACGGTTAAAGATAGTGATCCCCAGGTTTTCTTCCAATTCACGAATGGCACGGCTCAAATTGGGCTGACCCATATAAAGATTTTCCGCCGCCTTACTGATGGACTTTGTTTTGGCTATTTCCACTGCATATTTTAAATGTACAATATTCATGATTTCCTCTGCTTTACAATTCTTGGAACCCGTTTACTGATCCCACAGATCAACTCATAGTGAATGGTGCCCAGTTCAGCGGCAAGTTCGTTAAAATCAATGCCGCCGCCCATTAAAACAGCCTCATCCCCTGCCCGGCAGGGAACATCGGTTACATCTACCATCATTTGATCCATACACACATTGCCGATCACCGGTGCCGGCTTTCCATTGATCAGCACCACGCCTTTATTGGAAAGAGCCCGGGGGTACCCGTCGGCATACCCGGCGCATAGGGTGGCGATCCGCATGGTTTTATCGGTAGTATAACGGCGACCGTAACTAATATCCCGACCGGCGGGCAGTTCTTTTACAAAAGACACCAGGGTCTTCACTGTCATGGCAGGGCTAAAGGGATTACTGCGTCCGCCCGGTTCATGCCCATAAAGTACAATTCCCGCCCGGATCATATCCAGGTGATATTTTGCATCTAAAAACGTGCCGGCGCTGTTGGAGGCGTGGCAAAGAGGGTGTATTCCGCTTTTTGCCAAAAGATCCCGCACCTGTAAAAATCGCATCAGTTGCGCCTCTGTATAGGCTTCTTCCCCATCAGTATCTGCTACTGAAAAGTGGGTAAACAGCCCCTCCAGCTCCACACCCGGAAGAGCGGCGACATTTTTTACTTCCTCCGCCGCCTTATGTGCATCAAAGGAATCAAAGCCGATCCGCCCCATTCCGGTATCCAAAGCCACATGGATCTTAACGGGGCAGCCGCAAGACACCCCTACCTTACTTAATTGCGCCGCATCCTCAGCCGAAAACACCGTTTGGCTGATATTTTGTTCTGCCAGTACAGGAAACTGGTTAGCAGGGGTATAGCCCAAGATCAAAATAGGTTTTGTAATACCCATTCGGCGCAGTTCCATTGCCTCCTGCAGGCAGGAAACCCCAAAGAAATCTGCACCTAAACGGTCGAGGCAAGGCACAACATGGGTCACTCCGTGCCCGTAGGCATCGGCTTTCACCACTGCCATTACCCGAACCTGCTCCCCCACTTGGCGGCGAACGGTATTATAGTTTTTTTCAATGGCAGAAAGATCGATCTCTGCCCAGGTTCGTTTAAAATACTCCATTTTCCAGTTCCATCCAAGCATCATTTAAGTATTTGGCAATCTGCTCCGGCTGCAGGGTACGTACGCTATGCTCCTTACTTGCCAGGTGCGCCCCACGGTTGTGCAGATACACACCGGTTTTAACTGCAGAAAAAGAATCTATGCCGCCGGAAAGAATACCGGCGATCAACCCTGCCAGCAGATCACCGCTGCCACCCTTTGCCAGCGCCGAGCAGGGTGCGGACAAGATCTCTGTGCGGGTGCCATCGGTCACCAGCGTAGCTGCATCTTTCAGCACCAAAATCAACTGATTTTCAGCAGCAAATTTTTCGGCAATCTTCAGGCGGTTTTTCCTAATTTCCTCTACCGGCAAACCGCAAAGGCGGGAAAATTCACCCAAATGGGGCGTAAGCACAGTAATGGCACTACGAGGTTTTAAGAAATTCTTTAAGTGCCACAAACCGTCCCCATCCACCACCAGGGGTAAATTCGTATCCCATAAGGATTTTACATCATCGGCAGCGGCAGGTGCACGCCCCATACCACTTCCTACTAAATATGCGTTACAAACAAGGGGAAAAACTTCGGTTTCGCCACGGAGCACCGGTCCGTAGAATTTAGCGGCGGCGGCTCTGCGAGGTTCCTCCGGCATGTATGCATAGACCAAGCCGGCTCCACTATTCAAAGCGCCGGTAATCGCCAAAGCGGCGGCACCGGGATATTCCGATGCGCCCACCCGCAAGCCTACGGCGCCGTAACTGTTTTTATGCCCCCACTCATTGCGTACAGGCAAAACCGGAGCCAGTTCCCAGCGGTTAATATTGGCAGCATAGTTTTGGGGAATACCAATATCTGCCAAAACCACCCTGCCACAATCGGCAAGGAGGTGGCAAGGCTTTTTAAAGGCGAAGGTCACAGTGAACTCCGGCAAAAGAGCACCCTGCGAAGAAACACCGCTATTACCATCCATGCCACTGGGCAGATCGATGGCCGCCACCGGCACCCGGATCTTTGATAAAAGTTGCTGTACTTCCGCAGGGAGTTCCCCATGAAAGCCGGTACCAAAAATACCATCGATCACCAAGGGATAATCTCCGGGATCGGTCACAAAGGGGATCCCCAGTTCCTTACATTTTTGATAATAGTATTCACAATCGGGAGAGCGCACGCCCTGCCCTACCGGCAAAATTGCCGGATGATAACGGGGGTGCAGCAAACATGCCAAAGCGTAGGCATCGCCGCCGTTATTCCCATTGCCTGCCAACAGCACTACACGATCACATCCATGCCGCTCCATCCAAGGGGCGACCTCCCGATAAAGGGCTTCTGCCGCATTCTGCATCAGCTCCACGGAAGTGAACAGCCCCTCTTCAACGGTACGCAGGTCCATGGCTTTCATTTCATCGGGAGATACGATCTTCATTGCAATTTTCCTCTGGCACGAACGGCAAATACGTCTAATACCGCCTGGGTGGGTTGGAATAAAATGCAGACTTTCTCCCCTTTAAGGGTTTGGGTGACCCAGTAATAAGCCGGTTCTTCCCCTTGATTAGATAAAAAAGAACGCACATTTTTTTGATTAGCGGGCATCCGCTCCATGGGGCCGTACATCTCTGTTTTGGCAATATCTGCTTTTAACAGTTCCCGGCGGCGTTCTTTATTGATGATCTTAGCAAAGGAAATTTCATTTTCCAGCAAGGTATATTCCAGTTCATAAACAAAAGACAGAAACAAGCGATAGGCAAGATAGCAAAGACCGGCGCAAAGAAATACGCCGAGGATCCCCAAATACATGATCAGAAACACACCCAACACCATTGGTGCAACGGTATAGACCGCCCGTTTCACCTGATCAAGAGGTGTCATTTTATAAGGTAATGAATATTCAATAAAGTTTTCCACCGTTTATCAAAACCTCCAAATTTTGTTTTCTATTTATTTTATCACAATTTATGGATATTTTCAACCAACAAACTTATAAAAAACTATTGATTTTCAAAAATGGCTGTGATAAAATGTTCTAAACGCCATGAACAAGCGTCAAAGATCCTGATCTCCCGCAATAAGAGAAAAAACGCCGTTGGCTGAAAGCGTTTTGGCAATGGAGCAGGGTTTATTTTCAACTTGGGAGCGGTGCCCTTGAAAGGGTAACGGATGCCAACCGTTAGCGTGGCAACGAGTGCCGTATTGTTACAATACGGAATTTGGGTGGTAACACGGGTACATACAGTTCTCGTCCCTTTTGGGGCGGGGCTTTTTTTATTTTTAAATCAATGAAAGGATCAATATTATGTCGGAAAAAACTGCAGCATTAAAGCAAAATTTTCTAAATTCTCTTGCAACGGTTGGCAATACGGAGGATCTGGAAAAATTAAGAGTGGAGTATCTGGGCAAAAAAGGCCTGGTTACCGACTTAATGAAAGAAATGAAGTCCCTGTCCAACGAAGAAAAAAAGACCTTTGGACAGGCGGTGAATGTGCTGAAAAATGAGATCACCGAAACACTTGCCGCCAAACGGGAAGAGCTAAAGCAAAAGGAGATCGAGCTGGAAAACAGCCGGATGCCGGAATTTGATATTTCCATGCCCGCCAACCTAAACAGAGGCTCTTATCACCCTATCACATTAGTTCAGCGTCAATGTGAAGAGATCTTTAAGTCCATGGGCTTTGCAGTGGAGGATTACAGCGAGATCGTAACCGATTATGAATGCTTTGAATCTTTAAACATTCCCAAAGACCACCCCGCCCGGGATATGCAGGATACTTATTACCTCACCAACGGTCAACTTTTAAAGAGCCAGACCTCGGCGGCACAAAATGCCATTTATAAAAAATACAAGGATGCATTAGTCAAGGAAGGCAAGCCCATTAAAGCCATTTTCCCCGGCCGGTGCTTCCGCAATGAAGCCACCGATGCCTGCCATGAAAACACCTTCTTCCAAATGGAAGGGATTATGGTGGATAAAAACATTTCCATCTCCAACCTGATCTTCTTTATGAAGACCATGCTCTCGGAGGTATTCCAAAAAGACATTAAGGTTCGCCTGCGCCCCGGATTTTTCCCCTTTGTGGAGCCTGGCTTTGAGCTGGACATCAGCTGCCTGATCTGCGGCGGCGAAGGCTGCCCCTCCTGCAAGCACAGCGGCTGGCTGGAGCTATGCCCCTGCGGCATGATCCACCCCGAAGTGTTAAAGGCAGGCGGTATTGATCCCGAAGAATATACCGGATTTGCTTTTGGTTTGGGGTTGACTCGTTTGGCTATGATGAAATACGGCATCAAAGACATTCGTGACCTGAACAGCGGCAACCTGAAAAGTCTTAACCAATTTACCGACGACGAATAAGAAAGGAGCAACGAACCATGTTTTTATCCATGAATTGGATCTCGGATTTTGTAGATTTATCCGGGCTTGATAAACTTGAACTGATCAATAAATTCTCCCTTTCCACTGCAGAGGTGGAAAACGAGATCTTTTATAAAGGCAGCGATCTCAGCGGCATTGTGGTGGCAGAGATCAAATCGGTGGAAAACCATCCGGACTCTAAAAAACTGCACCTTCTAAAGGTGGATGCCGGCGAGGGTGAACTGATCGATGTGGTTTGCGGCGCGCCCAATGTTCGGGTGGGGATGAAAACCGCCTTTGCCAAACTGGGCGCCAAGATCGGCGAGATCACCATTGCCCCCCGCAAGCTGGCGGGCTACACCTCCAACGGTATGTGCTGCTCCGAAAAGGAACTTGGCATAAGCGACAGCGGCGACGGCATTATGGACATTACCGAAGAGGTGGCTTTGGGCACCGATTTAAAAGACCTTTACCAGATCGATGATATTATTTTTGAGGTAGACAACAAATCCCTGACCAACCGCCCCGATCTGTGGGGTCACTACGGAATCGCCCGTGAATTTGCCGTGTTGGCAGGTCGTCCGTTAAAGCCTCTTGATACAGTGGATCTTACCCAATATAACGCTCTGCCCCAAGTGGATGTTAAGATAGAAAACGACCTTTGCCAACGCTATTCCTGCATTCAATTTGGTAACATCAGCGTTCACCAAAGCCCTGTTAATATGCGGATCCGTCTTTACTACTGCGGCATGAGAGGACTGAACTTCCTTGCTGATCTAACCAACTATTTAATGCTGGAAATGGGTCAGCCTATGCACGCCTTCGACTCCAGAAAGGTAGAAAAGATCCGGGTTAAATGCTTTGAGCAGCCCTTTACCTTCCGCACCCTGGACGGGGTTGACCGCAACATCGACAAAAACACCCTGATGATCTGCAACGGAGATACCCCCGTAGCCATTGCAGGTATTATGGGCGGCCTGGATTCCGAGATCGTGGAAGACACCTCCACCCTCACCCTGGAATCTGCTACCTTTGATGCCGCTTCCATCCGGAAATCCACCGTTCGCTTAAGCCACCGTACCGACGCTTCTATGCGGTATGAAAAGAGCTTGGATCCGGAAATGACCGTTGAAGCCATTGCGCGCTTTGTGAAACTGCTCACCGAGATCGATCCCGGTGCACAAGTGGTTTCTTCCTTAAGCGATGCCTACGCCCGCCGTTACGATACCATTACCTTAAACTTCGACAAAAAATTTGTTGATCGTTATACCGGTATTGAAATTCCTAACGAAACCATCGTAAATACCCTTACTGCACTGGGCTTTAAGGTGGAACAAAGCGGTGACTGCTTTACGGTACAGGTTCCCAGCTGGAGAGCCACCAAGGATGTTACCATCAAAGCCGACATTATTGAAGAGATCACCCGGATCTACGGTTACGATAATTTTGAAGTAAATACTGCCAAAGCACCCCTTTACCCGGTACGTTCTGCCCAGGTTAAGACGGACGAAGACCGGATCAAGGATCTGCTTGTTCAGCGGTTCTCTCTCCACGAACTGCATTCCTATGTGTGGGCATACTACGATGAGTACAAAGCTTTGGGGATGGAAATCGAGGAAAACGTGGAACTGATCAACGCCGCAAACCCCAATATCAGAACTCTGCGGAATTCCATTGTTCCCACGCAGCTGTGCCAGGTGAAATACAATACCGCTTATGCCGATTTCGGCGTGTTTGAGATCGGGCGGGTAGTAAACGGGCTGAACAGCGAGAATATGTGTGATGAACGCAAAAAACTTGCCATCACCCTGTTTAGCAAAACCAAGGAAATGGAAGCCCTTTACTTTGAACTGCGGGATATTTTGTTCACTTTAACCGATAATATCAAGCATCAACCCCTCACCTTTGAAAAGACAGAAGCCTGCCATTCCTACCAACACCCCAAAAACCTGAACAAGATCTATTGCAACGGCATTGAACTGGGCGAGATCGGTATTGTAAACGGTGTAGTATCTAAAAAAATCGATAAAAAAGCCAATATCGTATATGCCGAGATTGACGTGGAAGAATTTGCCAAGATTGGCAATGCAAGCATTCAATATCAGGCGCCTTCCAAATTCCCGGAGATCGATATTGACCTTTCCTTTGTTTCCCAACAGTTTGCACCCATTGCCGAAGCCATTGCGCACACAGCATGTGCCTGGATCAAAAATGTGGGTGTTGTGGATACTTATTCCGACGAAAACGGCAAGTCCATCACTGTGAGAATTACCTTTGCCCATCCGGAAAAAACCTTAACTAAAGAAGAGGTATCCACCGTTATTGACACAATTGTTGCCGAGCTCTCCGCCAAGGGAATTGCCATGAAAGTGTAATGTTCATTAAAAATTCACTTGTATTCCTTGCTAAAAAGTAGTATAATAGTTCCATACTTGTTATAGGAGGTTATAAAATGTTTGAAGAAACCCAATCCTTTAAGATCAAAAAGGACGAAAAGCTGGAAATGAAAGAAATCCTCACAGCAGTTTATGACGCGCTGAAGGAAAAAGGCTATAACCCCCTAAACCAGATCGTGGGTTATATCTTAAGTGAGGATCCCACCTATATTACCAACCACAACAACGCCCGGGCATTGATCCGCAAGATCGATCGGGACGAACTGCTGGGAGATCTGGTGAAATTCTATTTAGATCATTAATCGTTTAAAAAGCACCGGCACAGAGCAACTCACTGCTCTGTGCCGGTGCTTTTTTATTTTACTTTAGGATATTTTTTCACAGTTGCTTTGTTGCCGTTATAAAGAATAATGCAATCACTCAACAGTTGAAAATCATCATATTCTTCTTCCAATGTCAGCAGTTCATGGGTGTGGCCATCGCCAAACTCTACCGCCAATACCGTGTCATCTTTTAACACCACCAAATGATTGCCATAAACGTTCAAACGATCAAAGTTACCGGATAGGTGTTCCGTAACCTCAAAGGTTTCCCGGTTATAGGTACACAGCGCGGTCGTGTTATAAAGAGCGCTTTCTTTTAAGAATGCAACGCCGGGACCGCCATCCAGGGATACCACATCACGGCAATGGGCTATTACTCCCCGATAAAGCAGCTTATCCACATTGGTTTCAAAATCTTTTACGATCAGATAATCCTCTTCTTCGTCCAAATAGTATAGCGCATAATCGGTGATCCAAAAATCGTCGGCGGTGAATTTCAGCTCGATCTTTTCTGTTTTTTTCGTTTTAATATTGCAGGTATTGATAAATTTTCCGGGCTTTTCTCCGATATAATAAATAGTATTTTGATGCACCTGATATTGTGCCACATCGGAGCAAATTTCCGTATATTTTTCCGTTGCCATATCGTAGCAATTCAACACCGTGCTATCGGTAAAGCGGAAATAGATTTTATTGGAAAGCATGGCAATATCGGTAACATCGCCCTCTACCAAAAGATCCCGGCTCTTACTGCTTTTTTTACCAAGAAGCAAGCCGATCTTTCCGCCTTTTTCACCACGCAGAGCGATCCAATCGCCCTGTTCGGCAACCAGATGGTTCCCCCATTTTAAGCCGGTGGAAAAAGTATCTTTGATCCCTTTTGAAGAGCAGGCAGAAAGACCCAACAATAAAACAACCGATAGGAGAAAAGCAATTATTCGCTTAAACTTCATTATTTTTCCTCCGGCAGGTAGGTTTTAACCGGGAAAGAATCAGCGATCAGTTTTCTTGCTTCTTGCACGTTCTTAACAGCCCCGAGAGTAATCAGCTGCACAGCAAGATTTCCCAGTACTGTTGCTTCCACCGGACCGGCATACACCGGCAAGCCGGTAGCGTTGGCGGAAAGCTGGCACAGCAGGGTATCCTGGATGCCGCCGCCCACCATCCGAAGGGCGGTGAACTTTTTACCGGTTACATTTGCCAGATGGGCAACCGCTTCTTTGTATTTAGCTGCCAGGCTATAGTAAATCACACGCATCACATCGCCGTCGGTTTCAGGTACGGGTTGATTGGTTTCTTTACAGATAGCACGGATACGGGCAGGCATATCACCCGGCGGGGAAAGGCGACCGTCGTCCACATCAATCACTGAAGGAATAGTGCTTTCCAACGCAATATTCTTTAGATCCTCAAAGGAATAATCCTTCCCCTGCTTTTTAAAGAACCGCTTGGTTTCCTGCACCAGCCACAGACCCATGATATTCCGCAGGAACCGCACGTTGCCAAAGGCGCCGCCCTCGTTGGAAAGGCGGGCTTCACATGCAGCCTCGTTGGTAATGGGTTCATCCATCTCACAGCCCAAAAGGCTCCAGGTACCGCAGCTGATAAATGCAGTTTCCTCCCCGGGAGCCGCAGGAACTGCCAGCACGGCGCTGGCGGTATCGTGAGAACCCACCGAGATCACCTTAATGGCGGGAATCATCAGCTCCTCTTGCAGTTTGGGCGTAACAGTGCCCAAAATACGCCCGGAATAATGAATTTCCGGCAACAACGAGGGGTCCAGTTCCAATGCTTCCAGCAGGGTTTTATCCCACTTTTTGGTACGCACATTCATAAGCGAAGTGGTGGATGCATTAGAAAAATCGGCATTTTTTACGCCGGTAAGAAAATAACCAAACAGATCCGGCATCATCAGCAGAGTTTTTGCGCTTTTCAGCATCCAGGGCTGCTGTTGCTGCAGGGTATAAAGCTGATAAATGGTATTGAAGGGTAAGTAAGGAACACCGGAAATCTGATAGATCTCGGATTCCGGAATTTTATTGAAGAAGCCGGGGCCAACCTCTGCATATGCAGTATCCCGATAGTTACGGGGATTGCCGATCAGGCGGCCGGATTCATCCAACAAGCCGAAATCTACGCCCCAGGTATCGATACCTACGCTCTCTACCTCCCCTGCTTTCATCAAGCCCTGCTTGATCTCATGATACAGCCGGCAAACATCCCAATAAAAAGTATCGCCCACCTGCACAGGATCGTTGGAAAAACGATGGATCTCCTCCATCTTTAATTTACCGTTTTCCAAGGTGGCCGCCATGGCACGCCCGCTGGAGGCTCCAAAGTCAAATGCTAATATTTTCATAGAAAACTCTCCCTAAAATTAATTTAATTAAAGTATATCATGAATTCTTAAAAAAAGGAAGAGGTTATTGACGAAATTTCCCAGTCATTGTATAATAATTCAAGTATGTAAGAAAGGGGCTGCAGCATTTTGAATATACAGCAAGCAGACAAAATTGCCCTGGAGCGGATGGCTCCGGCAGTAAAAGAAGCAGAGGAAATTGCTTTTTACACCACCAACCGTGTACTGGAAGCATTCCGTGCGGAGCGAGTAAGCGAAACCCACTTTGCCGGCTCCACCGGCTATGGCTACGGTGACCGGGGGCGGGATACTTTAGATAAACTGTTTGCACGGGCACTGGAGAGCGAAGATTGCCTGGTACGTCCCCAATTCATTTCCGGCACCCATACCTTAACCGTTGCCCTTTTCGGTGTATTGCGCCCGAGAGATGTAATGCTGGCAGTTACCGGCAAACCCTACGATACCTTGGATGAGGTGATCGGCCTTGCCGGTAACGACGGTGACGGCTCCTTAAAGGAGTTTGGCATTCAATACCGGCAGATCGAATTAAAGAACAACGAAATCGATTACGATGCCTTGGAGCAAGAATTAAAAGATCCGAGAATCAAAATGGTGTTTGTGCAAAAATCCAAAGGCTACCAAAACCGACCCACCCTATCTTCGGTGGAGATCGGCAAGCTTTCCCACTATGTGCATGAGCAACGCTCCGATGTGATCGTGATGGTGGACAACTGCTACGGCGAATTCTGCGAGATGCACGAACCCACTTATTACGGCGTTGATCTAATGGCAGGCTCCCTGATCAAAAACCCCGGCGGCGGTATTGCCCCCACCGGCGGTTATATTGCAGGCAGATCCGACTTGATCGAGCAGTGCTCCTATCGGCTCACCTCCCCCGGCATTGGGCGGGAAAGCGGCTGTACTTTAAATGTACTACGGGAGTTGTACCAAGGTTTATTCCTGGCGCCCCACACCGTACTGCAAGCCAAGAAAACGGCTATGTATGCAGCCGCCATGTGCGAGCAAATGGGGTTGGAAACTGCCCCAGCAGCAGATGCTCCTCGCTACGATATTATTCAAACTGTTGCCCTGGAAACCCCGGAGCGGTTATTGGCATTTTGTAAGGGAATTCAGTCCGGCTCCCCGGTGGATAGCTTTGTGACCCCCGAAGCCTGGGATATGCCGGGCTACGATGCACCGGTTGTAATGGCAGCAGGCGCCTTTGTGATGGGCGCTTCCATTGAACTTTCTGCCGACGGTCCCATGAAGCCGCCTTACACCGCCTTTATGCAAGGCGGGCTTACCTTTGAAAGCGGGCGCCTTGGCATATTAAGAGCCATAGAGGAAATGAACAAATGATTGATCTCCATATGCACACTACCGCTTCAGACGGGGCAGACAGTGTAGCTGAACTTTTAGTCAAATGTGAGCGTTTGGGGCTTTCTTATATTTCCATTACCGATCATAACAGCATGGCGGGCTATAAGGAGTTAAAAGACCCTTCCATCCGCAAACTTTTTTCGGGCAAGATCATGCCCGGCTGTGAATTCTCCGCCCAATATAAGGGGCAAGCAATAGAGATATTAGGCTATGGAATCCACCCCATTGCGGCAGGAAATTTTCTCTCCACCGCTTATATCTCCACGGTCACTCAAAAAAAGCTCCAATTAGAGCAAATGATCGAATGCTATCGCAAGCAAGGCTTTACCTTTGATGAAGAGCAGGTACGAGCAAATATCAATTCCGGATTACACCCACTCACCGGCAAGCCATGCAAAGACCCAAGAACTGCTTTTTGGATGGAACTGAATCGGTATCCCGAAAATCAAACCCACTATGCCAGCCCCGATTCCCGCTATGATTATAAAAGCTTTATGCGGCAAGAGTTTGCCAATATTAACAGCCCCTTCTTTTTTAGCATGGAGCACTTGATCCCCTCTGCCGAAACAGTTTGCTTTGCCATTAAAAGCATGGGCGGCAAGGCTATTATTGCCCATCCGGGCGGCTATAACCAACCTGTTTATAATATGATGGAAGAATTGATCCAAGATGTAAAGGCCCATGGTCTTGAGGCATGGTATTCCATCCACACCCCCCGCCAGAGAGAGGAACTGACCGCCCTCTGCAAAAAATATAATCTGATCTTCAGCGGCGGCAGTGATTACCACGGCGCATGGAGAGAGGAGCGGGGCAACGTTTTAGGAATGCCGAAGCTTCATGGAATCTTCCCGGAACAGGAGATTCTTAAATGGATAGAAGAAAGCAATTTGAATAAAAATCTTTTTTAAACCACTAAAAAGATTTTTAGATTTTTAAACAGAGGATTCATGTATAATTAAAAAAGTGTGTGGAATAATCCACACACTTTTTTTCTTAATAATTCTATACAATTTACAATCTTTTAAAGGCTTCCATAAACGCTGTTGCGTTTTGATAAGTTTTATCCTTAGAAAACACTGCCGAGCCGGCAACAAAAACGTTTGCACCCGCTTTGGCCGCCACGGTAAGAGTTTCCAGGGTGATCCCGCCGTCTACCTGAATGTGGTATTTCAAACCAAGTTCCTCCCGCAGGGCACAAATTTCAGAAACCTTGGGCATCATATCAGCCATAAATTTTTGACCGCCGAACCCAGGTTCAACTGTCATAACCAGCACCATATCGCAAAGGTGCAGGTAGGGCTTGACCGCCTCGGCGGGTGTGGCAGGTTTTAAAGC
Organism: Eubacteriales bacterium; assembly: GCA_045538295.1. GTDB lineage: Bacteria > Bacillota > Clostridia > Oscillospirales > QAKW01 > QAKW01. Next base: position 23,829 of record JAZSRD010000101.1, read on the forward strand.
GATGGCAAAGTCCTTCCCCGCCTCATGCACCTGCGCTGCGATCTCTTCAATCTTTTCGGTGGCCTCCAAATGAACACAGATCAGATCTGCGCCGGCAGAAAGGAAATCTACAATATAACGCTCCGGGCGCTCGATCATTAAGTGCACATCAAAATAAGCATGATTGACCGGGCGCAAGCACTTCATAACGGGGGCGCCAAAAGAAATATTCGGCACAAACATTCCGTCCATTACATCAATATGTAACCAATCGGCGCCGCCGCGCACTGCATTTCCTGCATCTTCGCCCAACCGTGAAAAATCAGAAGCCAAAAGCGAGGGGGATAAGATATAACGCATATGATACCTCCAAATAAATGAAAATGCACTGCGCCGGAAAAATCGGCGCAGTGCTTTGATTTTAGTCTTCCAGTTTCTGCACCAATTCGATCAATGCAGTAACGGCTGCTTCTTCGTCGGCACCGTCGGCAATAATAGTAATATCGGTGCCCTTGATGATGCCCAAAGAAAGAATGCCCAGCAAGCTCTTGGCATTGATACGGCGGGTGCCGATCTCTACCCAAATAGAGCACTTAAACTCATTCGCTTTCTGAATGAAGAATGTTGCCGGACGTGCGTGCAGACCCACGCTATTGGTAACAGTTACGGTTTTAGAAAACATAGGAGAACCCCCTGAAAATTTAAATTTATTGATATAATATTAATCGAATTTTTACGATTAGTCAAGATGTTGGGGTCACTTTTGTATATTTCACTAAATCATGGATTTATAAGGGCGATTTTTTAGTGATTTTACGCTTTTTTCTTCTTATTTTTCACCATTTCAAAGAGTGTTTTTAATTCCTTGGAACCGGTGAGATAAAGGATCAGCCCATAAATTAGCAAGCCTGCCACTAAACCGACTACTAAACCAAGCAAGGTGCCAAAAGTACCGTCAACGGCTTTTTCTATTATTATACGCAATTCCCGGGCGGTTATGAATAATCCCATAGCGCCCACAATATCCTTACCTATTCCTGTAAAAAGACTGCGATTCAGCACCCCCGGCGTAGCACGGGAGGTAAAGATCAGCAATAGGAACGCCATTACGGCGGCGGCAACCAATGTACCAAGTGCCAATCCGTAAACGCCGAAAAACCGTACCGCCAAAAGAGATACCGCCAAATTAACAGCAATCCCCGCCCCGGCAGTAATAACCGGGAGTTTGACCTTTTGCATGGAATAAAAATACTTATTCAAAATTTCCTGATAAGAATAGAAGAGCATGGCGCAGGTATAGATCGCCAGCAGTAAGCCAACCCGGCCGGTATCCTCTGCGGTAAAGGTTTTTCCCTCGTAAAGCAGGCGGATCACCGGCTTACTGTTTCCGGCAACAAACGCCATAATGGGTAGTACGATTGCAGAGATAGTGCCCAGCATATTCCTGCAAATTCCCTTTGCGCCTTCAATATCCCCGCCCGAGAAACATCGGCTCATTTGCGGGAAAAAGAGATTAGTAAGGCAATAGGAAAAGATCCCGGCAATAATAAAATATGCCTGATAAGCGTAATTTACCGACGCCAGGTGTCCCTCCCCCAGGGTGGAACTGATATTGGTTGAGATCAGCTGATTGATGGGCTGCGCCAATGCTGCCACAAATAACGGCAGTGTAAGAACCAACACCCGGCGCAGATCCGGGGAACGAAGATCGAAGGTTAGGGAATAACGGAACCTTTTCTTCCTTAAATAAGGAAGTAAAGACAAAAGCTGTAAGATCCAGCCAACGGTAAAGGCGACACCCAAGCCGTAAATACCGAACCACCGATCAAAGATCACAAAATAGAGGATCATTGCCACGTTATATATTAAGGAAACCAGGGCGGGACCGGTAAACTCTTCGTAAGATTGCAAAATACCAATGAAAATATAGGTACCGGTAGCCACACAGATCACCGGCATAATGATGCGGATCAGGGTAGTGGCATAGGATAGAGCCTCCCCGGAAAGACCGCCTGCAACGATTTTAAGCGCCACCTGGGGAAAGAGCATTCCAAACGCTGCAATGATCGCCGCAATAATAACTGTAAGATTTAAGAAGTTACTGCCAAAGGTTTCTGCCTCTTCCTTGCCCTTACGGGTGAGTTTTTCATTGAAAACCGGCACAAATGCCGAAGCAATAGCAGTACCCAAGGTTACATCGTATAAAGTTAGCGGCAGGCTGCTGGCGGCAGAAAAGGCATCTGCCATAGCAGTAGTGCCGTAATAACGTGCCAGAAGCATGTTACGTACCATGCCCAAAACTTTAGATAGCATAACCGCCAGCACCAGGATCATATAGGTACCTACTGCCCCTCGTTTTTTCATCCGTTTCACCTCTTTTTGAGGTCATTTTCGGCTCTTTTTTATCGTCCGAATATGACATAATTTTATTTCTCTGTTTATTCAAGAGAAGTTATTTCCACATTTTGAACAGGTTTTTTTACAGACAAGCCTTGTGTTTGCCGATGTTTTCACAGTTTTAACAAGGTTTTGAACAGCTTTTTTCAAGAAGGCTGTGCAATAATTTGGTTAACATAATCGATTTTCGATGGAAAATGCCGAAAGGGCATTCAGATCCAAATCGGCTGTATTTCCCGCCTGAAATTCATAGTAGCCCTGGGCACCAACCATGGCACCGTTATCTCCGCAAAGGGATAAAGGAGGCATATACAAAGTTTGATCTGCCGCCTTTCCTGCCATTAGTTTTTCCCGCAGCATGGAATTAGCGCTAACACCCCCGGCAATGACCAATGTTTTTTGCCCATGCTCCCGGGCACAGCGCAAAAAGTTTTCGGCAAGAATGCCGGTAATAGCATCACTGTAGGAGGCGGCAATATCTGCCACAACAAGTTCCTCCCCCTTTTGCTTGGCGTTATGCACATAGTTTACAATGGCAGTTTTAACGCCGGAAAAACTAAAATCGTAAGGATCATCTTTAAAATGAACACGGGGGAATTTAATGGCATTGGGATTGCCCTCCTTTGCCAACCGATCCATATGCACCCCGCCGGGATAAGGAAGACCCAGCACACGGGCGCCTTTATCAAAGGCCTCCCCTGCCGCATCATCTTTGGTACGGCCCAAGATCTGATAGTCCGTATAGTCCTTAACCAGCACGATATGGGAATGCCCCCCGCTTACGATCATAGCCAAAAAGGGCGGCTTCAACTCCGGATATGCCAGATAATTTGCCGCCACATGGGCACGGATATGGTGCACCGGGATCAAGGGCAGATTACGGGCATAAGCATAACCCTTGGCAAAATTCAGCCCAACCAGCAATGCGCCGATCAAGCCCGGTGCCGCTGTTACGGCAACACCATCCAACTGATCTTCCGTTAAGCCGCTTTGGCGAATACATTCCTCGGTGAGCTGGGAGATCTTTTCAATATGATAGCGGGATGCGATCTCCGGCACCACACCGCCATAGACCTTATGCACATCGATCTGTGAGAACACAACGCTCGACACGATCTCTCTGCCATCCCGTACGATAGCTACTGCGGTTTCATCGCAGGAGCTTTCAAAACTTAAAATATTCACGTGGTAACCTCCAGCATATATACAAGCCCATCTTCCGTGGGTTGCTGATAATAGTTTCGGCGAACGCCAGTTTGGCGAAAGCCATGCTTCTCATACAATTTGATCGCCGACAGATTAGAAGCACGGACCTCTAAAAACAGATTGGTGCCGCCCTGCTCCCGAAAGGTATCGATCAATGCTATTAACAGCTCACTGCCGATCCCCCGGCGGCGATAGGCAGGATCCACCCCTACCGTAAGCACATCCCCCTGCTCATAGCTTTGTTGCAAACCGCAAAATCCAACAAGTGTATCCCTGATATATGCGGCAAAAAACAAGCGGGCAGGGTCCTTTAAAGAAAGATAAAAATCCTCCTCTGTCCAGCATTCGGCCGAAAACAACTTTTGATCCAGTGCTGCAACGGCAGGGACATCGGCAGAGTTCATTTTACTTACAGTCATACCAACTATCTCCCCGTGCCACCTCTGCCAGCATTGCCACCGAAAGATCGGCGGCGCCTTCCATTTCCCGCCGCAACAGCTCCGCCGCACGGTCAGCATCGGCATGGGAAACCTCAATTAGCAGTTCATCGTGCACTTGCAAGATCAGGTGAGCATCCAAGTTCTCACGGCGCAGCGCCTGATACACCCGCACCATGGCAATTTTAATAATATCTGCGGCAGTTCCCTGAATAGGCGTGTTCAACGCCACCCGCTCCCCAAAGGAACGCTGAATAAAATTAGCCGATTTCAACTCCGGCAGATAACGGCGCCTGCCAAAGAGGGTGGTTACAAAGCCATCTTTGCGTGCCTGCTCCACAATATCGGTCATATAGGCACGCACCCCGCTGTAACGTTCTAAATATTGGTCGATATAAGCCTTTGCTTCTTTTTTGGTTACCCCGATATCCCCCGCCAAGGAAAAATCGGAAATACCGTATACGATACCGAAATTAACTGCTTTTGCATGACGGCGCATTTCCGGTGTCACCATAAAAGCAGGAACATCAAACACCGTGGCGGCGGTAACAGTATGAATGTCTTCGTTTTCCCTAAAGGCGCGGATCATGGTTTCATCGCCGGCGATATGCGCCAGCACGCGCAGTTCAATTTGGGAATAATCCGCATCCAGCAACAGATGATCCTTGTCCTTTGCCACAAACATCCGCCGCAGTTCACGCCCCAAAGTATCCCGCACAGGAATATTTTGCAGGTTGGGCTCCGAGGAGGAAATGCGCCCGGTTTGAGTAATGGTTTGATTATAGGTGGTGCGGATCCGCCCATCCGGCTGAATCAGTTTCAAAAGCCCCTCCCCGTAGGTGGAACGGAGTTTGGCGTATTTACGGTATTCCAAGATCTTTGCCACAATAGGCTCGTCCTTTAATTTTTCCAATACATCTGCGTTAGTGGAATAACCGGTTTTGGTCTTTTTACCGCCTTTCAATCCCATTTTGCCAAAAAGGATCTCGCCCAGTTGGCGGGGGGAATTTAAATTAAATTCCTCTCCTGCCAACGCAATGATCTCTTTTTCCAAAGCGGCAATATGGTCTGCCAAGTTTTCTGTGTAAGCGGCAAGGCGTTCCCTTTCCACCGCAAACCCCCGCTGTTCCATATCGGCCAGTACAACAGTCAAGGGGAATTCCACTTCAAACAAAAGTTTTTCTTGCCCGTTTTCACGGATCTTTTGCAAGAGCGAATCACAAAGTTCCGGTAAAAATGCCACGCAATCCTCGGGCGTTTCTGCATTTTTTCCGGTATATTCTTTTAATAAATGGGTGAGATCATACTGATCACCGGGATCTGCCACGTAGGCTGCCACCATGCAGTCAAAATAGGGTTCCCCGGCAAAATCCATGCCATAAAAAGGCTTGGCGTCGTAGGTATAAATGCGCTCCACCCGGGAGAGCAACGTATCCCCATCTTCCAAACGGATCACTTTTCCCCGGGCATAGGCGTAAAAACAATCGGTTTTGATGAAATACAAGCCATGTTCTTTAAAATATTCCAGATAATCGGCGGCACTGCCATTTAAATGCTCCGGCTTTTCCATCCGCTCCGGTTCCTTTAATTCAAATAGTTGGATAATGCTGGTGAGTTCTAAATCTTCCAGTTGAGCAATCAGTGCAGAAACATCAAATTCTGCCACCTTCAAAGCATCGGCACACAGGTCGATGGGCACTTCCCGACAGATCTTTGCCAGTTCATAGGAGAGATATGCCGAATCTTTACCGTTTTCCAACTTAGTACGCAGAGCGGGCTTGATCTCCTCTAAATGATCATAAACCCCTTGCAGGGAGCCATATTGCTGAATCAGGTCCAAAGCGCCCTTTTCGCCAATACCTGGAACGCCCTTAATATTATCGGAGGTATCCCCCTGAATAGATTTTACATCAATCAGTTGATGGGGTTCCAACCCATACTTTTCCCGCACGGCATCGGTATCATAGATCTCCATTTCACTGGTACCGGCACGGGTTACGGGCATAAGGATCCGCACACCGGGATCTGCCAACTGTAAATCGTCCCGATCCCCGGAAACAATATCACATTCATAACCCTGCCGGGTACAAAAACGGCTTACGGTGCCGATAATATCGTCGGCTTCATAACCGGGCTGCTCCAAAATGGTTACATTCATGGCGCGAAGCAGGTTTTTCAGCGGTTCCAACTGGGCAGCCAGATCCTCCGGCATGCCCTTACGTTGGGCTTTATACTCCGGATACATTTTGTGGCGGAAGGTCTTTTCCTTTAAATCAAAGGATACTGCCACCATATCCGGCTTGGAAAGTTCAAAATATTTATGATACAGCTTTAAAAAGCCAAAAATGCCGTTGGTGGGACGCCCGTCCCGAGTGGAAAGGGCACGAATGGCGTAGTATGCACGATTGAGGATCGAATTTCCGTCAAAGATCAATAGTTTCATGGTTTTTTATCCCTTTTGCAATTAAATAATCCAACATATCAGCCGGCAACGGACAGCGAAAAAACAGTTTTTCGCCGGTAACCGGCTGGATGAATTCCAATGTTTCGGAATGAAGTGCCTGACGACCCAGAGCAGGATCTTCCTGCCCGTAAAGAAAATCACCTGCCACGGGAGCACCAAGATGCGCCATATGCACACGGATCTGGTGGGTGCGCCCGGTTTCCAACCGCAACCGCACCAAAGTATAGCCGTTGTTTTGCGCCAGCACCTGATAATGGGTCACCGCCCGATCTCCTTTGGGATCTACCTGCCGTGCCAGCACCGACCCCGGCTTACGAGCGATGGGGGCATCCACGGTGCCGGATTGCTCCGCCAACGTGCCCTGCAAAATCGCAAGATAACTGCGTGCCACCCTTTTAGCCTTAAGATCTTCCCCTAATACACCGGCGCTATGAGCGTTTTTGCCCAGCAGAATGGCACCGCTGGTATCTTTATCCAACCGATGAACGGGGCGAAAAACAAACTCCTTCCCTTGCTGTGCCATATAAAATGCCACGCCGTTGGCAAGAGTGTTTCCGTGGTTTCCCTGGGAGGGGTGTGTGGCCATACGAGGCGGTTTATTGAGAACCAGCACGTCCTCATCCTCGTAGAGCACCGAAAGAGGCATCTCCACCGGAGGGATATGCTCATTTGCCACCTGGCTCTCCTTATTGGCAATACGCACGGTAAGCAGATCACCGGTATGCAGTTGCTTTTGCACGGTCACTCGCTTTTTGCCAATCATAATGCCGTAAGGATTTCGCTTTAAAGCAGCGAGTACCCGGGAGGAAAAGCCCTTTTCTTTCAAAAAAGAAAGCACGGTACGCCCATGGTCCTGTTGTTCAATTATATAGGTAATCTTTCGATATTCCACTTTAGCGATCCTTATAATAGTATTATTCTATATTTTAACATAATAAATAGATTTTTACAATCTTTATTTCTCCCTTCATCTTTCGACAGAAAAGAAAAATACACTGTGTTATACTTGGCTTATGGTCATATATGTAGATATTTTATTTTTTACAAATTTTATGATGGACACTTTGCTCCTTGCCACCGCCGCACTGATTGCCGGGCGCAAGATCATTCCATGGCGATTATTTACGGGATCAGCCCTGGGAGCAATTTGCGGTTGCCTGCTTTTCTTTACAACTGTTCCGTTACCTTTAATGATTCTATTTAAATTGACTGTGCCTGCCGCATTGCTATTGATTGCCTTTCCCTTTGAGCGGTTGAGCACCTACGGAAGAACCCTATTAATCTACATAGCAGCAACTTTACTATTTGGCGGCGGTATGTATGCCTTTTATGCCTTTACCAATGCCGGAAGCCACATGCGGACTGCCAACGGTGTTTATTACATGGACCTGCCCCTATGGCTGTTGTTGGTACTGGCTTTTGGTTTTTACGGGCTGGCACGATTGTTTTTTCATTTGCTAAACCGAAACAGGGAAAACTCTTTTTTACATACTCTAACTGTAGAAACGCAAGAATTACTGGCACTATTGGATACCGGGAATTCCCTTTACGATCCCATTACTTTATTGCCGGTTATTCTATGTCAATGGGATTCTTTAGAATTACCGGATGAAGTGATGCGAGCGGTGGTACACCAGGACGCAACCGCCCTTCCCCAATTAACAAAATTATTTCCGGAACTGAAATTAAGACTTTTGCCCTACACAGATGCCACCGGAGCCCGGTCCTTAATATACGCCTTTCGACCCAAAGTACTGAAGATAGACGGACAGGAACGGGCTGGCTTGGTGGGTCTAACACTGCAGCCCCTTTCCCCCGACAACCGTTTTCAAGCATTATTACATAGAGATTGGAGCAACTTATGAACGTTATTCGCTATTATCTGCTTTACCACCCTGCACTGGCAAAATTATTACGAAAATTAGCGGGCAAGGTCCATTACGCCAACGGTTATGTTACCCTACCGGCACCCCTTAAGCCCGAAGAAGAGCAAGCGTACATTCGAGCGCTGGATCAGGGGGAGCAATATGCCGTGCAAAAACTGATCGAACATAATTTAAGGCTGGTAGTCTACATTGCAAAACGGTTTGAAAACACCGGCATTGCCACCGACGACCTGATCTCCATTGGTTCCATTGGTTTGATCAAAGCCATTAATACCTTTCGTTCCGATAAAAATATTAAGCTTGCAACCTACGCTTCCCGTTGCATTGAAAACGAAATACTCATGTTTTTGCGAAAAAATCACGGACAAAAGGTGGAAGTTTCATTGGATGAACCCCTCAATATTGATTGGGACGGAAATGAGTTATTACTTTCCGACATTTTAGGAACCGATGCAGACAGTGTATCCAAAAACTTAGAAGAGGATATTGAAAAACAAATTCTTCATGGAGCGCTGGAGCGGATCCCCCTGCGGGAGCGCATGATCATGGAGATGCGGTTTGGCTTGGGCGGCTACCGGGAAATGACCCAAAAAGAGGTGGCAGATGTTTTAGGAATCTCCCAATCTTACATTTCCCGGTTGGAGAAAAAAATTATCTCCCGCCTAAAGCGGGAGATCGAAAAATGCTTATAGATAATAAAAAACAGATAGGCAAGCCTATCTGTTTTTTATTTATAAGCAGGTTTGTTTTTGTTTTTTTGTAAGAAATTGAAGAATCAAAACAACAGCAACCAGACCTACGCCAATAACATCTGTAACCACGCCCGGATAGATCAGCAACAAACCGCCGATTGCAGAGATCACCCGTTGGTACCAGGGCATATGGTGCAAAAAATACCCCTCCAACGCCGCAGAAACTGCAAAAATACCCACCAAAGAGGTAACGCAGATCAAAACCACTTCCCATGCGGTGGTATTAATAAAGAGCATAGCCGGATTCAGAGCAAACACATAGGGAACGATAAATGCACCGATCGCCAATTTTGTGGCGGTAAATGCCGTTTTCATGGGGTTTGCCTGGGCAATCGCCGCGCCGGCATATGCCGCCAGAGCCACCGGAGGAGTTAGATCGGCAACGATACCGAAATAGAACACAAAGAAATGTGCAGCCAAGGCGGGAACGCCCATTTGAGTGAGAATCGGCGCACAGGTAGCAGCCATAATGCAATAATTTGCAGTGGTAGGCACGCCCATGCCAAGTACGATACAGCAAAGCATGGTAAGGAACAGCGCAATGATCACCTGGTTTCCTGCCAAGGCAACAATGCCGTTAATGATAATATTAGCCAAGCCGGTCATGGTAATTACACCGGCAATAATGCCGGCAACGCCGCATGCAGCGGCAACCGTGATCATGCCCTGACCGCCGGCAGCCAAAGATTCCCAAATACGTTTAGGCGTAATACGGTTTCCCTTATTAAACAAGCTAACCAAAATTGCCACCACAATAGCAATGGCAGCAGCGTACTGAATAGAGTTCTGACCGGAGCTGACCAAATAAATGAGCAAGATCAACGGTAGCAGCAGATAAACCTTTTTCAGCAGAGGTTTAATTTTGGGAAGTTCTTCTTTGGTGAGCCCACGCAGCCCTTCCTTTTTTGCCTCTAAATGCACCGTGATAAAGATGCCGGCAAAATACAGCACGGCCGGTAAAATGGCACGCACCACAATATTGCTATAGGGAACACCCAGGTTTGCTGCCATCAGGAAAGCGGCGGCACCCATGATCGGCGGCATGATCTGACCGCCGGTGGAAGCAGAAGCCTCAGCGGCAGCGGCAAACTCCGGTTTATAGCCGGTCTTTTTCATCAACGGAATGGTAACAGAGCCGGAACCAACGGTATTGGCAACAGAAGAACCGGAAACCATACCCTCCATGGCACTGGCAACCACAGCCTCCTTTGCCGGACCGCCGGAGAACCCCCCTACCACAGCATTGGAGATATTGATAAAAAATTCGGCAATGCCGGTACGCTCCAAAAAGGCACCAAAGATGATAAATACTACGATGAACTTGGAACAAACGTTAACGGGTGTAGAGAATACACCCTCTTTGCCAAAGAACAACTGGGAAACCAGTAAATTCAATCTGCCCTCGAAGCTGGGATTGGTAAGACCCCAGATCAGCGCATATACGATCAAGCAACCCGCTACGATCAAGATAGGCAAGCCTACACTGCGGCGGCACAGCTCGCATAAAGCCAAGATACCGATAACGCCAATGATGATCTGGTACCAAGTAATCAGAGAGCCTTGGCGAATGATGGTATTGGCAAAGACGGTGAAATATAAAAATGCACCGGTACCCAACACCATGGTCACAATATCATACCAAGGAATATGATTGGTTTTTTGCTGCCCTTTTTTTGCAGGGAATACTAAAAAACCGATCAAAACAATGAAAGCCATAAAGGATGTAAGGCGAATCTCCTCCAACCAGTTAGCAATCAAAGTTACATATAAACAGAACACCGAGAAGATCGCCAACACACTGTTCACAATGATCTTGGGAACGCCTTCCCAAACACGGGTATTGGATTCCCGATCATATTTTTTCATTACAGATTCCAGATCCATAGGCGCATCTGCCGCCGGAGCTGTTTTCTTTTTAAATAACGCCATGCGTTCCTCCTTATACACTAAATGGCTGCGGCGAGTTTTTCGCCGCAGCCCAATATAATGCTTAGCAGATTATTCTACAGGCACCTCAACGCCTTTTTCCTTGAAGTACTTAGCAGCACCTGCATGGAAAGGAGCAGCCATACCTTCGGTAGCATTCTCAATGCTCAATTCAGCGCCCTTTACATTTTCTTTGGTGATAGCATCAATGTTATCAAAGATAGCAGCGGTCAGGTTGTAAACATCTTCTTCGGAAGCATTGGCATCCACGATCAAGGTAGCCTTAACGGTTACGGTGGTCACCTCTTCGGTTTGATTCTTATAGGTGTTTGCGGGAATCTTATAAGGGGTATAGAAAGAATCCTCTGCATCCATCAGTTTAGCAGCAATGTCGCCGTCGATGGGAACCAGGTATGCATCGTTGGTGGTGCACAGTTCGGTGATTGCAGGGGTGGGAGCGCCGGCTACGATAAAGGCAGCATCGATCTTGCCGTCCTTCAAACCGTCGGTACTGTCGGCAAAGGACAGGTACTGGGGCTTAATATCCTTTTCAGAAAGACCGGCAGCCTCTAACACGTCGATAGCGTTAAAGTAAACACCGGAATTGGGAGCGCCGATGGAAACGGATTTGCCTTTCAGGTCGGCAATCGTTTTAATTTCGGGATCCATGGTAATCAGCTGAATAGCCTCGCCGTACAGACCGGCAACCACACGGAAAGAATCAACCTTTCCATCCTCTTCAAAAGAGCGGGTGCCTTCCCAAGCATAAGCCAAAACGTCGGACTGAACGGTGCCCAACTGATAGTTGCCGGCATCAAAACCCCTTATTTGGCAAGGTTTTTTTGAAAATAGTGAAATTTTAATCAATTAAATGAAACAATTTGATTATAATCGACATGAAACATCCCCCTTATGCACCATGGCGCATAAGGGGGGTGTTTCAACTATTATTCGCTTTCTTTATAGAATCAATCTTTGATTGAACAGTGGATAAATCGAAAGTATAACTTGAATTATTGGCGATGAATTGTTCTCCGTCTTTCTCAGAAATTTTTTCAGTTTTATAATATATTCCGGCAGGGGGATAGTATACATAATAATCTTTCGAGGAAATCTCATCATTTTCATTCATAGGATATGAAAGAATAAGGATAACCTCATCCCCGGTTTGCACTTCTTTTTCTCCATTTGCCACATATTTGGTATCGTCCAAAGTTCCGCCGAGCATTTCTACTGTTATTTTCTCTCCCGCTTTTTTATCTCCGGAATATACCTCTGAAATTTCAAAAATATGATCTGTTACAACAAGACCATCCCTCTCTTCAGAAGGCATTAGATCGACCATATTTGCTCGAACAATCAATTCGCTGCTTGCCACAAGCTCCTCAATGGATTTTGGCGGATATTGCATAGAATATTCAGTAATATATTTAACATTATCAGAAGTTTCATGCAAGTCCCCCACTTTCGAATTGTCCGTTACATTTGAACATGAAGCCAAAAGGATTGAAGCAACTATCAGCAAACACATTATTCTGGCAACAACTCTGATCTTCTTCATACTCAATTCCCTCCATAAATATTGAAAAAAATTCGCCATTGCCGGTAGACAAAGGCGAATATAACTGAAAAAAGCACTTGCTACAGCAAGTGCTTTTTCTGGTGGAGATAGTAGGATTCGAACCTACGACCCCTTCGATGTGAACGAAGTGCTCTAACCAGCTGTGCTATACCTCCGTGTGCGGTATGTATTATAAACCTAAAAAAGACGATTGTCAACCACTTTTTGAAAAAGGGCTATTGACATTATAGTTTAATTTCTTTATACTGTAGTAAATTGAGAACGGTTCTCAATTTTGGAGGTGTAAAGATGGCAGGCTACCAAACCAAACAAAAACGTCAGTTAATGGAATTTTTAGCCAAAAGACCCGACCAAAGTTATACTGCCGAAGAACTGGCGGTTGCATTAGAGGGAGAATACGGTGCCGAAGCACCGGGAAAAAGCACCGTTTACCGGCTGGTAACCAAATTGGCTGCCGAGCGGCAGATCAAGCGGTTTGAACCAGAAGGAACCCACTGTTTCCGTTACCAAATGGCAGGACACAACTGCCACGAACACTTACATTTAAAATGTACCGGCTGCGGCAAGTTGATCCACATGCCCGAGAGTACCTCGGCACAGGTACTGCGGGAAATTTTTAATAACAACGGTTTTACAGTGGATGAAGAACAAACCGTATTAGTAGGACGATGTGATCACTGTCGGCTTATGAAAGGGCAAGCATAACCATGAAAAAAAGAATTATCAGTATAGTTTTAATTGCAATTTTATTGCTTTCTTTCACCGGATGCGGTAATATTGCCACCTCAAACGATAACAAACTACAAATTATCTGCACCATCTTCCCCCAATACGATTGGGTGCGCAACATTTTAGGGGAACACGCCGATAACACAGACCTCACGCTATTGATGGATAACGGCGCCGATCTGCACAACTACCAGGCCACGGTAAGCGACCTTGTGGCAATATCTGCCTGCGACCTCTTTATTTATGTGGGCGGTGAATCGGATGCCTGGACGATGGATGCCCTAAAGGATCCCACCAACCAAAGCCGCAAGACCCTGGCGCTTATGGATGTGGTGGATCCTCTGAAAGTGGAGGAACACCACGAAGAGGAACACGATCACGAAGAAGAGCATGAACATCAATATGATGAGCATGTTTGGCTCTCGCTGAAAACCGCAGATAAAGCCATTGCAGAGATTACCGAAATGCTGGCAGAACTGGATCCGGACCATGCGGCAGATTACCGTGAAAACGCCGAAGAATACAGAAAATCCATTCAAGAACTGGATCAAAAATATCAAGATTGCGTAGATACTGCTGTGCGAAAAACGATTTTGTTTGCCGATCGGTTTCCTTTTTTATATTTAGCCAATGATTATGACTTGGAATACGAGGCCGCCTTTTCCGGCTGTTCCGCAGAAACCGAAGCCAGCTTTTCCACTCTAACCCGGTTGGTGGAAACGGTTAACGAGCATAAATTGCCGGTGGTTTTGGTAATCGAAACCTCCGACCGATCCATTGCCGAAACAGTTGTATCCAGCACCAAAACAAAGGATCAAGAAATCCTGGTGGTGGATTCCATACAATCGGTGACCCAAAATCGCATAGATAACGGGGAAACCTACCTGAATATTATGGAGAAAAACCTTACCATACTGGAAAAAGCATTACACTAAAGGAGTATAAAAATGGCACAAATTTCTTGCAAAGATTTGGCACTGGGTTACGATGGAAAAACTGTTGCCGAAAATATCACCTTTACCGTAAACAAAGGAGATTACCTTTGTATCGTAGGGGAAAACGGTTCAGGAAAAAGCACCCTGATCAAAACTCTGCTACATTTAAAAAAGCCCCTGGGTGGTAAATTGGAATTTGGGAATGGCTTTACCCAAAGAATGATCGGTTACCTGCCCCAGCAAACAGTGGTACAACGTGATTTCCCTGCCTCGGTAAAAGAGATCGTGCTCTCCGGCTGTTTGAACCGCAGCGGAATTGGCCCCTTTTACAGCAAGGCAGACAAAGAACTTGCAAAGGAAACCATGGAAAAAATGGGGATCACGCACTTGGCAAACCGGTGTTACCGGGAACTTTCCGGTGGTCAGCAGCAACGGGTATTACTGGCGCGGGCATTATGCGCAACCCGAGAGATGTTGCTGTTGGATGAACCGGTGGCAGGGTTGGATCCCAAGGTGACCAAAGAAATGTATGAATTGATCAATCGCCTCAATAAAGAGGACGGCATTACTATAATTATGGTATCCCATGACATTGGGGCTTCCATTCGATATGCAAGCCATATTCTCCATGTGAGCCGTCAGCCATTGTTTTTCGGCACCACTACCGACTATTTAAAAACGCCTGCCGGCAAGACCTTTGCCGCTATGGGAGGTGATGAAGTATGAGCCAGATTCAATATCTCTTGCAATTTCCTTATACCCAGCGAGCACTGATCGTAGGTATACTGATTGCCCTATGCTCTTCCCTGCTGGGCGTTACACTGGTATTAAAGCGGTTTTCCTTTATCGGCGACGGTCTTTCCCATGTTGCCTTTGGTGCCCTTGCCATTGCCATGGTGTTGAAATTGACCAATAGCATGATCATTGTGCTGCCCATCACCGTATTAACTGCTATTTTACTATTGTGGGGTGGACAAAACACCAAGATCAAGGGGGATGCCTCCCTGGCAATGCTTTCGGTGGGTGCCCTGGCTTTTGGTTATTTGATCATCAACCTATTTGCAAAATCCGCCAATATCTCCGGCGATGTATGCAGTACCTTATTTGGTTCCACTTCTATTCTCACCCTGAAGACCAGTGACGTTTGGATCTGCGGAATCATGTCGGTTGTGGTTATCGTACTGTTTTTGCTGTTTTACCGGCAGATCTTTGCAGTAACCTTTGACGAAAACTTTGCCAACGCCACCGGTGTACGGGCAAGTGCCTATAATCTGCTGATTGCAGTGATCACCGCCATTGTGATCGTAGTAGCCATGAATTTGGTGGGCTCGCTGCTGATCTCGGCTTTGGTCATCTTCCCTGCCCTTTCGGCAATGCGGGTGTTCAAGAACTTTAAAGCGGTTATTCTTTGCTCGGCGATCATCTCCACAGTGGCAGCATTTTTAGGCATTATCCTTTCTATTATTGGAAAGGGCGCGCCGGTTGGTTCTGCCATTGTGATGGTTGATATTGCTTTCTTTTTAATTTTCAGCCTGGTCGGACGCATTCGAGGGGGTAAATAACATGAAGAAAATTACAACCTGTTTGATCCTTGTATTCCTGCTCATTACAACAGCCGGCTGCGGCACCACTGTTGATATGATCAATCTAGATACAAATAACGGAATAAGCCCGCCGATGGCCTATTCCCTGGCAGAAAATATTACCTCTAATCCCGATGACTATGTGGGCAAAAAGGTGATTGCCGATGGTGCCATGTTAAATCCGGTTGACAGCGAGACCGGAAAAACATACCACTATATTGAAATTGCCGACAACACCGGATGCTGTTTCCAAAATATTGAAATCATTTTAGCAAACGGTTCTGACGATTACCTGGACGAAGGGATCTACGGCAGAGTAACCGGAACCTTTGCTTATTACGAAGAGGACGGCGAACAATTTTTCTGCATCATGGTAGATAAACTGGAAAATCTTGAATACATGTTTCAATAATGTTAATTCCCCTCTGAGTAAAACTCAAAGGGGAATTATTTAATGTGTTTTACGATATTCACGGGGGGTCATTCCCACTCTTTTACGGAAGGTGGCAGAGAAATAATGTTCATCGGAAAATTGCAGCTGCCGGGCAATCTCTCGGATCAAGAGGTTGGTTTGTGTAAGCAGTACACATGCCCGCTCTATCTTTTTTTGCAAAATATATTCATAGGGAGTGCAGCCATAGGCATTGCGAAAAATGCGAATAGTTTGGGACACCGAGTGAAAGATCAAACTTGCCAATTCATCGGCAGAAAAGTTCTTTTCAATATGTTCATCGATGTATTTTTTTAAGATCCTTGCCTTCTCCGGAGTTCGCTCCAATGGTGCCGGCAGATTCTTTGCCAAGGCTCGAATTAAGCGATGAAATCCATCGGCACCCTCATTTAAGATCTCTGCTACACTGATCCCTTCACGACTGAGAAGGCGAAAATAGCGCATAAATTCATCTTCCAGATACACACCCGGAAAATGCCAATGCCCCTCTATTCCATAGGTTTTTATTAAATTGTCCACCAGAGCTCCGGAAAGATTGAACCAAACCTTTTCAAAGGGTTCGTCGGGATCACTATAATATTCCTGGCGATGCCAGGCGGGTAAAATATAAACATCGCCGGCATGGACAGCAAACTCTCTATCCTCAATTCGCACATTCCCGCTCCCGGACAACACATATTCAAATACCCACAGATCCACTTTCTCCCGTTTTAGATGATAACTGCGGTCAGGATAGGTGATCCCTGCCAGTACTACATTGAAAATTCCGCTTTCCTGCAGAGGGAGTTTCAAAATTTTTTCCAGCATACAGCAAACCCCTTTCTCAAATATCATTATTATAACATAAGTCATAAAAATCACAAAGGAAAAATCCTTATTTACAAGCGGTATTTTTTCGTGTATAATAATATTAATCAATAAAAAAGGCGGGGATAATATGAATCAATTACCGATCATTACCATTGAAAGAACTTATGGCTCCGGCGGCCGTATTATCGGCGAAAAGGTGGCTACCCTTTTAGGTATTCCCTTTTATGATCATCAATTAGTGCAGATCACCGCAGAAAAAAGCGGTTTTCACGCCACTGTTGTGCAACATTTGCAAAATCAAAAGCCAATTAGCTTGCTATACCATCTCTCCGGCTCTGCAATGGAGCTTCCTCTGCATGATCAGGTGTTTTTTGCCCAGGCATCCGTGGTGAGGGAACTTGCAGAAAAAGGACCTTGTGTTATCGTGGGCAGCTGTGCAGACAGTATTTTAGAAAATAAGGTAAAACTGCTGAAAGTGTTTATTCACGCTCCCCTGGAGCAGCGGGTGAACCGTGTGGATGAAGTTTATAAAGAAACCGCAAAAAATCTTACTGACTATGTAAAGAAAAAAGACAAAATGCGCAAAAGCCACTATGAGCACTACACCCATCGTGATTGGGCTGATCCGGAATGTTATCAACTTTCTATCGACAGTTCCATCGGATTGGATATGGCGGCAGATATTATCATGCGTACCGCCAAAGAAATAGCAGAGAACTAAAAGGGGCTGTAAAAAAGACCGAACCGCAAAAGGTAAGAAAAAACAGTAACTTTTAACGACTTTACTTCGTAACAAAATAAACAGGGGCTGTAAAAAATCATAAGATTTTTTACAGCCTCTTTTTATCTTTGTTGAATAAGGCGCAAATAGAACTCCACTGCTTTAGTGATGGTTTCCAAGGGGATCCGCTCGTTATTGCCGTGGATGGTGCCACGCTCCTCTTTGGAGAGCGCCATGGCAGAAAAACGATATACCTTATCACTTAACTTTCCGTAATGGCGGGAATCACTGCAAGCCAACATCAAATAAGGTGAAACTAACGCATCGGGCCATGTGCCCTGAATGGCATTCCCCAACTGGTTCCATTCATCACATTGAATATCCGATACAGGAGAAGGATCATTTCCCTCCATACAGGTAACCTTTACTTGGGGATCGTTCACCGTTTTACGGATATATGCCAGTGTGGACTCCACCGTTTCTCCGGGAATGATCCGCATATTTGCCGTCATGCGGGCATAAGGCGGCATAACATTCAGCCCCTTACTTCCCTGCATGGTGGTAAAAGCGCAAGAGGTACGCATCAAAGCATTTAATTCCCCGCCGGATTTTTTACAGATCATATCCAAAAGGGGCATAAAGCACCAAAGATTAGCAAAAATCATGCGATACACAAAAGTGGAATGGCGCCCCAAAAGATTAAACATGGCCGCGGCCGGGCGGGTGAAATGCCGCTTGGCAGGATGTTTCTCCACCTTTACACAGGCAGCGGAGAGAATACCTACTGCTGTGTGAGGCGGGGGCGCCGAGGCATGGCCGCCGTTTCCGCTCACTTCAAAGGAAACATTCAATAAACCTTTTTCTGCAATACCCACCACGGCGCAGGGGCGTTTAACACCGGGGAACACATTTTCCACCACGGCGCCGCCCTCATCTACCACCATAGCGGGGTGAATACCATGCTCTTCAAACCAGCGAACAATGGCAGGTGCCGCATCGCCGCTCACCTCTTCGTTCCCGCCGAAAGCCAGGTAAATATCATGTTTCGGCTGAAAACCCTCGGAGATCAACTGTTCCACCGCCTGGAGCACTGCATTAAAGGTACCCTTGGTATCCAAGGTTCCACGCCCCCACAGAACACCATCTTCAATAATGCCGGAAAAAGGCGGCTTCTGCCAATTTTCCTCTTCCACCGAAACCACATCAAAATGTGCCATCAGTACCGTGGGATCCCCCTCTTCTCTACCCTTCCAATGGTAAAGCAATGCCCGGGATGCAGGGCGATGAAGTGTGCATGCCTTATAGATATGGGGGAACATTTTGGGAAGCAGATCATATAATTTTTGAAACTCGCCCTCCTCTTCCTTGGCAGGATCCTTATCGGATACGGTGCGGCACTGAATCATAGCCTGCAGATCATCGATGGCTTTTTGCCGATCTAATTTTACCGGAGCGGTGTTCGGTGCATTTTCAGGTATGGGGCGAAACAGTGCTGCACGAATTAACACCACTGCCAAAAAGAGAGCCAATAATCCCAATAAAATCCAAAGGATCAACATTTATATCTTTCCTTTCTTATAAAGAACCCGTGCCACGGCAATGGCAATAATGGCGCCAACGGGCACTAAAATACCAACCAAACCGTCCAGCCCCTGCACACCGCACATGGGCAAAATGATATAGAGTGCCAGCATTACGCCAACAGGCGCGATCGCCAGTTTCCAGTTGCGGGAAATATAAACAACACCCAGCGCACCAAACAAGGCGGGCAGGATATTATTAAAAGCAGGCTCCAAAACGGGGCTTTCCAAAATAGGAGTAAGGGGAACGATCATCAGAACGCCCAAAGCAATAATCAGGATGGTTACAATAGAGGAGGTTGCCACAGCGATGGTGGAAATGATCTCCGCCTCTTTGGTTCCCGCTTTCACTTCGGCATTCTCCATGGCATTCATGGCACAAGGGGCTTTAAGGTTCGTAATATTACCGGTAACGAATGCCAGATAGGAACTGCCGGCACCCAGCATGGGAATATAGGTAAACACTTCGATCAGTCCAACGGTCCAAAAGATGGGCGCCACACCGATCAAGCCTTTAAGGACTACGCCCCAATCGGGTTTCAGTTGATAAATAATAGCCACCAATACGGGAAATGCGGCAATAGCCACACCGGCAATAGCACCCCAAATACGACCGTCTAAATGAATTTGCTGTTCGTAAGGTCTTTTACTCATTGCATTAACCTCCAATCCAATTAGTAATGGGAATGGCAGACGCCATACCGATCAGCATACAAATGGGCAGTGCATAATCGTTGAGCCAATTCCACTTGGTCACCTTGATCAACACGCCGAAGCAAGCCATACACACCGCAGAAACCAGCATCACAAATACCGGAATCCAGCCGGCAAGACCGGTGCTAATGTCGGTAAAGATCAAGCCCATAAAGGCGCTGAACATGCCCATGAAAAGAGCGGTGGTAACGATTTCGCCCCATTTAGTATCCCGATTACGCATTTTAACCATACCGCCTTGGATCTTTTTACAAAGAATGGGCACCAACACAAGACCCACAATAATGCCAAGGGTCATTACGATGGTAATGTTTAAAAACTGCCCGCCGCTGATCGCTGTTGCCGAATCGGAAAGCGAAGTGCCGGCGGCTTTTGCTGCATTTTCGGCAGCGGTCAGTTTATAAGTAAGCGCCCCGATCACCGAAAGGCGAAGCCAAGGCAAGGCAAGCCCCAGTTTTTTAGAGAGCACCAGCACACCCATTAAAATAGATACAGCAGGGGCAATGGTAAAAATTGCCGAAGAGATCACAGTTTTACGCAGGGTGGATTTTGCGATCCCCATTTCTTTGCCGGCGATCCATGCACGAACCAGGAAAAATACCGATTGCCCGGTTACCAACAGCAGAATTGCGCCGACAATGATAAACAAGATCGGACTGTTTAAACTGAATTCCATTGTTTTTTACTCCTTTGGTGTTTTAAAATATTGATAATAATTACATTCTAAAGTGCCGTTATAAAGTTTACGCCGCTTATCTGCCGGGCGCCCAAAAAGCCGCTCAAATTCCTTTTCGGGCGCGATCACATAATACCGCCAGCCGGGTTTCTTTGGAAAGACCTTGCCCATTACTCTGTAAAGTTCTTTTGCTTGCTCCAAATCCAGCAACCGTTCCCCATAGGGTGGATTGGTAATCACCATACCCCGAGGGGTATCTAAAGTAAAATCTTTCACATCCCGCACCCCAAAAGTAAGGCAATCGGCAACACCGGCTCGTTTTGCGTTATCGGCAGAGATCGCCGCCATTTTAGGATCAATATCAAAGCCAAACCCTTTAAAAGGAACCTCGGGGGTAGCTTTTGCCCGTGCCGCTTTACGGCGCTCCTGCCAAAGGCTTTTGGGAAGTGCCTGCCAGTTTTCAGCGGCAAAGCCACGGTTAATTCCCGGCGCCATATTACGGGCAAGCATGGCACACTCGATCAGTAATGTGCCGCTGCCGCAGAAGGGATCGTAAAGCACCGTATCGGGATAGGGCCGTGCCAGGGTGCAAAGGGCGGCGCCCAAGGTCTCTCGGATGGGTGCCGGTTGGGCGGCAGGACGGTAGCCCCGTTTGTGCAATGCCTGACCGGAGGTATCCAGCATCAGCACCGCACGGTCTTTTAAGATAGAAAAGCGCACACTATACAAAGCGCCGTCTTCCACAAAGATCTCCCTTTTATAATGGGCTTCCAACCGACGAACGATGGCTTTTTTTACAATAGATTGGCAATCGGGCACGCTGTGCAGTTTAGAATTAAGGGCATGCCCCTTTACGGGAAATCTACCGTCTTCGGGGATCCACTGCTCCCAGGGAAGCGCCCGCACCCCTTCAAACAGTTCCTCAAAACTGCGGGCGGGAAACTGCCCCAGCACGATCTCTACCCGCTGACCTGTGCGGAGCCAAAGATTGGCATCGATTACCGTTTCGGCAGTGCCTCTAAAAAACACTCTGCCGTTTTCTGTTTGTACCTCTACAGCGCCGATATTTTTAAGTTCCTGCGCCACCAGGGATTCCAAGCCAAATAGGCAGGGCACACAACATTGAATTTGATTCATAGGATTCCTCTTTAGTCTTATTTTTTAAAATTATAGCATAATTGCCTTTAAAATTAAACCTTTTATTGCAATTTTAAAAGAAATTAATATAATTAAATTATGGATATTTACACCTTTAATAAATACTGCCAAGAGCAGTTTGGAGAAAAACTTTATAAACTTTCCCTGGACGGCGGATTTTGCTGCCCAAATCGAAAATCCCGACTTGAGGGTGGATGTGCCTTTTGCGCCGGGGGCAGCGGCTTTTTTGCAGATACCGATATCGAGCAGGCTAAAGCCCGGGTGGCGGAGAAATTCAAGGGGGATCGGTACATTGCCTACTTTCAATGTTTTACCAATACCTATGCTCCCCCCTTGCAGCTGCGCCGCCTCTACTTCCCCATTATTCAGCGTCAGGACATTGCCGCCCTTGCCATTGGCACCCGCCCGGACTGCCTGCCCCCGGAAACTGTTGCCCTTTTAGGGGAACTTGCGGCTATCAAACCGATCTTCATTGAATTAGGGCTGCAAACCGCCCACGATGATACAGCCGCCGCCTTTAACCGATGTTATCCTACCTCCTGTTTTTTTGAGGCAGTGAAGCAGTTACAAAAATATACAAACATTCACATTGTTGCTCACCTGATGATCGGCCTGCCCGGTGAGGGCAAAAAAGAACTGCTGAAAAGTGTAGATGCCATAAATCAAGCCGGCGTGCATGGGGTAAAATTCCATTTACTGCATATTTTAAAAAACACACCCTATGAAACCCTTTACAAGCAGGGAAAGATCCGGGCACTATCCATGGAAGAATACGGAGATCTGCTGGTAGCCGCATTAAAGAAGTTAGAGCCCGGTACGGTGGTACACCGTATCACCGGTGACGGACCCAAAGCCCTTTTGATCGCACCTCTTTGGAGCGGGGATAAAAAGAAGGTTTTAAATTATTTGAATAAACGAATAAAAGAAAGTTAAAAACCGCAGCATTTGCTGCGGTTTTTGTTATTAAAATAAGCCGGAGATCACACCGTTTTCGTCCACGTCGATCCGCTCGGCAGCGGGCCGCTTGGGTAAGCCGGGCATGGTCATAATATCACCGGTAAGCGCCACAATAAAGCCGGCGCCGGCAGAAATTTTTACATTCCGTACCGTTACAGTGAAGTTTTCGGGAGCGCCCAGTTTAGTGGGATCATCGGAAAAGCTATACTGGGTTTTTGCCATACATACCGGCAGATTGCCGTAGCCCAGCTCGGTAAGCCGATCGATCTGCTTTTGTACAGCAGGAAGGATATTTACACCGTTGCCGCCGTATACCTTTTTCACAATGGCTTCGATCTTTTCCGGAATGGTAGTATCATCCTCATAGCTGAAAGTGAAATTGCCCTTTTCTTCTTCGCAAAGGCGAACCACCTCACGTGCCAAGGCTTCTCCGCCCTTACCGCCTTCTGCCCAAACGGTGGAAAGAACTACGTTTACACCCAATTCCTTACATTTTTCAATGAGGAATTCGATCTCGGCATCGGTATCGGTGGGGAAACGGTTTACAGCCACCACGCAGGGAAGCTTATAAACGTTCTTGATATTGGATACATGGCGCAGCAGATTGGGAACGCCCCGCTCCAGTGCGGCAAGATCTTCGTTATTCAGTTCGGTTTTTGCGAGACCGCCGTGCATCTTCAGAGCACGGATGGTGGCAACCATTACCACAGCATCGGGGGTGAGCCCTGCCATGCGGCACTTGATGTCCAGGAACTTTTCGGCACCCAGATCAGCGCCGAAGCCTGCCTCAGTAACGGCATAATCGCCCATCTTCATTGCCATTTTGGTGGCAATAACAGAGTTACAGCCATGGGCAATATTGGCAAAGGGACCGCCGTGCACAAAGGCAGGAGTGCCTTCCAAAGTTTGCACCAAATTGGGTTTAATGGCATCCTTTAAGAGAGCAGCCATAGCGCCCTGGGCTTTGAGCTGACCGCAGGTTACCGGCTGGTCATCATAGGTATAGCCCACGATGATCCGGGAAAGGCGATCCTTCAGATCGGTAATATCGTTGGAGAGGCAAAGTACAGCCATGATCTCGCTGGCAACGGTAATATCAAAACCGTCCTCACGGGGTACACCCTGCATTCTGCCGCCCAAACCGTCGATCACGTTACGCAGCTGGCGGTCGTTCATATCCACACAGCGTTTCCAGGTGATCTTCTTTACATCAATCCCCAGCTCATTGCCCTGCTGAATGTGATTATCCAGCATGGCAGCCAGCAGGTTATTAGCAGCACCGATGGCGTGAAAATCGCCGGTGAAATGGAGGTTAATATCCTCCATGGGAACCACCTGGGCATAACCGCCGCCGGCGGCACCGCCCTTAATACCGAACACGGGACCCAAAGAGGGCTCACGGAGTGCCACGGTAACATCTTTGCCAATGCGGCGCAGACCATCTGCCAAACCGATGGTGGTGGTGGTTTTACCCTCGCCTGCGGGGGTGGGGGTAATGGCCGTTACCAAAATCAGCTTGCCGTTTGCTCTTCCCTCCTCTTTTAAAAGAGAAAGATCGATCTTTGCCTTATATTTGCCGTAGTGCTCCAAATAATCCTCATTCACATGGGCAGTGGCGGCAATTTCGGAGATGGGCTTCATTTTACATTGCTGGGCAATCTCAATATCAGTTAAATAAGCCATAATTACTTTCCTCTTACTTTTTAAAATATTCTACTGCAGAACGGAACATCTGCATATCGTATTCGCCGATCACATTTTTATACAAATTCTTACCGATACGCTCGGAGTGACCCATTTTACCCAAAACTCTGCCGTCGGGAGAAGTGATACCCTCGATAGCGAAACAAGAATCGTTGGGGTTAAACAGAACATCAGAGGTGGCATTGCCGCCGAAATCCACATACTGGGTGGCGATCTGACCGTTTTCTGCCAACTGACGGATCAACTTTTCATCTGCCAGGAAACGACCCTCACCGTGGGAAATGGGCACCGTATAAATATCGCCCACGTTGGTGGCTGCCAACCAAGGAGATTTATTGGAGGCGATCCGAGTGCGCACCAGGCGGGACTGGTGGCGGGCGATGGTATTAAAAGTTAATGTGGGGCAATTTTCATCGGTATCGATGATCTTACCGTAGGGCACCAGCCCCAGCTTGATCAGAGCTTGGAAGCCGTTGCAAATACCCAGCATCAAACCGTCGCGGTTTTCCAGCAGATCGGTAACACCCTCACGAATGGCGGCGTTACGGAAGAACGCAGTAATAAACTTACCGGAGCCGTCCGGTTCATCGCCGCCGGAGAAGCCACCGGGCACAAAGATCATCTGTGCGGTCTTTAATTCCTCTGCAAATTTCTCAACACTGCGGGAAATACCTTCGGCAGTGCGGTTATTGAGCACCAGGATTCGGGCATCGGCACCGGCATCCCGCATGACACGGGCGCTATCAAACTCACAGTTGGTGCCGGGGAATACGGGAATCAACACCTTGGGCTTTGCCACTTTAATAGCAGGAGCCACCCGCTCCTTTGCTTCATAAGAGAAGGTTTCCATAGGCTGTTCCCCATGGGTGATATTGCAGCTGTAAACGCTTTCCAGCTTATCTTCATAGATCTTAAGGGCATCGCTCAAAGCAACGGAGGAATTTCCCTTGGTGAATGCGCCGTCGTTGGTAACGGTACCGATCAGCACGCCCTCCACATCCTCGGTAACCTCCAGCAAGAATGCGCCGTATTGATAACCAAAGATGGTTTCCATGGAAAGGTTATCCTCAAACTTAAAGCCGTAGCCTTCGCCAAAGCCCATCTTCATAACAGCCTCGGCAATACCGCCAAAGCCGGGGGTATAGGCGGTAACAGCCTTACCGCTTTGCAGCAGAGCATATACCCGGTCGAATACAGCCATTAAAGATTTGGGATCGGGCAGGTGATCACTATTGTATTCAGGAGCGATCAACACCACCTTATTGCCGGGCTTCTTAAAGTGGTTGGGGGTGATCTCGCCGGTCTTACCGGTGGTCACTGCAAAGGAAACCAGGGTGGGCGGTACATCCAGATCTTCAAAACTACCGCTCATGGAGTCCTTACCACCGATGGCGGCAATTCCCAGATCCTTTTGAGCTTCAAAAGCACCCAAGAGCGCAGCCAAAGGCTTGCCCCAACGCTTACCGTCTTTACCGGGGCGCTCAAAGTATTCCTGGAAAGTGAGGTATACATCCTCAAACTTTGCGCCGGTGGCAATCAGCTTTGCCACAGATTCCACCACTGCTAAATAAGCGCCGTGGTAGGGGCTCTTTTCGGTCACAAAGGGGTTATAACCCCATGCCATCAGGGATACATCGTCGGTGTGCTTTTCTTCCATGGAGATCAGCTGAACCATTGCCTGTACGGGGGTTTGCTGGTTTTTACCGCCAAAGGGCATCAGCACACCGCCGGCACCGATGGTGGAGTCGAACCGCTCGGAAAGACCGCGCTTGGAACAAACATTCAGGTCCCCTGCCAGTTTTTTCAGTTCCTCGGCAAAATCGGCACCAACTTCTTTTTTATAACAATTAGGTTTAGCAGGAGTAATGGAAATATGCTTTTCCGCACCGTTGGAATTAAGGAATTCACGGCTGATGTCTACGATCACCTTTCCATTCCACTCCATAACCAAGCGGGGATCTGCCTGCACGGTGGCCACAACGGTGGCTTCCAGGTTCTCACTATCGGCCAGGGCAATAAAACGCTCCACATTTTCCGGTTCTACCACCACGGCCATACGCTCCTGGGATTCGCTGATGGCAAGTTCTGTGCCGTCCAGACCGTCGTACTTTTTGGGCACGGCATTCAGGTCGATATGCAAACCATCTGCCAACTCGCCAATGGCAACAGAAACACCGCCGGCACCAAAGTCATTACAACGCTTGATCATACGGCAGGCTTCTTTATTACGGAACAACCGCTGCAGTTTTCTCTCTTCGGGAGCATTACCCTTTTGCACTTCTGCACCGCAGCTTTCCAAAGATTTTAAGGTATGGGATTTGGAGGAGCCGGTGGCACCGCCGCAACCGTCACGGCCGGTTCTGCCGCCCAGCAGGATCACCACATCACCGGGATCCGGGCACTCACGGCGTACATTTTCCGCAGGAGCCGCACCCACCACGGCGCCGATCTCCATCCGCTTTGCGGCATAACCATCGTGGTACAGTTCGTCTACAATACCGGTGGCAAGACCGATCTGGTTACCGTAGGAAGAATAGCCTGCGGCAGCGGTAGTCACGATCTTACGCTGGGGCAGTTTGCCTGCCATGGTCTCTTTTACCGGCTTTAAGGGATCTGCGGCGCCGGTAACACGCATGGCGCCGTAAACATAGGATCTGCCGGACAAAGGATCCCGGATGGCACCGCCGATACAGGTGGCAGCACCGCCAAAGGGCTCAATCTCGGTGGGATGGTTATGAGTTTCGTTTTTAAAGAGCAGCAGCCAGGGCTCCTTAACCCCATCGGCTTCTACTTCAATTTTAACGGTACAAGCATTGATTTCCTCGGATTCATCCAATTTATCCAGCTTGCCGATCTTTTTAAGATATTTTGCCGCAAGGGTACCGATGTCCATCAGATTGATGGGCTTGGTGCGTCCCAACTCTTTACGGGTAGCAATATAATCATCGTATGCTTTTTGCAGCAATTCATCCTCAAACTTCACATCGTCGATGGTGGTGAGGAAGGTGGTGTGGCGGCAGTGATCCGACCAATAAGTATCGATCATACGGATCTCGGTGATGGTGGGGTCTCTGCCCTCTTTTTGGAAATACGCCTGGCAGAATGCAATATCATCGCAGTCCATGGCAAGACCGTATTGATCCACAAAATCGGCAAGGCCCTTTGCATCCAATTCTAAAAATCCGTCTAAAGTAGCCACCGTTTCAGGAATAGCATACTCGGTTTTCAACGTGGTGGGCATCTCCAAGGCTGCTTCCCGGGATTCCACCGGGTTGATCACGCTCTTTTTGATGGTTTCCAGTTCTTCTGCGGTGAGATTGCCGTAAAGTAAATATACTTTAGCCGTTTTAACGGTGGGGCGCTCCCCTTGGGAGATAATCTGGATACATTGAGCAGCAGAATCTGCCCGCTGATCAAACTGACCGGGCAAGGGCTCCACGGCAAAAACGGTGGCGCCGTCTGCATTCAGTTCGGTGGCGGTAATATCCAGCTGGGGCTCGGAAAACACTGTGCCTACAGCATAATCAAACAGTTCTTTTTCGATATTTTCCACATCGTAGCGATTGATCACACGCACCCTATCCAGGGATTTGATCTGCAGGATGTGGCGCACTTCGTAGCGCAGATCCCGGGCTTCATTGGCAAGCTCCGGCTTTTTTTCAACATAGATACGATATACCATTAGTTCTCCTTTCCGGCCTGCAAAGCCCGCTTGCCGATGTCACGGCGATAGAACGCATTATCAAAACTGATCTTTTCTACTTTCTTATATGCAGCAGCAATAGCTTCTTCCAAGGAATCTGCCACAGCGGTGGCGCCCAGCACACGTCCGCCGGCAGTAAGCAATTTGCCGCCATCCAATTTAGCGCCTGCCACAAATACATCATCGCTGATCTCGGCAGGAATCTTCAGTTCATAACCGGTTTCATACTTGCCGGGATAACCCTTGGATGCCATTACCACACAGCAGGCATGGTGATCACTGAATTTCACTTCGGTTTGCGCCAAATTGCCATTGGTGGTTGCCAGCATAACGGTAAGCAGATCACTTTCCAGCAGGGGTAGTACCACTTGGGTTTCGGGATCGCCGAAACGGCAGTTATATTCGATCACCTTGGGGCCGTTCGGGGTGAGCATTAAGCCAAAATACAGGCAACCTTTAAAGGTACGCCCTTCTGCTTTCATGGCACGGATGGTGGGCAAAAAGATCTTTTCCATACATTCTGCCGCAATCTCCGGGGTGTAATAGGGATTAGGGGCAACCGTACCCATACCGCCGGTATTTAACCCTTGATCCCCATCCAAAGCACGTTTGTGATCCATGGAAGAGATCATGGGAACCACTGTTTCGCCATCGGTAAAGGACAGCACGGAAACCTCGGGGCCGGTGAGGAATTCTTCGATCACCACACGGCTGCCGCTGGCACCAAACACCTGATCTTCCATCATGGAGCGAACCGCATCTTTAGCGGCTTCCCGCGTTTCGGCAATAATCACGCCCTTACCCAGTGCAAGTCCGTCGGCTTTGATCACCGTAGGAATGGGTGCCGTTTCCAGGTAAGTTAGCGCCGCCTTACAATCGGTAAATACTTCATAGGCCGCAGTGGGAATGCTGTATTTCTTCATCAGATCCTTGGAAAATACCTTGCTTCCCTCGATGATCGCCGCATTGGCACAAGGGCCAAAGCAAGGAACGCCGATCTCATTAAGAGCATCCACGCAGCCAAGAACCAAGGGGTCATCCGGTGCTACCACTGCATAATCGATCTTTTGCTCCTTGGCAAATGCCACGATCTTTTCGATCTCTTTAGCACCGATGGGCACTAAAGTGGCATCCCCTGCCATGCCGCCGTTGCCGGGGAGAGCAAAAATCTCTTCCACGGTAGGATTTTCTTTTAATTTTTTAATAATGGCATGCTCACGGCCTCCGCCGCCCACAACCAGTAATTTCATAGCTTTACTCCTAATATATTAAAAATCAATGGTGGAACAGGCGCATGCCGGTGAATGCCATGGCAATGCCGTATTTATTACAGCATTCAATAACCACATCGTCACGGATAGAACCGCCGGGCTCGGCAATATAGGAAAGGCCGCTCTTTTTAGCACGCTCAATGTTATCGGCGAAGGGGAAGAATGCATCGCTTCCCAGGGCTACGCCGCTAAGGGTTGCCAGGTATGCATCGGCTTCTTCTTTGGTAAGAGGCTCCGGCTGCTCGGTAAAATACTTTTGCCAAATGCCGTCTTTGCATACATCTTCTTCATTTTTATTAATATAACCGTCGATCACGTTATCACGGTCGGGACGGCTGAGGGTAGGCTTAAAGGGCAGGTTCAACACCTTATCGTACTGACGCAGCTGCCAGGTATCGGCCTTTGTGCCGGCAAGGCGGGTGCAGTGAATTCTGGACTGCTGACCGGCGCCCACACCGATTGCCTGACCGTCTACGGCATAGCACACGGAATTGGATTGTGTATACTTTAAGGTGATGAGTGCAATGATCAGATCCCGTTTGGCGCTATCAGGCAGTTCCTTATTTTCGGTAACCAGGTTGGAGAGCAGTTCATTATCGATCTTGAATTCGTTTCTTCCCTGCTCAAAGGTGATACCGTAAACCTGCTTGGTTTCCTGGGGATCGGGACGATAGTTGGGATCGATCTCAATGATATTGTAGTTGCCGTTGCGCTTGGTTTTTAAGATCTCCAATGCTTCCGGCTCATAACCGGGAGCGATCACACCGTCGGAGATCTCCCGCTTAATAAGGGTGGCGGTGGTAACATCGCAAACATCGGAAAGGGCGATAAAATCACCGAAAGAGCTCATACGGTCGGTACCCCGGGCACGAGCGTAAGCACATGCCAAGGGAGAAGCATCAAGGTCTTTAATATCATCCACAAAGCAGGCTTTTTTCAGTTTGTCGGAAAGAGGATTGCCCACGGCAGCAGAGGTGGGGCTTACATGTTTAAAGGAGGTGGCGGCGGGCAACCCCAGCGCTTCCTTGATTTCCTTTACCAGCTGCCAGGAGTTAAATGCATCCAGGAAGTTGATATAACCGGGACGACCGGAAAGAATCTTAATAGGCAGCTCACTGCCATCGTGCATATAGATCTTTGCCGGTTTTTGGTTGGGGTTACAGCCGTATTTTAATTCAAACTCTTTCATTTTTATATCCTCACTTACAATTTTTATTGATCATGCGGGTTTCAACCTCACCGGTGGCAAGGTCGGTATAGCAAACATAAAGGGAAATCTTATTATCGGCATCCAAGTTATTCCAAATATCGGTAGTAAAGGCATCAATATCGTTGGGGATGCTCACGCGCTCCGGCTCACCCTGGAAAGTGGGAATAGGGTTGCCGTCGCACACATAAGTATGAATAAAATGACCCAGACCACTCAGTGCGGGGTATGCAAAATGATAGCGGTTACAAGCAGTTCCTTCTGCATCGGCGCTCTTCAAAATGCTCATTTCATAGGTGAAATCTTCGGCGCCAAAGGTGATCATACCGCTAATACGGGGGGTCCAGTTGGGGGCATCCGGCTCGAATTCGCGGGTGGTAAGAGCGGTAGCAAAGCTCTCGCCCTTTTTAAGCCCTTCCCAAATGGTATCGGTTTGGTCGCCGTTGGTCACGATCAGTTTATTTTCATGGTGACGGAGGGCTGCATAAATGATCAAAGATGGATCCTCTACCTTGGAGGGGTCAAAAGGTTCAGTGAAAACAGTGCCTTCCTTTTCGGTAAACACACGGTTACGGCTATTTTCACTACGGCCCATAATGAAATAGGCGGTGGCGGCCTTTTTACCGTCGGCAGTTTTACCGATCACAATGCCGCGGCCCACATAGCTATTGCCTTGGATCCGCTCGCCCATGGATTTGATTTCGTAAATATTCATACCTTTTCTCCTTTCATAATGGCATTTGAAACTTTTTCAACTGCCTGGGGAAGCAGGATCCACTCTGCCTGCTCCATCACCCGTTTTTGTAAAATTTCAGGGGTATCGCCCGGCTGGATCTCCACCGCTTTTTGGGCAATGATCCTGCCACCGTCGGGAATTTCGTTCACAAAATGCACCGTGGCACCGGTAACCTTTACGCCGTATTCCAATGCAGCCTCATGCACGTGGAGCCCATAAAAGCCCTTGCCGCAAAAGGAGGGGATCAAAGAGGGGTGCACATTGATGATCCGCTCGGGGTACCGACCGGTAAAATCGGCGCTGAGAATATTCATAAAGCCGGCCAGCACGATCAACTGAATGCCGTGCTTTTCCAAGGCGGCGATCATTTTTTGCTCAAACTCCGCCTGATCGGCGCACTCTTTCTTTACAACGATCTCGGTGGCAATCCCTGCCTTGGCAGCCCGCTCAAGAGCGTAAGCATTCCGATTGCCGGAAAGTACCAACGCCAACTCGCCGCTTGCCAATTCGCCCCTTGCGGCGCTATCGATCAACGCCTGCAGGTTGGTGCCGCCACCGGAAACAAGAACTGCAATTTTGGTCTTATTCATGGCCTTATACCAAAATCATCTTTTCATCGGATTCCACAATGGAACCGATCACATAAGCGTCTTCCCCATTGGCTTTCAAAATCTCGATGGCACGGTCGGCATCCTCGGCTGCCACAACCACGCTCATGCCAACACCCATATTAAAGGTGTTGAACATATCCCGCTCGGGGATATTGCCGGTTTTAGCGATCAGATCAAAGATGGGCAACACACGAACAGCGCTCTTTTCGATCTTGGCGCCCAAACCGTCGGGGATGCTTCTGGGAATATTTTCATAGAAGCCACCGCCGGTGATATGAGATACGCCCTTAACCTTTACCTGCTCAAACAAGGCAACCATGGGTTTTACATAGATCTTAGTGGGTGTCAGCAGAGTCTCCCCTACGGATTTGCCGCCCAGCTCTGCCACCGGCTTTTTAATATCGGCATTTTCCACGTCGAATACCTTACGTACCAAAGAGAAGCCGTTGGAATGCACACCGCTGGAGGGTAGTGCGATCACCACGTCGCCGGGCTTCATGGATTTATTATCCAACACCTTTTCTTCATCCACAATGCCTACAGAGAAGCCGGCAAGATCGTATTCATCCACCGGATAAAATCCGGGCATTTCTGCAGTTTCGCCACCGATCAGTGCAGAACCGCTTTGTACGCAGCCCTCTGCCACGCCGGACACGATCTCGGCGATCCGCTCGGGAACGTTTTTACCGCAAGCGATATAGTCCAGGAAGAAAAGAGGCTTTGCGCCGCAGCAAATTACGTCGTTTACGCACATTGCCACGCAATCGATACCCACGGTATCGTGCTTGTCCATAATGAAAGCAAGTTTCAGTTTGGTGCCCACACCGTCGGTACCGCTCACCAGCACCGGCTTTTTCATGCCTGCCAGATCGGGCACAAACAAACCGCCGAACCCGCCGATGTCCAAATCGGCACCGGAGGTTTTGGTGCGGGCAATATGGCTTTTCATCAATTCCACTGCTTTGTAACCGGCAGTAATATCCACACCGGCTGCTGCATAACTTTCAGATCTTGAATTATTCATGTTCTTATCCCTTTCCGTTCCAGCAATAGGTGCAAAGTTCACAGGCGGGCAGCCCTATTGCTTTAATTACATTTTCTAATGATTGATAGTCCAAGGAGCTAAAATTGAATTTTTCGCTCAAGGCTTTTCTTAAATTTTTTCCCCGTTGGGTCTCGCCGTCGATATATTCATCAATATGGTTGAAGCCTTCCTCTCCCTCCAATTCCAGGATCACCCGGCGGGCGATCAGGTCCATATCAGAGGTGGATCGGGAAAAATTATGGTATTTACAGCCATACATGATCGGGGGGCAGGCAGAGCGCATATGAACCTCTTTGGCACCGTTTTCGTAAAGAAAATCAACCGTTTCTTTAATTTGCGTGCCCCGTACGATAGAATCATCTACGATCAGCAGATTTTTATCGGTAATGAGATCATGCACCGGGATCTGCTTCATTTTTGCCACCTTATTCCGCTCGGTCTGTTTCAACGGGGTAAAGCTACGGGACCAGGTGGGGGTATATTTGATATAAGCACGTGCAAAATGCAATCCGCTTTCATTGGCGTAACCAATGGCGTGAGGGGTTCCGGAATCCGGCATGCCCACCACATAATCTATATCACTTTTCAGCCCGTTTTTCTTATCGTTCTGTGCCATCAGAGCGCCGTTGCGGTAACGCATAGCCTCCACATTGACACCCTCATAACATGAGGTGGGATAGCCGTAATAACTCCACAAGAAAGCGCAGATCTTTTTCTTCTCCCCTGCCGGTTGCAGGCAAGTTACTTGATCGGCTGTTAGTTCCACGATCTCCCCGGGACCCAATTCCCGTTCCAATTCAAAACCGAGTTTTGTGGAAGCAAAGGATTCAAAGGTTACACTATAACCGTCTTCGCCCTTTCCGATCAACACCGGCAGCCTGCCCACTTTATCGCGGGCGGCAATGATAGAGCCGTTATCCCGCAGGATCAGAATCGAGGCAGTTCCATCAATGATGTCCTGCACAAAGCGGATGCCCTCTACAAAGTTTTCCTTTTGACTGATCAGCGAGGCGATCAGTTCAGTGGGATTAACCTTGCCGCCGGTCATGGCATCGAAATGCCCGCAATCTTGGCTCAGGTAACGATTGATCAATTCATCGGAATTATTAACCACACCAATAAAGCAGATGGCAAAGGTTCCCAGTTTTGAACGGATCAACAACGGCTGCGGCTCAAGATCGCTGATACAGCCGATTGCCGACGTACCCTTTAATTCTTCAAAGATGTGCGCAAATTTCGTGCGAAAGGGCGCATTCTCAATATTGTGGATCTTTCGCTGCAAACCGATCTCCGGGTCATAGGTAGCAAGACCTGCTCGCCGGGTGCCCAAATGAGAATGATAATCAACGCCGAAAAACACATCGGCTAAACATTCATTTTTTGAAACAATTCCAAAAAATCCTCCCATAAGTACCCCCTTAACCGTTGAACTGTGCGCTGATCTTGCGATCCTTTTCCAAAACTTTTTCCGCATCGGCAACTCGCTTGGCATCCAATTTTTCCGCCAGGCCGGCATCCTCCACGGCAAGGATCTGAATAGATAATAAGGCGGCATTAACAGCCCCATCGATGGCAACCGTTGCCACAGGGATCCCTGCAGGCATCTGTACAGTTGATAAAAGGGCATCTATGCCGCCGATTTGTTTGGATTGAATAGGAATGCCAATTACAGGCAGCGTGGTATTCGCCGCCACGGCACCTGCAAGATGAGCTGCCATGCCGGCAGCGCAAATAATAGCACCAAACCCGTTTTTACGGGCATTCATGCTGAAATCTCTTGCCTGCTCGGGAGTTCTGTGTGCAGAAAACACATGCACCTCTGCCGGCACACCAAAAGAGGTGAGCGTATCCACAGCCTTCTGCACGATCGGCAGATCGCTATCGCTCCCCATCATTACTGCTACTTTTTTCATGATCTGTACCTCCTGATCAACGCTTTTAAAATAAAAAAGAGCGCACAATTCCCCGCAAAAAAGAGTAGTGCGCCCAGACGGTCGGCAGTAGAGCAAAAACCAGGTTAAAAATGCTCTGTCCAGGCTCTTTGTTCCATTGTGGTACTCCACTTATTCCGTCAGTCGCAAAGAACCGTTAAATTCGTAATCAATTATATCATGTTATCCTTTCATTTGTCAACGACAAGGATCGGGGATTTTCAAAATTGTTTAATATATATTGTAGGAACGATCTTGTATTTGAATTTGTTTGGCGGTTTGCCTAAAAATATCATTTTTAAACACAATTTCATCACAGTTGTCGCTGTTGACTTTTCACCCTTTCGGGTTTATAATAAGAAAAAATTCTTTTGGAGGGCGTATGTTTAGTATCACAAGAAAAAACCGAGACATTTCCCAATATTTTTATGATCATCAGGAAGATGTGGCAAAATGCTTTGAAAATTTTGAACATTTTTTTGAAGTACTTTTTACCGAGAATCCGGATAAAAACCAGTTGGAAACCATTAGGATCGCAGTGGAAAATTCCGAGGGCGCTGCCGATAAAGAGCTGCGCCACGTGGTAGACGCCATGAGCGGCTCATTTTTGCCCTCTACCCGCAAAACATTGATCTCTTTGGTACAGTGTACCGATGAGATTGCAAACACATGCGAAGAGATCGTGAAACAGATCATGATTGAAAAAATCAAACTCCCCACCTCCCTGCACCCGGAAATCCTCAAGGTCATTGCCATTACCGAAGGGCAGCTGGAAATTCTTTTTAAAGCCATCGACAAACTGCTCAACGACTATAAATATCTGGATAG
The DNA here is from genome assembly GCA_045538295.1 of Eubacteriales bacterium. Taxonomy (GTDB): domain Bacteria; phylum Bacillota; class Clostridia; order Oscillospirales; family QAKW01; genus QAKW01. Next base: position 59,808 of record JAZSRD010000101.1, read on the forward strand.
CAACAGAAAGATCCTCGACGATGTTCGCCACGAAGAAACCCGTATTGATAAGATCGAAGCTTTACTGCACAGCCGCATCTTTGATTTAGACATCTCCCTTTTTGAAAAAGTTTATTACAGAGATTTAATCGAAAACATTTGCCAAATTTCCGATATTATTGAAGACGTTTCTGACCAAATTCAAGTAATGCTGGTAGAGAGAGAGGGCTAATTTACAGATGATCTATCTTTTATTAGCCGCAGGCGTTTTTATGGGATGGTCGCTGGGCACCAACGACGCTGCCAATGCCTTTGGCACCGCCGTTTCCACCGGTGTTATTAAATACCGAACCGCCACCATCATCATTTCGGTTTTTGTGGTGATCGGCGCATTTTTAATGGGCGCCGGCAACATGGAGAGCGTAAACGACCTGGCAATCAATAATGCAGTGATCCCCTCTACAGAGCAAGCAAAGGAACTGCTGAAAAACGGCGAGATGCATCTGGCGTTGAAATCCGCAATCAAGGCATTTATTATATTCGTTTGTGCCGCCGGAACAGTGTTCCTGATGTCTTACTTGAAATTTCCCGTTTCTGCAAACCAGTCCATCACCGGTGCCATTATCGGATGGGGCGTTTTCCACGCAAATTACAGCGATCCCGCTGTTATGAGCGGTAATCTGAAACAAATTGCAAAGTTTGCCTCAACTTGGTTGCTTTGCCCTTTGGGTGCCGCAGTTATTTCATTTATTATCGTAAAGCTCGGCCAAAAACTTTTGATCCCAAAACTATCCTCTCTTTCTCATTACGATGCAATGATCAAGATCGGCTATCTGATCGCCGGCGGTTATGCCGCTTTTGGCATCGGTATGAACAGCTCCGCCAATGTAACCTCTCTTTATTACGGGCAAATGGTGGATGGCGTTGCCACCAACCTACTTACCGATGCACAGCTGACCTGTACCATCGGCGGAATAGCGATCGCTCTTGGCGTGTTGACTTACTCCAAAAAGGTAATGATGACCGTAGGTCAAAGCATTGCCCCCCTTACTCAAATTGAAGGCTTCTTGGTGGTTATTGCCATGGCGACCACCATCGTGTTGCTTGGCAACATTATGAAGATCCCTGTTTCCACCTCCCAAGCCGTTGTGGGCGCTGTTGTGGGCGCAGGGCTTACCAAAAGCATCCGATGCGTAAACTTTGGCGTATTTAAAAACATTGCCATAGCATGGGTTTCTTCCCCGCTGATGGCAGGGATCCTTACCTATCTCACCGCTTTGGCCACGCAAAAATGGCTGTAAATTAAATTCAAAATAACCCGACGATCGTCGGGGTATTTTTTTTGTAAAGCCGACTGCTTAAAAAACGTAAAAAGCCGCTCGCCGCAAAAGAAAAGAGCACCCACATAAGCGGGTGCTCCAAATATCGATAACTCTCACGTTTGCGGTGCCCGAAATTTTCTGCGCCCTTCAGCTTGAAAATTCCGACCGCAGCACCTGCTAACCTGCTCGCTTCATCCGCCACCGGCGGCGCT
>JAZSRD010000106.1:0-13386 GCA_045538295.1 Eubacteriales bacterium
TTTTCCAAAATCTTATCCACATTTAAGGTGCTGACCCAAAAATGACCGGAGCCGTTCAGTTCACAGAAGCACTTCAGCTCAGTTACGGAATAGAATTTCATCACTTCGGTCTTTCCGTTTTGCAAGGTGAATTCAACGGTGAGATAAGGCTCCTTATTTTCGCCCTTTTCGCCCAGGTCGGTAATACCGATGGTAATAATATGAGCATAAAAATCCGAAAACAGTTCACTATCCACTCGTTTGTTATTGATGGCCACATTAAAGTTGCCTTCTTTGTCCTTTTCCCCCACGTCAATGGTGTAGGATTTTTCCTTATTATACACCTTGATCTGCTTATGGGCATCTGCCGAGCGGGTGTAGATCATATCCTCGCAAAATTCCTTTAAGGGATGACCCAGGCACTCCGTATAGGTATCTTCAATATAATGCACAAACTTGCCGCCCTCGGCATAGCAATACCGATAGCCGCTTTCGTTTACATCGCCGAAATAGATGGTAATTTCCTCTTCGTCTAAAGTATAGGAGAATACATATTCCGGATCATGCAGGCCGTATTTTTTCAAGCCGGCGGCGGTAACATCGTCGCCCACCACGGCACAGGTGGCAAGCTGACCCATCAATTCGTTAAACTCGTCCTGCTTCACATCGGCAAGAGGCTGATAAATAGGCTTCAGCATTACATATGAAGTGCCCACCTCGTCGTCTGCCAGGTCGTTCATTTCGATCTCGATCCCTTGCTCCCGGCCGTTGCCATGGATGCTGATGTTGGTCAGGCCCTCCAGATCCTCGGTTTCACCCGTATATTCAATCATGGCATCCAGGTAAAACTGATAGCGGGAAAGCAACACCACATCCGGCACGGTGCCATCCACCAAATAAACGGTGTCGTCGCCCTCCATGCGGAGGTAGTAATTGCCGGAAGAGGAGGTAGTGCCAATGCTGAAGGTATAATCCTTTTTACCGTTTTCTACCGTCACAGTACCATAAGGATTCGTTAATCCGTAGCTTTTCAGCTGCTCTTTTGAAGGGGAATCAATCACCTTTTTGGTGGCAGTAAGCCCCCCAATATCCTTGAGCAACTGCTCAACGGCGGTATTATTTACCGGCAGATCTTCTTTTCCTTTAATATAATAGGAGCCAAAGGTCTTTTTTTCCAAGGTGTATTTATCGAAGGAATTTTTTACTTCAACGGAATCCGCCTTCGTTAGGTTTACATCCATTAAAACAACAGCATTTCCCTTTTCATCGCCGGCTTCATCCTTGGGCAGCACAAAGGCAACCAAAACCCAAAGCACGATCCCCAGCAGAATCGCAGAGCCTGCCAGGATCAGCAGCGGTCTTAAACGCTTTATCATAAGTATCTCCTCCGGATATACACGATCAGGCCAATCACCAAAAAGATCACAGGGATCACACCGATAAAGATGATGGAGCCGTTCCGCACGGCGGCGGTGGAAAGAGTCATAGCGGTAGAGGAGGCGGTTTTGGAAGCGCCCACGATCTCCGTTTCATTTTCATCCACCATCATTTTATACACAGAAAATAAGAAAGCACCGTTGCCGTTATAGTCCATATAAGAACTGTTCAACATCTCCACCGAACCGGCGGCAAACACATGGCTTTCTACCGCCACGTTGTTTTCATACTTATACCGGGTGGAAACTGCCGCCACGGTAAAAGGTCCTTCAGCATCGTCGTCCCCTTGGGTATAGCCGCTGTTGATGCTTTCAAAGCTCTTGGCGTAGGATTCCTCCGAGGTGGTCATCAGCGCTGTGGTTTCGGTAATGCCGGAGTTTTCAAACAGCAATTTGATAGAGCGGGCATTGGGCACCACGCTCAGGTAATCGGCAGTGATGGTTACACCGCTGACCTCTGCCTCGGCATAGGTTGGAATTACATACAAAGGAGCTGCATCGGGTGTGGTGGCATAAGAAGCGGCGGAATACTCATCGCTTTCCAGCACCACGTTATCGTTGAACTGAATTCCCCATTCAGCCAAAAATGCCTCTAAATTGGGCAGTTCGGGGGATTCGGGAGAAGAGAAAAAGAACAGATCCCGCTCATACTGGTAATCGTTGGAAAGGAATTCCTGCAACTGGCGGATCTCCCCTTGGGAAAAATCGATAGACGGGGCACAGATCACCATCACCCGTGCCATATCGTCATAGTGGGATAGTTGGCTCAGCTTTACCTCTTCCACATCGGCACCGTTATTGGCGATCAGGTTCATCAAGGAATCATAGCCTGCCTCCCCGTGCCCGTTCACAAAATAAACCAAGGGCACCTCTTCTTTGGTTACATACAGCAGGGCCGAAGCCAAGCATTCCTCGGTTTTATAGGTAACATTGCCGGTGGAGGTATCCTGCTGATACATATCCGCAAAGGACACCACCCGTGTGCGCTTGCCGTTTTGCACCACCACAGCGCCCTCGTCGATGCTGTATTCCGAGCCAAAGGCGGTAAGGGCAGAGGGGTTTACGTCCGGATCCACATAAGTGTATTCAATACGGTTGGAAAGATTGGCAAACCGCTTCACCGTTTCCCGGAACTGCTCGGGATACTCCTCTTCATTATACATGATAGTGAGCTGAATAGAGTCCTTTTCGGTGAGGGTATTCACGATCTGCTTGGTGCTGTCGGAGATGCTGTACAGATCATAGGAGGTCATATCCAACTTCCAGGAGTAGGCATCGGCAAGCAGGGAAAAGATCACATTTACAATGATCACCACTGCCACAAACGCCACGGTGAGACCGGTGGCAACAGAACCGTACTTAAATTTACGGCTTTTATAAAAAGGTGTACCCTTTGCCTTTTTGGCATTTTTTTCGGAAACCATCTCTTCCACAGTTTCTTCCAAAACTTCTGCCACGGCTTCATCTTGTGCTTTTTTCTTACCCAAAGGCATTAGCTCCACCTCCTTTTATCAATGATACGCACGATCAGGAACAAGAACACAACGGTCAAACTAATAAAATAGAATACCGAAGAAAAATCGAACAATCCGTTTGCTAAATTTTCAAAACGGGTGGACACAGAGATCACGTTCACGATCTTATTCACAAAAGGCATGTTGATCACGCTCTTTAAAATATCGCAGATAGCAAAGATCAGCAGGGTGAAAAAGCCCATCATAAAAGCAATGATCTGGCTTTCGGTAATGCACGCCATCAGCATGGCAATGGCAATATAGGCTGCGCCTACCAGCAAAATACCCACATAGTTTCCTGCCAGAATGCCCATTTCCAGCGTTCCGTTAAAGTAGAGAAAGCCCATAGCAAACACGCTGGGGATCAGGCTGATCAAAAACATGGTATAAGCGGCAAAAAACTTGCCCAGCACGATCTTGGTAATGCTCACCGGTGCGGTAATCAAAATTTGATCGGTCTTATTCTTCCGCTCCTCGGGGAACAGTTTCATGGTGAGGATCGGCACAACTAAAATCATAATATAGCAGCTGAAATAAAAATAGTAGCTAACTTCCGAACTGTAGCTTGCCAGGTTAAACAGGCTGAAGCAGGTGCCGGCAATGATCAAATACAAAAATAAGTACACATAACCCACCGGAGATTTCAGGTAGGAGCGCAGCTCCCGTTTCCATATGGCACTCATGCTTCCACACCTCCTTCGTTGGCGATCAGGTTCACGAACACATCCTCCAAAGACATATCCATGGATTTAAGCCCCATCAGCACCCAGCCGTGCTCTGCCAGCATACGGAACAAGGGCTTGCGAATATCCACACTGGGCTGGCTTTCGATAAGAAAATCGTAAGTGCCCCGCTCTTTTTGACCCATATCGTCCACAAAGAGCACCCCATCCAGGGCACGAATGGCTTTTTTTACCTCGGTTTTGGCGCCATTGATCCGTGCCACCAATTTACGGTTACCTGCGGTTTTGTAAGTAAGGGTATCTGCATTGCCGTCGGCGATCAGCTGACCTTTATTGATCACGATGATCCGATCACAAACCGACTGTACCTCCTGCAAAATATGGGTAGACAGAATGACGGTATGTTTTTTGCCCAACCGATGGATCAGGTTGCGGATCTCAATGATCTGCCGGGGATCCAGGCCCACGGTGGGTTCGTCCAGAATCAGTACCGGGGGATTGCCCACCAGCGCCTGGGCAAAGCCCACACGCTGCCGGTAACCTTTGGAAAGGTTTTTGATCATCCGGTTATAAACGTCCTCGATCTTGATCAGTTGGCAGATCTCCTGCAGGTGCTCCCTGCGGGGAAGCTTACACTCTTTCAGATCGTAAACGAAATTCAAATACTCCTTTACCGTCATGTCCATATAAAGGGGCGGTTGCTCCGGCAAAAAGCCGATCAATTTTTTTGCCTCGGTGGGGTTTTCCAGAATATCCACCCCATCAATAACAGCCGTGCCGCTATTGGCAGAAAGATAACCGGTCAAGATGTTCATGGTGGTGGATTTGCCGGCACCGTTGGGGCCTAAAAAGCCCACGATCTCGCCGCTTTCCACTTTGAATGAAACATCGTTGACGGCATATTTATCGCCGTATTTTTTGACGATGTTTTTTACCTCGATCATGGAAGTTCTCCTTGTGATTGGATTTTCAATTAAATTTTAGCATATTGCTTGGCGATCTGCTGTAAACAATCTGTTAATTCTCCCGGGGGAGGATGGCAATGCCCAGCTCGTCCAACTGCTCTTTGGAAACCTCGGAGGGGCAGTTACTCATTAATTCCGAGGCATTTTGCACCTTGGGGAAGGGAACCACATCACGCAGGGTCTTGAGTCCCAGCATTTGCATCACCAGGCGATCCAAGCCAATGCCCATGCCGCCGTGGGGCGGTGCACCGTATTGGAAAGCATCGGTCAAGAACCCAAATTTTTGATGGGCTTCCTCCGGAGAAAGACCCAGCATATTAAACATTCTGCCCTGCAGCTCCGGATCGGTGATCCGAATAGAGCCGCTTGCCAGTTCCACGCCGTTGAGCACCAAATCGTAGGCTTTGGCACGCACATTGGCTTTATCGGTTTCCAAATAATCCAAACACTCATCCAAAGGAGAGGTAAAGGGGTGGTGCATAGCCACCCAGCACTGGTTATCTTCATCCCAATCGAAGAAGGGGAATTCGGTGATCCACAGCAGTTGATAGCCCTTCTTTTCCACGCCCAGTTTATCGGCGGCAATCAGGCGGATAGCGCCCAGTGTATTCAGCACGATGCTGTTCTTGGCATCTGCCACAAACAGTACCACATCCCCCTCCTTGGCGCCGGAACGTGCCAAAATGGCGTTCATTTCGTCCTCGGTAAGGAACTTGCTGAAAGAGCAGTTGATCCCCTCGGGCATCCAGCGGATAAACGCCAAGCCCTTGGCACCGATGCCCTTGGCATGCTCGGTAAGTTTATCGATCTCTTTGCGGGTGAGGGTGGCAGCGCCGCCCGGGCAGGTAATGCCCCGCACACTGCCGCCGGCAGCCACAGCGCCGCTGAACACGCCAAAACCGCAATCCTTAACAATATCGCTAACATCAAATAATTCCATGCCAAAGCGGGTATCCGGCTTATCGGAGCCGAACCGCTCCATGGCTTCTTTATAGGTCAGGCGAGGCAGGGGCAGGGTGATCTGCTCCCCCAGCGCCTCCCGGAAGAGCCGCTCCATAAAGCCCTCGCCCATGGCAAGCACGTCCTCCATCTCCACAAAGGACATCTCCAGGTCGATCTGGGTAAATTCCGGCTGACGGTCGGCACGCAGATCCTCATCCCGGAAGCAACGGGCGATCTGCATATAGCGGTCGAAGCCTGCCACCATAGAAAGCTGTTTATAGATCTGAGGAGATTGGGGCAACGCATAGAAACTGCCCGGATGCACCCGGCTGGGCACCAGGTAGTCCCGTGCGCCCTCGGGGGTGGATTTCATCAGCATGGGGGTTTCAATCTCGATAAATCCGTTTTCATCAAAATAGTCCCGGGTGATCTTGGTAATGCGGTGGCGCATTAAGATATTCCCCTGCAGATCCGGGCGCCGCAGATCCAAAAAGCGGTATTTCAACCGCAGTTCTTCGTTTACGTTGCTGTTTTCCACAATTTCAAAGGGAGGCGTTTTAGCTTTGGACCAAACCTTCACTCGGTCTGCCAAAATCTCCAGCATACCGGTTTTTAAGTTCTCGTTCACGGCGCCGCCCCGCTTGGCAACGGTACCGGTAACCTCCAGCACATATTCACCCCGCACGGTAAATGCCACATCAAAGGCCTCTTTATTTACCGATTCATCAAACTGCAGCTGCACCAAGCCGGTGCGATCCCGCAGATCGATAAAGATCAAACCGCCCAAATCCCGCTGGCGCTGTACCCAGCCGCACACGGTTACCTTTTGCCCGATCTGCTCAGGCTTGATCTCGCCGCAATAATCTGTTCTTCTCATTTGCTAAATTCCTCCAACCAGTTGCTGTTGAGCGCATCCAGCGCAATTTTTTCCTGGCAGCCGTTCACCATGTTTTTCACGGTAATACTGCCCTCGTCCAATTCGCTATCGCCGATCACGGCGGTACAAGCGGCACCGATCTTATCGGCATATTTCATCTGCGCCTTTACCGAGCGGCGCAGCAGGTCGTACTGCACCTTGGCGCCCTCGTTCATCAATCTGCCGGCAAGCTTTACCGTTTCCTTGCAGGCTCTATCCCCCAAGGGGATCAAAAACAGATCGCAGCCGGGCCGGGCGGGGATCTCCACCCCTGCCTGCTCCAGCACCAGCATAAACCGCTCCATGCCCATGGCAAAGCCGATTCCAGGCTGGGGTGCACCGCCGAACTGCTCGGTCATGCCGTCGTAACGCCCGCCGCCGCAAACGGTGCCCTGGGCGCCGATCTGATCGCTCACAAATTCAAATACGGTACGGTTGTAATAATCCAAGCCCCGCACGATCCGGGGATTCACCCGATATTCGATTTCCATGGTGTCCAAATATTCTTTTACGGCAGTAAAGTGCCCATGGCAATCCTCGCAAAGATAATCGGTGATCAGGGGCGCATCCTTTGCCACCTCTTTGCAGATCTCGCTTTTACAGTCCAGGATCCGCATGGGGTTCTTTTCCAGCCGTTCCCGGCAGGTGGGGCAAAGCTTTTCTTGATCCTTTTGGAAATAAGAGATCAATGCCTCCCGGTATTTGCTGCGGCATTCCTTACAGCCAATGGAGTTCAGTTCCAGGGAGATGCCGTTCAGCCCCACCTTTTTAAACAAGCGGTAAGGCAGGGAGATCACCGTGGCATCGGCAATAGGATCGGGTGCACCGAACAGTTCAATACCGAATTGGTGGAATTCCCGCAGCCGCCCTTTTTGGGGCTTTTCATAACGGAAGCATTGGATCATATAATACAACTTTGTGGGCAGGGCTTCGTTAAATAAACCGTTTTCCACAAACGCCCGCACGATTCCTGCCGTGCCCTCCGGGCGCAGGGTAACAGAGCGGCCGCCCTTATCCTCAAAGGTGTACATCTCTTTAGTAACCACGTCGGTGGTTTCCCCCACCCCCCGCACAAACACTTCGGTGTGTTCAAACACCGGGGTACGGATCTCTTTAAAGCCGTATTGGGCACACAATTCTCGAATGATATTTTCCACCTGCAGCCAGCGGCCGGAATCCTTGGGCAGAATATCCTGGGTTCCCTTGGGTGCTGAAATTTGGGCCATTTTTCTATTTTTCTCCTTTATTTTTTGTGGTATTTACATGGGAAATCCCCACTCGCTGTTGAGTGGGGAAGATATTTATTGATTGTTGATTTCCCGCCAATCCAGGTCGCCCCGCTCCAAAGCCATAATAATGACCTCGGCGGTGGCAATATTGGTGGCAACCGGCACATTGTGCACATCGCACAACCGCAGGATGTTTAATTCTTCCCGCTCCCGAGTGGTGGGGGTAAGAGGATCCCGGAAAAAGAGCAATACATCGATCTCGCCATAGGAAATTCTTGCTGCGATCTGATCCTCACCGCCGTGGGGACCGCTGAGCACCTTATTGATCTCCAGCCCGGTGGCATCGGAGATCAGGTTGCCGGTAGTAGCAGTAGCGCACAGGTTATGCTTTGCCAGAATTCCTGCATATGCAATACAAAACTGCACCATTAACTCTTTTTTCTTTTCGTGAGCGATCAATGCGATCTTCATTTTTCGATCCTCCTATTTTCTCCAAAACGGCGCCAGAGGAATATCCTCCCCTTCCAACCGTTTGGCTATATTCTTAAATGCTTCGGCAGTAACTGATTTGCGGCGGGGCAAAATTTCGCCGCCGTTGTAGGAGATTACCACCTCATCGTCGTGGGGCACCAAGCCCAAAAGGGGCAAGGATACGGAATCCATTACCTGATCCACATTCTGCAGGTACCCTTTTTTGATCATCTGCTTACGCACCTTATTGATCACAAGCTCCGTGCTGATGGGGCGCATTGCCGCAATGATCCCGGCGGTTTTAGCCGCATCCCGCACAGCGGTGAGATCCGGCGTAGATACCACGATACAGCGCTGGGCGCAGAACATCACATCCCGAAACCCTTCGCCAACCCCTGCCGGTGCATCGATCAGCACATATTCATAATGGTCACTCAGCCAGCGGCACAGCCGGCGGAATGCGTGGCGATCGATCCGCGCCGAATAATCCTCGGAGCCGGGGATAAAATGAAGCGACGGTAAGGTATCGTGCACAACGATCCCCTGTGCCACCGGACAGCGATCCTCTAAAATATCCAGCAGGTCGTAGGGTGCCTTACTTTCCAGCCCCAGCAGAATATCCAGGTTACGCAATCCCATATCTCCATCGATGGCAATAACGGAATGCCCATCCAGCGCCAAAGAAAACGCCAGATTGGCACACAAGGTGGTTTTGCCCACGCCGCCCTTGCCGGAAACAATACTGATGACAGTTCCCATGCAGCAATCCTTTCAACAATAATGATTATTTATTTTAGCATATTATTTGTTAATAGTAAAGTATTTTTTTACAAGATAGAACAAAACTCTACAGAGCGTGGCAGATGTAAGGGGTTCATTTCCCGCTTACAGCAAGATACCAACGCACGCCCCAAAGTGGATACTGCCTCGGTTCCGTTGGGCAGTACCTTCAAGCGGAGCCCGCCTCCTTCGGCAACACACCGGCATTTGGAAACTCCCGGCAAATGAGAGAGCACCTGCTCCATATCTTTCTGCCGCACGCCGAAATCCTGCACAAAATAAAGGGGCTCCCGCAGGGCTTTCAGCGGCACCGGCGTGCCGTTAAGCGCTCCCGTGCCGCCCACGGCGGCAATGGCTTTACCGGCGAATTTTTCCATGAGCGGCGTTAACTTTTTCCCTATCTGCACGCCGCCCTGCAAATTGTGCCATTTGGTGCCGAAAAATTCTGCCCGTTGCCGGAATTCCCAAAAGAATTCCTCGGTGCCGATCAGGTAATCCGGCTTTTTCTTTTTCAGAAGTTCATAGGGTTCTGTTAAACTCCAAAGCACCGTGCGCCCGGTGGAAAGGGCGCTGTGCGCCGCCAAAAAGCCCCCTTCGGTGGCAAAGGAATGGGCAATATAAACAGAGGATACCCGCTCCTTATGCCGCCAGAATTCCTCTACGGTTTCCGATAATTCCCGGGGCAGATATGTAGTAAACTTCGGTTGCACAAAACTGCTGGTGCCTCCCAGCATCACTGCCTCCTCGGCGGTTCCGTAAAAGGGGGTATCCATGGCATTGTATTGATTTTCTTCCATCAACCGATCCAGCAGATAGCCCTTGATCTCGCTCTCGTCCTGCCGCTTTTCTTTTTCCAGATAAACCTTGCGCTCCTTGCCCCGCATATCGCTTTCCGGGCGGCAAAGCACCAGCCTGCCCGGAGGCAACGGTTCCCCTGCCCGGCAAAATTCTTCGTAACGCCCGGGGGTGGTGATCAAAAGCTCGGCATCTGCCGCCTCCATTTGGCGGCGCACCTCCGCCGGGGTATCTCCCGGGTGGGCAAGCACCCCCACCCCGCCCAGGCGGGAAAGGCCGTAAAAGCTTGCCAGCAGATCCGGACAATTAGGCAACCACAGGCAGACCCGCTCACCGGGGGCGAGCCCCATTTGGCAAAAGGTATTATAGGCATATTCCACCCGCTTGAGCAGCATGCCGTAGGTAACTGTTTTTCCGCCGAAGATCAAGGCGGGCTCATATTTTTTTCGGTAGGCGCTGCCCCGGAAATCCAGGTACGCCGAATTGTGCTCTTTCTTTTCCATACCGTTCCTTTTTGATAAAAAAGAGTGGCGGGGGCGTTTTTACAACCCGGGTCACTCTTTTTTTATTCTTATTTTGCTTCTCCGGCAGTGTTCTCGGAGATCGTTTCGTCTACCAGCGAACAGGAGGTATACAGATAGTTGGTAACAACATTCTCAACCCCATCTTGCTCCAGCACCTCTTCAGTCCTTTGCAGGGTAATGGAGATCCTTTTGGCAAACTTGGTAGGATCTTTGGTAACATCCTCTTCGCTCAAGCCCTCGCTATAATAGCAGTCCACCAAAAGGGTATAAACATCGGTATCTTTATCCCGCTTTACATCGATCACGTCGGGCACCAAATAAACCCCCTCCAGGGAGGCGTTGCTCACCCGGTAACATCCGCTGAGCTTTTCATAATTGAAATCACCGCAAACTTCAACGCTGTGGTTTTCGATACTGCCGGCATAATTGAAACTGTAGCGGGCATATTTTTCCACATCCTCTTTGGGGATCAGGAAACTGCCGTCTTCATAAGGGTAGTAAACACCTTGCGCATTTACCTTAATAGCCTGCCATAGTCCATAGGAAACAAAATAGTCGGTATTCAGCCCCAAGGGATCGGTAAAGCTGGGAAAATCCTGCTTCACGAAATTGGCAATATACAGTTCAAAAAACTCCTCTGAACCGTCTTTAAACCCGGACTCCCGGGCTTCATCAAAGGCGGTGCCCGCCCAGATCAGGTCGGGCTCGACCCCCTCCAGGTAAATATTTTCCGGTTCAAACATCCGGTAGATCCTGCTGCCGCCTAAAAACAGCAAAAAGGCACATGCGGATAAAAAAGCCAAGCCGATCATAAAGGTCAGCAGCTTATGGCCGTATTTTCGAAAGAATACTGCGATCTTATTCATGCAACATTTCTCCGTTATTCCATTATTTCGATTTATTTTACCTCTTTTTTTGCAATTCGTCAAGTTGCGGTTGAAATATCTTATAATTTTCGTTATAATAAATAAAAATATGCAAAAGGGGATCAACATGGAATTATTAGCCCCCGCCGGGGATTTTGAAGCCGCCCGCAGTGCGGTCCATAACGGAGCAGATGCCGTTTACGTAGGCGGCAGGATCCTGAATGCCCGCCGGGCATCCAAGGGTTTTTCCGGAGAAGAATTGGCAGAGCTGGTAAAGTTTTGCCGACTGCGCCGTGCCAAGGTATATGTAACGGTAAATACTCTCACCCGGGAGGATGAACTGCCGGAATTATTGCAACTGGCAGAAGAGATCGCCCAATCCGGCGCCGATGCGGCCATCGTTTCGGATCTGGGCACCGCACGGGTGTTGCAGGCCGCCTGCCCCACCCTGCCCCTGCACGCCTCCACCCAAATGAATATCCACACCCCCGCCGGGGTGCGCTTTTTAGAAAAACTGGGCTTTAAGCGGGTGGTATTATCCCGGGAACTTTCCCTAAAGGAAATTACTGAGATCTGCCAAAGCACCTCCATGGAGATCGAGGTGTTTGCCCATGGTGCCCTGTGCATGTGCTACAGCGGAAACTGCTATCTTTCGGCAGTGATCGGGCAAAAAAGCGGCAACCGGGGGCTTTGCGCCCAGCCCTGCCGCCTGCCCTACGAGGGGGAAAAATATCCCTTAAGCCTGAAAGATCTGTGCACCCTGGAATATTTAGAGCAACTAAAAAAAGCCGGGGTTGCCTCCCTTAAGATCGAAGGGCGGCTGAAATCGCCGGAATACGTGGGCAGCGTGACCCACGCTTACCGTAAAGTGCTGGACGGCACCTCGCCCACCAAAGAGGATATAGAACGATTAACGCACATCTTCTCCCGGGACGGTTTTACCCAAGGCTATTTAACCGGGGAGATCGGTCCTACCATGTTCGGCACCAAAACCAAAACCGCCTACCGGGACTATAAGGCGGCGGTAAAAGAAGTTGTAAAAACGTTGGAAGAAAACTACGAACCGAAAAAGAGGGAACTCTCCTTTCGCTTGTTTATGCGGGAGGGACTTTGCAAGCTCACCGTAACCTGCGAGGATTTTAAGGAAGAGATCATCGGCACACCCCCGGAGCCGGCACTGAAAAAGGAAGTAACCCAAGAGGATGCCATTCGTTCCCTTTCCAAATTGGGCGGTACCCCCTTTGCACTAAAGGATTGTACCGCACTGGTGCGCCACGACCTATTTTATTCCGCCGCCGCATTCAATGCCCTGCGGCGGCAGGCGCTGGCAGCAGTGGAGCAGCACTTTGCCCCCAGGCCCCACGTTTTTTACAAAGAATTACCCAAAACTCTGCCGCCGATCAAGCAACCAGCCCCCTTTTTAGAGGGTTGGTTTTGGGATGCCGCCAAGGCGGTGCCCGACCCTCGGCTGAAGCGGTATTGGCTGAATGCCAAGGATCCTGCCGCCTGCGCTCCCTTTGGAGCAGACCCTCGGGCGGGGGTATTCTTCCCCCCGGTAATGAACGAAAAGGAATTGATCGACCTGGCAAAAGAACTTTTCGAACAAGGCTTTCGCCGAGCGTTGGTGCGTAACCCGGGGCAGTTTGAACCCCTTCAAAAGCTCGGCTTTTCCCTCCACGGCGATTTTGCATTAAACGCCGCCAACAGCCAGGCACTCACCCTATTAGCAAACCATCTGGAGGACATCACCCTTTCCTTCGAACTCACCCTGCGGCAGATCCGCCGCCTGCCAAAACCCCTGCCGGCAGGCATCATCGTTTACGGCAGACTGCCCCTGATGGAAACAAAAAATTGCATGATCCGCAACTTCACCAACTGCAAAAAGGGAAAGGGCGCAACCATTACCGACCGCACGGGGCGCACCTTCCCCATCGCCTGCGATCACGGTTGTAAAAATGTTTTGTTCAACAGCACCCCATTATACCTTGCCGACCGTAGCCGGGAATGGCAGGAGGCGGATGTTTCCTTCGGCAGATTACTCTTTACCGACGAATCCCCCGAGAAGATCACCCGCATCATCGACGAGTATGTGTGGGGCAAGGGCCTTCCCCCTGCCGACCATACCCGTGGTTTATATTATCGAGGAGTACTGTAAAAAAAGCCATAGACTCACATTTGTGAATCTATGGCTTTTTTAATGAAATATTTTGCCCAAGCAAAATATGAAATAATTCTTGCAAATTATGAAATATTCGAACGATGTTCGAATATGAAATAAAATAAATC
>JAZSRD010000077.1:0-30805 GCA_045538295.1 Eubacteriales bacterium
GAACGGATCGTGGAAAAATTTGCATCGTTAGGTGCGGATATTAGGTTGGTGATGGATTGATTATAATCCCACCGCTTTGCCTTCCCCTTGAGGGGAAGGGGGCAAAACCAAAGACTTAATAGAAGAGGTGTTAAAAGGCACTGTAAAAATCTTGAGGTTTTTTACAGCGCCTTTTTATTATTTTCGCCACAAACCGATAAACCTGTAAAATACACACTTTTTACCTCTATATCGAAAAAACTACCCAAAATAAAGAAGTTTTTACTTCCATATCGAAAAAACTTTTGACATTTTTGCACTTTATGGGTATACTAAAAGCGAAGGAGGCGATTTGGATGATACAAAGACCAAATTATATCAAAGCAATAACCCCCTATATTGATGTACCCCTTGTGAAGATATTGGCAGGTGTTCGCCGGTGTGGAAAATCCACAATTCTTGATATGATGAAAGAGGAGCTCAAGGGCAAAGGAATCAACGGCGAAAATATTATCTCCCGTAAATACACCGAGATGGACATCGATTCCGGCTTCACCGCAAAGGAGATGTACCAAGACCTTAAAGAGGCGATCGGCGGCAAGGGCAGATGCTATCTTTTTCTCGACGAGCTTCAGGAGGTGGCAGGTTGGGAAAAAGTGGTCAATAGTCTTTTGGAGGGAGAAGATGTAGATATTTATGTTACCGGCTCAAACTCCAAGCTGATGTCCGGAGAAATTTCCACCTATTTGAGCGGCCGCTATGTTTTAATTCCCGTTTATACCCTTTCCTTTTCGGAGTATTTATCCTTTAAGGGCAAAGAAGGAGCAGATGCCAGAGCCGCCTTCGACGAATATTTGCTGTATGGTGGTTTTCCTATTATTGGAATCAGTAATTTTGATACCCGCTCGGCGTATCAGGTGGTGGAGGGGATCTATGCCGCCGTGATAACACGGGATATAACCCGTCGGCATAAGATTCGGAACAAGGAACTGTTTGACCGTGTGGTGATGTGCATTGTTGAGAATGTGGGAAAAACCTTTTCCGCAAACAGCATGGTAAAGTTCCTTAAAAACGAAAAGCGTGCTGTTTCGGTAGAAACGATCTATAATTATTTAAAATGGCTGGAAGAGGCGTTTATCATCTACCCGTGTAAGCGCTATGATCTGCAGGGAAAATCTGTTTTAAAAACCCAAGAGAAATATTATCTTTCGGATATATCGATAAAATACAGTAAAATGGGCTTTGACCGTAAAATGATCTCGGCAATGATGGAAAACATTGTGTTCTTGGAGCTAAAGCGAAGAGGTTATGACGTTTATATTGGCAAAAACGATCAAAAGGAGATCGATTTTATAGGCAAGCGGCGTGAAGAAAAGGTTTATGTGCAGGTGTGTGTGGAATTGCCTGCCGCATCCACCCGTGAAACCGGTAATCTTATGGCGATTAAGGATCATCATCATAAATATGTAGTTTGTCGGGATGCGTTGGCAATAGGAAATGAAAATGGCGTTGAGATCGTTCATATTTCCGACTTTTTGCTTCGTGAGCAGTGGTAACATTACAATCCCACCGCTTTGCCTTCCCCTTGAGGGGAAGGTGGCAAAACCAAAGGCTTAATAGAAGAGGTGTTAAAAGCGTAATTGCCCATAACAGGCAATTACGCTTTCTTTTTTCCGAACCCACAGAAATTTTTACAAAATTAAGGTTTTATTGTAAAAATGTCACAAAATGTTTGAAAAAAACAACATAAAACAATGTAATTGTGAAAAACGGTATGATATAATGGAACCATAAAATTGGGTCATTCCCTCCGGCCAAAGGGAAAACCCTTAAAAAATTATGAAAGAAAAGAGGAAAATCAGTATGGTTACTAAGAGAACAAGACTGATGTCTGCCTTTGCAGCAATCCTGATGCTGGTATCTATGTTTACCGCATTTGTATTGCCTGTAAGCGCAGCGGACTACTCGAACGAAGCAAACGGGTACCCCAACTTCCCCAATGCTTCCGATTACGCCAGCTATCCCAGCCAAAATCACTTTTTGGTTAAGACTCTGGCAGATTTAACTGCGGTTCAAGGAGCAGCAAGTTCCTTTGCCGGCAAGTGGATTCACCTTGCCGCAAGTATCGACTTTTCTGCCGCAGCAAACCAGAGTATGGGCGCACAGACCGTAAATATCGACGGTCACAATTATGCGATCCGTGGCATCAACCTGGATGCAGGTTCTGCTAGCACCAAGGGTTGGTTTACCACCTATGCCGGTACTATCCAGAACCTGGTTGTTGAGAATGCTACGGTACGCAACACCATAAACATGGGCAGCGTATTGATCGCCCAGTTGTCGGGCGCCACCACGCTGAACAATGTTATGCTGCGCAACTGTACCCTTTCCAATAGCACAGCAAACACAACAAATGCGAGTATCAACAACAACGATAACGCTCTTGTGGTTGCTCGTACCGAGGGTCATACCCTCACGATCAACAACATTGCGCTGATCGGCTGTACCTTTAATAAAGTGGGCAGCCCCTGGGCCCTCAACAACACCGGTTTTCTGATCGGCTGCGCCAAGGGCCACCTGACCGTTAACGGTGCTTTGATGGTTGGCAACACCCACAGTCTTGTAAAAGCGAAGGTTGCCACCGACGGTTCTTATAAAGACGACGGCGGCTCCGGCGGCAACGCTGCCAACGGCTTGCTGATCGGTGTTCATGAAGCAGATGGTATGAACGTAAACATCAGCAATGTTGCTGTATTCGGAACTGTGGACGCCACCTCCGAAGAAGGCACCACCATGAATATCGATACCTTCGTAATGGACCGCACCAAGTTCCAAGGCAAAGTTAACATTGCTGTTACCGACGAAAACAAGGCCGCTTTCTACACAAACAGCGACAAAACCACCTGGGCCCTTCCCGAGGATGTTGCCGCCACCAACATTTACTCCCTTTCCGATAAATGGTTGGTTGACGATGATACCAAGGGCGATGATCTTGATATCAACGGCACTGCCTACACCTTGGAGCAGATTATGAGCGCAGATACGGTAGCCGCTCTGAACACTGCTGCCGGCAGCAATACCTGGAAGACCTCCACCGTTTGGAAAGATGCCAATGGTGCCGGCTACCCTGTTCCCACTGCCATCGAGGATATGTACAATGCCCACCTGGCAGCAACGGCTAAAGAAACTCCCGAGTATCTGAGAGCTGTATATGTTCGCGAATACTATGAGCCTTATAAAGAAGGCTACGCTGCAGAGTTCGACCTTTGGGAAGAAGGCGCTGCCATGAAGGCTGCTTATGATGCTGCTGTGGCATATATCGCAGATCCCAACGCTCCCAATGCAGCAACCGCTTACGAAACCATGCAGGCAAACTTCAAGGAATTTGCAGAGGCAAACGGCACTGTTAACCTGCACCTGAAGAATGAATATCCTTATTACCCCAGACTGGTGGATGCCGCAGCATACGGCTCCGCTTTGCTGGCAAAGTATAACGCCGCACTCAATTCTAATAGCGGCTACGATGCTGTGAAGACCAATCCTGCAGCAGATCCCCGTTTGGATGACGATGGGCACCTGAACTTCCGGATCGGCTCTGCCGAGGAATGGATCTCGTTGGTTAAAAACCCCGCCAACGTTAATGGTTATTCCCTCCTGGCAAACGGTGCCGGTTCCGATGATACCGTTATCTCCGGCGACGGCGACTGCCGTGTAGTGTTTAGCCTGACCAACGATATCGTGTTCACCACCGATGGCAACACTGCCACCGACCTATCCACCCTGAGCAACCCCACCTTGGTGCCTACAAACACAAACTTTGTCTTTGATGGTCACAATCACGTATTTAAAAACGTGAATATGAATATCAATACAACCGGATGGAACGGCGGCGACCGCGGCCTGTTCTATACCGGCATGAACAACGTAATTTATAAAAACTTTGGTGTTGCCAGCGGTACTATTAATGTTACCGGCACTGCCACCGGCGGCAGACTCCGCATTTCTCCCTTGGTTGCAGGTACCGAAGGTAGCTTGGCTACCATGGTAAACTGCTGGAACGCAGCTGATGTAAACGTAACTGCTACCGGCTTTACCAGCATCTATGCAGCTGCTATCGGTAACCTGGCAAGAGGCAACAACAACTTTGTTAACTGCCTGAACCTGGGTACCATCACCATTTCCGATGAGGCCAAGGCAACTGCCGGCACTGCAGTTTACAATGCCATGGCAACCTATAATCGCACCGACTATGCAACTCAGGAGTACGATAACTACAGCTTGTTCAACTGCTCCAGCATTGCCGACGGCGTGGCAAGCCTGGTTGCCGGCGGCCAGAACAAAAACGGCCCCGACAGTGCTTCCAAGTTCTTTGATGCCGATGCTACCATGGGTGAGATTGCATACCATATGAATGCAAACTTCCATGAAACGGCAGGTATTCTGAACAACGCTAATAATACTACCAGCCATGCAGCCTACAGCCGCTTGAACCTGATCAGACCTTACTACACTCTGGTTGACGGTTCCGTGGCTTACGGCACCGAGGCTACCGCAGTTAGAAAGCTCACTGCTTCTCTGGTGGATAGCAACGGCGATGAAACCTCTACTAAAGAATACTATTATAACGGTGATTTAACTGTAGATGCTCCTGCAATCGAGGGCTATACCCCCGCTGCTGCCACCGTTGCCATGAACGCCCAGGATCAAACCCTGGTATATAATCCTGAGGCAGGCACTGTGGATCTTACTAATGTAAACGCAATTTTCGCAGAATGGAAAAAGTATGATCTGAAGTACTTCACCGAAGATTCTGCCAATGCAATCGAAGCAGTTTTGGATGATGCAGAAGCTCTGATCAACGAAACTGTTACTCCCACCGAGCAGCTGGTTTCCGAGCTGATTACTGCAGAAGCAGCGTTGGATCCCAAGCTTAACTACACCTATCCCACCTACGTACCTGTAGATGAATATGCAACCTACGAAAAATTTGGCTTGCACGACGCCAGCGGCATCATCTACCTGGCGATCGACGATGCAGCCGCACTGAAGTTTGCCCGCGACAACGCCAAGTTTGTTAATGGCGTGGCAGGCAGCGGCGGCTTCCTTAGCACTGTTACCAACGGTGCAGGCACCACCTATGCTAATACTTCGTATGGTAACGGCAGTGCCGACGCGGCTTCCAAGAGCGACGGCGATGGTAAGTACAGAGTACGCTTTGTGTTGACCGACGACATCGACATGACCGGCTATACCTTCACTGGATATAGCCAGTGGAATGCCAATACGGCTTTCTTGGGCTACAACCACGTGATCTCCAATGTGAAGATGGAACTGAGCGGAAGCGGCGCTTTCTTCGCCGGACACAACGGCTATATTGCCGATGTGGGCGTACAGGGCAGCATCACCACCACCGATGCAGCTGCCTCCATCGCACCGCTGTCCGGCTTTGGCGGCGGCAACGGCCACCTGCGCAACTGCTGGTTCGACATAGATCTTACCGGCGGTGCAAAACGTTCCGCAATTGCTTCCGGTGCCAATGTGCCCGCAAGCAATATCGTTAACGTTGCCTCCTTTGGCACCGGCGCTAACTATGTGTTCGAAACCACCACCACCACTTGCGGTGTTAAGGGTATCTATTATCCCGATGGCGTTGCCTTTACTTCCAGCGGCGGTGCCGAGTCCGGCACCACCAAGCTCACTGCCACCGCCGGCGAAAGCGGCGAGCTGGCATACCTGCTGAATAACGCAGATTATAGCTCCAATAACGCTGCTCTGGGCACCTACTACTATGGTGATGATTATGCCACCAAGCTGGCTACTTACTACGATGTAGTAGATGAAAAGTTCGCATTTAGCGCAACCAACCCCGAGTATTGCAGAATTGAACTGATCAATACTGCAGGCAACAAGACCTTGTATGCCAAGAAGAACACCACCATCACCTTGAACTATGCCGAGGGTCTTGAGTGTGAATACACTGTAATTTCCGGCACCAGCACATTGTCTGGCGTAAATAATGATCAGTTGCTCGTTTTAGAAGACACCAGCATTACCGTTACCTTGACCGGTATTGTGACCGACGCTCTGGAAGCAGCAGTTGCTAAGTACAACGGCTTGAATGTCGGCTACTTTGTAAACAAAACTTCCGGCGAAAACGACCTGGCAAATCAGATCGCTGCTGCTAATGCAATTATCGACGGTACCAACGAAGATGCAGAGCAGGACGATGTAAACGCTCTGGCTACTTTGATTGCCGACGGTTATCAGCTGGATGATTATCCCAATATCCCCAAGGTTAGCGAATTCGATACCTACAAAGATTTGGGCGCTGTAAACTTCCTGGTAACTGATATTACCGAGCTGAACGCTCTGGCCGGCAAGAAAGCAAGCTTCACCAAGGACTATACCGTTCACTTTGCAGAAAATGTAGTGATCGTAGTTGGCGCAGAAGATGCTGCCAAGAACATGAGCGGCATGAACGCTAATATCGACGGTCACGGCGCCACCATTAAGGGCGTAACCTTCTCCCTCACCTCCGGCGCCGGCGATGCCGCTTGGTTGGGCGTATACGGTGGTAGCAAGATCTCCAACCTGGTTCTGGATTCCTGGAATACCACCTTCACCGGTTGGAAATCCGGCGTACTGATCGCAAACTCCAGCGTAGCTCTTACCCTGGAGAACATTACCATTAAGAACTGCACTGCCTCCTATGTCGGCAACTACGGCGGCTTCCTGCTGGCCGACTATAATGGTTCTGCCCTGACCCTTACCAACATCACTGTTGAAGGCTCTACCATGACCCATGCAGCCGGTAACGATGGTTTGCTGGTTGGTCGTGTAAACACCGGCACCTTTACTGCCACCGGCATCTATGCAAAGGGCAACACTGTTAACCACAACAACCCCAATGTAAGCTCCGGTAACGGTCTGATCTTTGGTGAGATTTGTGTAAACAGCACCATCAGCAATGTGATTGCTGTGGGCAATACCATGACATTTGGTAGAGAACAATCCAAGGCCGGCGGCATCGTTGGTAACATTAAGAATGGTGCAATCACCTTGAGCAATGCCATTATCGAGGATACCGGCATCGGCATCGTGTTCAGACAATGGACCGATAATAATGCCCATGCCCCCAGCTTTATCATTAACAATGTGTATACCGATGCTGCCAAGATTGTAAGCTACTCCACCTTCGAGAATCTGTTCTCCGGCACCGATGTGACTGGCGCTACTGCCACCGCAGAGCAGATTGCCAATGGTTATGCTACCAACGCTCTGAATTTGGCTGGCGACGATATTTGGACCATGGTAGGTAATGCTGTTGATGGCTATGAGCCTGCATTCATTACCGGTAGTGAAAAGGCAACTGTTGCAGTTTCCTTCACCTCCGATTCCTGGTTGGCAAAACAGGTGGCAGGAGACAGTGGTCTCACCTACACCTACTACACCGATTCCACCGGCAAGCTGATCGGCGTTGCCGAGGCAGATGTAGTTGCTCTGAATAAGGTAGATAACTGGAACGATCTGAATGCAGCTGTTCTGGCTACCTACGATGCAGCCATTACCATCCCCGGTACCTACGCTGGTGAAGAGCATATCCATAGCTTTGCAACCCTGACTCCCAATGACGACGGTGTGACCCATACGGGCGAAGATTGTACCGTTGAAAATTGTCCCTGGTACGATGAAGCGATCGAATGTACACCGTCTGAATATGTACACAACGACGTTAACACCTACGAGGGTTCCATGCACACTGCAAAATGTGCTTGCGACCGTACGATGGGCGAGGCCGAAGCTTGTAAAGCTTCTGCAACTGAAGTGCCGGGAACTGAGGAGCCTGCTTCCTGCACCGAACCCGGTTCTAAAACCTACCTCTGTGGCAAGTGCTATCAAAATATCGTAGAAGAGATTCCTGCTCTGGGTCATGATTATGATGGCGTTGAATGGGAAACTGATTCTAATAACGAAGGCTGGCATATCCGCGAGTGTGCTCGTGACTGCGGCGATTCCCAGCGCGAAGAGTGTAATTATGTAGAGGATGAGGCACGCAGAGAAGAGCCTGCAAACGGCGAAAATGGCACGAGATATCTTGTGTGTGCCGAGTGCGGCCACGAAAAGACCGAAGTGATCTTGGCACCGACTAGCCTAAAGCTTACCGCTCCCAGCACCGCTTATGCCGGTAAGTCTGTAAAGGTTAAGGTTGAATTGATGAGCAACCCCGGTCTTTACAGCTTGAATGTTACCTTCGGTTACGATGCCAACATCTATGCGCTTGATGAAGAAAGTGTTATCTCCCATATCGAAGCCACCGGTGTAGATATTACTATACAGGATATCTCCGATATTACAGTCGAAAATGGGATCACCTGGCGCACCGTTGCCGTTGCAACCTCTGGCCTTTGGACCGACACCGATATTATGACCGTGACCTTCAACGTTCTTGACGAAGCAGCGACTGGTTCCACCACGATCTACACTCGTGTTGACGAAGACGAGGGTGCCATCGGCGAAGGCGATGAGAACTTTAAGGTTGAAGGTGCAGAAGTTGAAATCGACGTATCCGATATCATACTGGGCGACTTCAACAAGACCGGAGATCTTAACATGATCGACGTTGTTGCAATGCTTCGTTATCATGTATATGGCTCCACGGTATTTAACGACTTCGAACAGAATTATGATTTGGAAGCCTTCGACTATAACGAAGACGGCGACGCTGACCTGAACGATGTTATCGCAGTTATGAAGTATGTGAACCAAAAACTTAACGATAAGCAAGCAGGCAAATAAGAAATAATTAAACCCCAAAGAGCGCAGGCGCAAGCCTGCGCTCTTTATATTATAATCTGCCGCATTGCCTTCCCCTTGAGGGGAAGGGGGACCGCTTGCGGTGGATGAGGTGTCAAAAAGTGAGATCAAACCAACAAAACACCTCATCAGTTTCGCCGGCGCTCAACAGCTTCCCCTCAAGGGGAAGCCAAAGAGGAAGGATTTTAATTTTAGCATTGCGTGTTCCCTTTATCTGTGTTATACTAATTACATTAAGATGTATAATGGAGGCGAAGTATGCTCAAAAAAATATTTTCTGCAGCAACCGCCGCTGCGATCCTATTAACAATGCTCTTTTCTGCAGTGGCAGAGGAACCCCAGGCTCCCACCTTCTCCTTAACCCTCAATACCAACCAGATATATGCGGGAAGTGCTGTTACTGTTGACATTGCCGTGCAAAATAATCCCGGAATAACTTCTGCCAAGTTGATGTTTGAATTTGATAAATCCGCACTTTCCTTAATCGACTTTAAGGCACTGGTAGGCAAGGTGAACATAGTGGTTAACTTTGAGGACATGATCTATGCCGTTGTTGAGCCCAATGCGTTAACCGGAGAAGAGGCTCTGTTCCGTGCCACCTTTAAAGTGGAGGGAGATTTGGATTTTGGAAACGCAAAATCCCTGCCCTATACGATCGGTGTTTTCCCCGACGATGCCACCGACGGGGATGCCCAGGACATTAAAATTGCCGATGGCGAAACCACCTTGAATGTGGTTCCCTACCTTTGGGGCGATGCCAACTTCAATGGCAAGATCACCCTTGGCGATGCGGTGCTGGCTCTGCGCTATGCCGCCAACTACGTGACCAACACCAAGATCATCAACACCGCCGCCGCCAATGTGGACGGGCTTCCCGGTGTGGAGGTGGCCGATGCTATCCTAATCCTGCGCTACGTGGCAGGGGTCTACGAGCCCCAATGAACCGAACTTTAAAAGATTACGCAAATTGTGCTAAAAAAGCAACATAAAGTGGTGTCTTTTTTTGGGGTGTTTTGCTATAATTAAGTTATAAGCAAACACGAGTAATCCGAACCTGCCTAAAATGGCATAATTTCGGCGCTTTTCGGTTTGTTAAAGGTTTGTAGGCGCCAGCCTTACAAACATCTTCGCACCAAAAATCATCCGAAATTCTGCGCATTTTAAGGTCGAAGAATTTTAAGGGAGCGGATTTTTGGGTTTGCAAGGCACAAAACGCAACCAATACTTTTTGTATTGGTGAGTATTTTAACGCAGTAAAGACGAAAATCCGCCCTTTAAAATCAGGTTTGGATTACTCGTATTTGCTTAATTTGGGTAGGTGTACGTTGCCTGCCGGCAAGCAGGGAAAATCGGCTGTTTTCCTTGCCTTGCTCCATTTCAAGGAGGAAAACTATGCTGAAAAGAATTACCTCATTTCTCTTAACGGTGCTCATGCTGGTTTCTATGCTTTGCACCATTACAGTGGCAAACGCCGATACTCCGGTGTTGGCACCTGCTATTTCTGCCAATAAAACCGAGATCTTGCTGAACCAGGGCAACACAGTGGAGATCACTGTGGGTGTTACCGGTGCCGAGGTTGCAAGCAGTTATGCGTTGACCGGTCATTATGATCCTAATATTTTAAAATATAAATCCTACGAAAAACTGGGAGTAGAAGATAAGCCTAACGGCGCAGAGGGCGGCGAAGCTGCCACCGGCGTATTCGGTGTTATCAACGAGCCTGTAAACGGCGATTTCGAGGTCTATGTGATCTCCGCCGCCAACGATACTCTTTCCGGCGCAGTTGATTTTTACAAACTGATCTTTGAAGTGATCACTCCCATTGAAGCCGGCACCCAAACCGATGTGGACGTGGAACTTATTGCAGAGGAGCTCACCAAAGGCGATGCTGAACCCTTGGATCCCTCCGAATATTCTGCAGCGCCCGCAGGGAAAACCATCACCGTGCGTTGCGAGCATGATTTCACCGGCGTTGCTTACACCGAGCCTGCCGCAAACACGCCCATCAACGAGGCGGAGCATAGCAGAGTTTGTAACCTTTGTAAATCCGCAGTCGTAGAGGATTGTATCCCCGGCACTCCTGTGTTCGCCCCTGCTAATGCCACCTGCGATCAGGAACGTACCAAAACCACCACTTGTACTGAGTGTAATTATGATTATGTAGAGACCATTCCCGCCGGCCAGCACGATTGGACCGATTGGCTTCCCGCTCCCGACAAACATACCCATAGCCGCAAATGTAATGTTTGCGACATTCCTACTCAGGTTGAAGATTGTAACATTACCAGAATTACTATCCCCGCTACCCACTTGAAGGGCGAATACATCGTAATCACCTGTGATATATGTGGTCGTCACGATGAGACTACCCCCGGCGCTCCCGACCCCCACGACGACTGGACTTATATTGGGAACAAGACTCATAAGTGCTCCTGCGGCGAAGTGCAAAACTGTACCCCCGGCGCACCCACCTATTCCCCTGCAGATCCTAAGTGCGACGAAGACCAAACCGTAACCACCACCTGTACCGGTTGTGGAGAAGTGTTCCGGGATATTATCCCCGGCGGTGAGCATACCGCCTGGAGCGGATGGAAGCACAATAAAAATGCGAATACCCACACCCGCACCTGCGGCGATTGCGGCGAAACCGAAACCGAAAACTGTAGCACCACCACCAAAACCGTTCCTGCTACTCACTTGAAGGGCTCTTATAAGGTAACCACCTGCTCCAAGTGTGACCGTAACGATCAAACCACTCCCGGTAAGCCTGCCGCCCACGATGCGTGGAAATATTATAAAAATGAAACCCATAAATGCTCCTGCGGCACCGTGCAGGCTTGTAGCTATAAAGTAACCAAAAAAGCAACCTGCTCCGCCAAGGGGGAAAAGCAATGTAAGGTTTGCGGTCATAAAGTAAGCACCCCCACGGTTGCGGCAAACCATCCCACCGATAAACTGGTGATCCGCTATAAAGAGCCCACCAAGAGCAAGGCCGGTTACATCCGTGTTACCTGCTCCGCTTGCGATACCCGCATTAAGTCCGACGATTACAAGTACAACAATGCATCCCTTGCCAAGGGCAAGCAGTTCAACGATATTTCCAGCAATACCCAAGCTTGGTTCTATAGCAACGCTGTGTTTGTGAAATCCTTCGGCGGCCTGATGACCGGCGACGAGAATAAAAACTTCAACGGCAACGCTAATGTTACCCGTGGCCAAGTGGTAACCATCCTGGGCAGATACCTCTTTGGCAGATTGGAAGATATGAGCACCAAGGAGTTCAATGCCCTGATGAAAGACCTGAAGGCAGACGGCTTTACCCCCGGCTCCTTTAAGGATCTGAAGAGCCAGTATTACAGCAGATATGCCAAAGCCCTTTCTGCACTGGGCGTTGTAAACGGCCGTGACGATGGCACCTTCGACGGCGATAACCTGGTTAACCGCCAAGAGCTGGCAGCCTTCCTCATGCGGTTTATCAAATTGGATCTGGTGTCCAACGGCAAAAAACTTACCTTTGGCGATGCAGTAGCCTTTAAGGATCAGAAAAAGGTTGACGATTGGGCGAAATCCATCGTGAAAGAAGCCGGCAAATGCGGCCTCTTCGGCGGTGATGAAAATAAGAACTTCAATCCCAAGAGCAGTGCCACCCGTGGTGAAGTTGCTACCGTTATGATGAGAATCATCCGGGCTACCGCCAAATATCCCATCGTGGACGTTTAATACTTCCAAAAAAGGCACATTTTCTGCCGAAGGCACCGCTCGGCGTATCGCATACGCCGTCGGGATGCCCTCAACGAAAACTGCACACTTTTTTGAAAGTATCACAGTATCCAAAAAAGGCATTATTTCCCGCCGAAGGCACCGCCTTTAATAAAGAAAAAATTTCATGTTAAAAAAACACCATGGACATCAAGTCCATGGTGTTTTTTGTAAATTCAATTAATATTTTGCCACGATTGCCTGCATCTGGTCTTGCTTTTCTTCCATTTCCTGCACCAGTTTAAACTGGGTGCGTGCCCGCACCAGGTTATGCTCCGGGTAGGCGGTTTTAAAGTAAACATCACCGTTTAAGTAATCTGCCAAAAAGCGGATGCCGCATTCCAGGGTCATCATCCAGGCGCCGGTGGGCAGCAGATCCCGCTCGGCGGGAGTAAGCACGTTGTTGCAGCCCTCCAGAAAACCTCGTGTGTAAGCATCGAACAGATCTAAATCGAATTCCACCCGGGAGAGGTCCTGCTCGTCCTCGGCGGCGGTGGAGGCACCGTAGCGAATGGAATCGCCGAAATCGAAGATCGCCTGGCCGGGCATAACCGTATCCAGGTCGATCACGCACACACCTTCGCCGCTGGCAGGATCCAGCAGTACGTTATTCAGCTTGGTGTCGTTGTGGGTTACCCGCAGGGGGAGCACCCCTTGCTTCTGCAGATCCATCACGATGCTACTGGCTTCTTCCCGTGCCAGGGCAAATTCGATTTCCTCCTTTACACCGTCGGCTCTGCCGGCGGCGTTTTTCTCGATTGCCTCATGGAGCTGTTTCATTCGGTGGGGAGTGTCGTGAAAATGGGGGATGGTTTCGTGCAGGGTTTCTGCCTGGTAGCTGCCCAGCAAAGCTTGAAATCTGCCGAATGCTTTCCCGCTGGCGTAAAAATCCTTGGGGCTGCGGGGTGCATCCAGCGCCATCAGATCGCTCTGAAACCGATAGGCACGCCAGGCGCCCTTGGTACCGTTGTAATAGAGTTCACCGTTGCGGGTTTGAATAAAGGTAAGGGTCTCCCGGTTGGGGTTGCCGCCCTGCTCCACGATCCGTTTTTTTAAAAATTCTGTTACACGGAACACGTTTTCCATCAGCCCTTGGGGATCGGTGAAAACGTGGGTGTTCATCTTTTGCAAAATATATTGAGAGCCTTTTTGGGTGGTGAGCAGCAGGGTTTCGTTGATATGCCCGCCGCCGAAGGGTTTGGTGGACTCCACCGGACTGTCAAAGGCAAAGGCTTCTATCGCCGTTTGCAAATCTTTGTTCATGTTGTTAATTCTCCCACAATAATTCAGGGTAAACGCCTGCATCTTTTAATTTCCGGATCCCCGCCTCTACGGAGGGCTTATCTTCCTTGTAGGTTACTCCGAACCATTTGTCGGCACTGTGGAGCACCCGAACGGTGGCACGCTTTTCCTTTAGCAATTCGTCCACCACAACCGGCAGGTAAAATTCCCCTTTCAGCGGGTTTTCTGCCACCGTCTTTTTCAAAAAGGCGGGGAACTTTTCTTCCAATGCCCGCAGGTATGCCAAGGGGAAGCCCCACATGTTCATGGAAACGGGGGCGTCGTTGGCAACTGGTACGAAGGTTTCGCCTCCGTCCTCGGAATAGTGCGCCTGTCCGTTAATCTTTTGGATCATGGTGCGCTCGTTGATGCCCTCCAGGTAACCGCTTTCGCTCACTCGGCAAACGCCCCGAGCAACATGACCGTTGTCGGTGAGGGTGTTTTCCAGCACATAGCCTACCATGGAGATTTCCATGGGCTCGGCATCCGGGGTGGCTTTTAAGAAATTATATAATTGCTCAAAGGCATCTCTGCCGTAAAAATCGTCGGCATTGATCACTGCAAAGGGAGCGTCCAGCACATCCTTGCAGCACAGAATGGCGTGGCCGGTGCCCCAGGGCTTTACCCGGTCGGCAGGGATCTCGATTACCCCGTCGGGGATCTTATTCAGTTCCTGGAACACATAGTGCACTTCTGCTTGCTTTTCGATCCGGCTGCCAATGGTTTCTTTAAAATCTTTTTCGATCTGTTCTTTGATTACGAATACGAATTTTTTAAAACCGGCTTTCATGGCATCGTAAACAGAAAAGTCCATAATAATATGCCCCTGGGGGTCTACCGGATCAATCTGCTTGAGCCCGCCGTAGCGGCTGCCCATACCTGCAGCCATAATAACTAAAATGGGTTCTTTCATAAAGAGTGCCTCCTAATATAGTTTCTTCCTTATTATATATAGTATATCATTTGAATATTTGTTTGTAAAGGCAAGAAAAGTGCACATTTGGGTTAAAAACCATATTTAGACGGTTAAAATGGGTAAAAACACTACAAATTGTGGTTTGTGCAATAGTACAGAAATTACAAAAATATTTTTGTGAAAAAAGTAAAAAATTTTTAAAAAAACACTTGAAATTCCCGGATAAGTGTGTTATTATATTCAGGCTGACTTCGGATGCGACGAAGCGGGAGGTGGCCATAGCGCCGATTTTTCCCCGGCGTTTATGGGGAATTTCCGCTGAGCAAGTTCGGCTTCAAGCCGGGCGAAAAGTGAGGAAAAACAAAGAAGCCGTTCCTGGAACTGCGCAGGTTTGCTGCGTAAGCCGCTTTTGAGAATGGGAGCTTTGTGCGGGTGTGAAAACCCGATTTTATTTAGCCCACCCGGTGAAACACCCGGCTGTGTGTTAAAGAATTTTCCGTCAAAGTTGCTGGTCCCAAAAGTCAAATTTAAAAAGGAGGCTAATCAAGAATGGCTGAAAAAATCAGAATCAGAATCAAGGGCTACGATTCCACCCTGGTGGATCAGGCTGCTCAGAAGATCCTGGAAACCGCTCAAAGAACCGGCGCAGTTGTTTCCGGTCCTATCCCTCTTCCCACCAAGAAAGAGGTTGTGACCATCCTGCGTGCTGTTCATAAGTATAAGGATTCCAGAGAGCAGTTCGAAAGAAGAACGCACAAGCGTTTGATCGACATCGTAAAGCCCGCCGCCAAAACTGCTGAAGCTTTGGCAAGCGTGGAACTTCCTGCCGGCGTTGAGCTTGAGATCAAGCTGTAAGCGCTCGGGTGAGAAGGTCATGTTGGTGAAAACCAACCAATAACCATTATGGAGGTAAAAACAATGAAGAAAGGTATTATCGGTAAGAAAATCGGAATGACCCAGGTTTTTGACGAAGTGGGCAACGTTATTCCGGTTACAGTAATTCAGGCAGGTCCCTGCACGGTTGTTCAGAAGAAGACTGTTGAAAACGACGGCTACGCTTCTTTGCAGCTGGGCTATGAGGATCTTGCCGAAAAGAAAGTCACCAAGCCTATGAAGGGTCACTTCGAAAAGGCCGGTGTGGCTGCTAAAAAGGTTTTGAAAGAGTTCCGTCTGGAAGATACAGACAACTACAACGTAGGTGATGTGATCACTGCCGACACTTTTGAAGTGGGCAGCTGTGTAGACGTAACCGGTATCTCCAAGGGTAAAGGCTTTGCCGGCACCATTAAAAGATACAACGGTCATCGCACCGGCCCCATGACTCATGGTAGCGGTCCGGTACATCGCCACGCCGGCTCCATGGGCGCTTGCTCTTCTCCCTCTCGTATTTATAAAGGTAAGAAGATGCCCGGTCACATGGGTGCCGTACAGGTAACTGTGCAGAATCTTGACGTAGTAAAGGTCGACGTTGAGAATAATTTACTGGTGGTTAAGGGTGCGATCCCCGGCCCGAAGGGCTCGATCGTAACCGTTAAAAACACCGTTAAAAATGGTTAAGTAAGGGGGATAAAGTAATGGCTAACGTAGACGTATTCGATATGAGTGGCGCGAAAGTTTCCACCATGGACCTGAACGAATCCATTTTTTGCGTAAATGTAAATGAAGCTGCTATGCATATGGCAGTAACCAATTATCTGGCCAATCAGCGTCAGGGCACTCAATCTGCTCTGACCCGTGCAGAGGTTTCCGGCGGCGGCATCAAGCCCTGGCGCCAAAAGGGCACCGGCCGGGCTCGTCAGGGTTCTACCCGCAGCCCGCAGTGGACCCACGGCGGTGTGGTTTTTGCACCCAAGCCCCGTGACTATCGCTTCAGCATGAACAAAAAGGTGAAGAAGCTGGCTCTCTTGAGCGCTATCTCCTCCAAGCTGGCTGAAGGCAAGCTGATCGTTCTGGATAAGATCGATATGGAAGAATATAAGACCAAAACGGTTGTGGGCATGATGAAGGCTCTGAACGTGGAGAATGCTTTGGTGGTTAACAATGTAACCAACCTCTTCTTTGTGAAGAGCGCAGCCAACATTCCCGGCGTGACCGCCGCTCGTGTAAACACCATCAACACTTACGAGATCCTGAAGCACGACACTTTGATCCTGACTCAGGATGCCGTAAAGGAACTTGAGGAGGTTTATGCATAATGAAATCTAATTACGATATTATTATGAAACCCATTGTCTCCGAAAAATCCATGGCTGCTATGCAGGATAAGACTTATGTCTTCAAAGTTGCAAAGGATGCCAATAAGATCGAGATCAAAAATGCGGTTGAGGAAATCTTCAAGGTTTCCGTTGAAAAGGTTACCACTGTAAATGTAAGTGGTAAGGAAAAGAGAATGGGCGTTCATGTGGGCAAAACTGCTGCATGGAAAAAAGCCTATGTGAAGTTGACTGCTGATTCAAAGACCATCGAGTTCTTTGACGGCATGATGTAAGGAGGAGAAAAGTTATGGCAATGAAAACTTATAAACCTACTTCTCCGGCCAGACGCCAGATGACCAATGTGGATTACAGCTGCCTCTCCAAGGACGCTCCCGAGCGCTCCCTGCTGACCACTGTAAAGAAGAATGCCGGTAGAAACAGCTACGGCCGCATCACCGTTCGTCATCAGGGCGGCGGCAACAAGGTTAAGTACAGAATCATCGACTTTAAGAGAAATAAGATGGATGTTCCCGCTACTGTAACCTCCATCCAGTACGATCCCAACCGTACCGCTTTCATCGCTCTTCTGCAGTATGAAGATGGCGAAAAGGCATACATCGTATGCCCCGAAGGCTTGAGCGTTGGCGACACTGTAATCTCCAGTGCAAATGCCGATATTAAGCCCGGTAACGCACTGCCCATCGAAAACATTCCTGTTGGTACCGTGATCCACAACGTAGAGCTGTACCCCGGTAAGGGCGCTCAGCTGGTTCGTTCCGCCGGTAACAGCGCTCAGCTGATGGCAAAGGAAAACGGTTATGCTCAGGTTCGCCTGCCCTCCGGCGAGGTTCGCCTGGTTCGGCTGAACTGCATGGCTACCATCGGTGTGGTTTCCAACGGCGAGCATGCAAACGTATCTATCGGTAAAGCCGGTAGAAAGCGTCATATGGGTATTCGTCCTACCGTTCGCGGTTCTGTAATGAACCCCTGCGATCACCCCCACGGTGGTGGTGAAGGTAAGTCCCCCATCGGCCGCAGCGGCCCTGTAACCCCCTGGGGTAAACCCACTCTGGGCTACAAGACCAGAAGCAAAAAGGCCAAGACCGACAAGTTCATCGTGAAACGTCGGAATGCGAAGTAATCTGGAAGGAGGAGATTGAACAATGAGTAGAAGTGTTAAAAAGGGACCTTTTGTAGATCCTAAACTTTATGCAAGAATTCAAGCAATGAACGAGTCCGGCGAAAAGAGAGTTCTTAAGAGCTGGTCCAGATCGTCCACCATCTTTCCGGAGTTTGTAGGCCATACGATCGCTGTTCACGATGGCAGAAAACATGTGCCTGTATATGTAACCGAGGATATGATCGGTCATAAGCTGGGTGAGTTCGCTCCCACCAGAACCTTTAAGGGTCATGCGGGCTCCAAGACCACTAAGTAAGGAGGAAGAAAGTAATGCAAGCAACTGCACATTTGAAATATCTCAGAATCTCTCCTCGTAAGGTTAGCGTGGTACTGGATCTCATCCGCAATAAGCCTGCTAAATACGCTGTAGCGATTCTGCAGAACACCAATAAGGCTGCCTCTGCGCCGGTTTGCAAACTGCTCAAGAGCGCCATGGCCAACGCCGAGAACAACAACGGCATGGATGTGGATAAGCTGGTTGTAGCTAAGTGCTACGCCTGCCCCGGTCCTATCCTGAAGAGAATCATGCCCAGAGCACAGGGCAGAGCGTTCCGTATCAACAAGAGAACCTCTCATGTGACTATTGTATTGGAGGAGGCGTAAGAGAATGGGTCAGAAAGTAAATCCCCACGGCCTGAGAGTCGGGGTTATTAAAAACTGGGATTCCAGATGGATCGCTGCAGACGGTAAAGTTGGCGACCTGATCCTGGAGGACTACAAAATCCGTGAGTTCTTAAAGAAAAAGCTGTACGCCGCCGGTATTCCCGATATTGAGATCGAGCGTACTGCCGAGGGCAACAGCATCCGGATCTTCCTGCACTGCGCTAAACCCGGCTTGGTAATTGGCCGCGGCGGTGCCGAGATCGAAAAGCTGAAGAAGGAATTGATGGATATGACCGGCAAAAAGGTCAACATCAATATCGTTGAAGTTAAGAACATGGACACCAGCAGCCAGCTGGTTGCTGAAAACATTGCACAGCAGCTGGAAAAGCGTATTGCTTTCCGCCGTGCCATGAAAAAGGCGATCGGCAACACCATGAGAACCGGCGCTAAGGGTATCAAGGTTATGGTATCCGGCCGTTTGAACGGTGCTGAAATCGCCAGAAGCGAATGCTATCACGAGGGTACCATTCCTCTGCAAACTTTGAGAGCAGACATTGACTACGGTTTCACCGAGGCAAACACCACCTACGGTAAGATCGGTGTAAAGGTATGGATCTACAAAGGCGAGATCCTCTCCGATGTCAAGAAGGCTCCGAAAAAAGAAGGAGGAGCTAAGTAATGTTAATTCCTAAGAGAGTTAAATACAGAAGAGTACAAAGAGGCCGCATGAAGAGTAAGGCTACCCGCGGCAACACCATTGCTTACGGTCAATACGGCCTGCAGGCTTGCGAGCCCGCCTGGATCACCAACAACCAGATCGAGGCTGCCCGTATTGCAATGACCCGTTACCTCAAAAGAGGCGGTCGGGTATGGATCAAAATTTTCCCCGATAAGCCGGTAACTGCAAAGCCTGCTGAAACCCGCATGGGTTCCGGTAAAGGTTCTCCCGAGTACTGGGTAGCAGTGGTTAAGCCGGGCCGTATTCTCTTTGAGATTGCGGATGTTCCCGAAGAACTGGCACGTGAGGCTATGCGCCTTGCTATGCACAAACTGCCTATCAAGTGTAAGTTTGTTGTGAAGGAAACTGAAGGTGGTGACGAAGAATGAAGGCTAATAAAGTAAGAGAAATGAACGCAGAAGAACTGAATATCAAGCTCAACGACCTGAAGAAGGAGCTTTTTAACCTGAAATTCCAGCACGCAACCAATCAGTTGGATAATCCCCAACGGATCGCTGCCGTTAAGAAGGACATCGCTCGTGTTAATACGATTCTTCGTGAGCTTGAGCTCCGTGAGTCCAAGTAATCTTATAAAGGAGTGATAGAAAGATGGAAAGAACTTTGAGAAAGACCCGCGTAGGCGAGGTTGTAAGCGACAAGATGGATAAGACCATCGTCGTAGCCATTAAAGACAATGTAAAGCACCCCTTGTATAAGAAGGTTATTAAAACCACTTATAAGCTGAAGGCTCATGATGAAAACAACGAGTGCGGCATTGGTGATACCGTAGAGGTTATGGAGACCAGACCTCTTTCTAAGGATAAAAGATGGCGCCTTGTTCGGATTATCGAGAAGGCCAAATAATTAAGTTTAAGGAGGACTAAGTCGTGATACAGCAACAAACTTATCTTAAAGTTGCCGACAATACCGGTGCTAAAGAGTTGATGTGCATCCGTGTGCTTGGCGGTACGAGAAGAAGATACGCAGGTATTGGCGATGTAGTTGTTTGCTCTGTTAAGAAGGCGGCTCCCGGCGGCACCGTGAAAAAGGGTGACGTTGTAAAGGCCGTAATCGTACGCACTGTAAAAGGCATCAAGAGAGCCGACGGCTCCAGCATCCGTTTCGACGAGAATGCTGCCGTTATTATTCGTGATGACAAAAACCCCAGAGGTACCCGTATCTTTGGGCCGGTAGCCAGAGAGCTGCGTGATAAGGATTACAACAAGATCCTGTCCTTGGCTCCCGAGGTACTGTAAGAGTGGAGGTGCGATCAGAATGAACAAATTGCATGTTAAAAAAGGTGATACCGTTCTGGTGATCTCCGGTGCTTCCAAAGGCCTTAAGGGTAAGGTTCTGGAAGTAAGCCCCAAAGAGGGCAAAGTAATCGTGGAGAAGGCCAACATGGTCATCAAACACGTTAAGCCCCGCCGCCAGGGCGAAGCCGGCGGCAGAGTAGAAGCAGAAGGTGCTATCTACGCTTCCAAGGTTCAGGTAATTTGCCCCAAGTGCAAAACTGCCGGCCGTATGGGTCACACCGTGATCATGGAAGGCGATAAGAAGATCACCAAGCGTGTCTGCAAAAACAAAGATTGTGGCGAAATTTTCTAAGGAGGAGTAAGAATTATGTCTAGAATGTCTGAGCTTTACAGCAAAGAGATCGCTCCCGCCCTGATGAAGAAATTCGGTTACAAGAGCGTGATGCAGATCCCCAAGCTGGATAAGATCGTTATTAATGTCGGCTGCGGCGACGCAAAAGACAACAGCAAAGTAATTGATAATGTATGCGCAGAGCTGGCTCTGATCACCGGTCAGAAAGCCGTTGCTACCAAAGCCCGTAAGTCCGTTGCAAACTTTAAGGTTCGTGAAGGTATGAATATCGGCGCCAAGGTTACCCTGCGCGGTGAGAAGATGTACGAATTCCTGGACAGACTGTTCAACATCGCTCTGCCCCGTGTTCGTGACTTCCGTGGGATCAACGCCAACGGCTTCGATGGCCGCGGCAACTATGCTTTCGGTATCAAAGAGCAGTTGATCTTCCCTGAAATTCAGTACGATAAGGTCGAAAAGATCCGTGGTATGGACATTGTGTTCGTTACCACTGCTAAGACCGATGAAGAAGCAAAAGAGATGCTGACCCTGTTCGGCGCTCCTTTTGAGAAGTAAGAGGGGGAATTTACAATGGCTAAGAAATCTATGATCTTAAAGCAGCAAAAAACCCAGAAATTCTCCACGAGAGAGTACAACAGATGCAAAATCTGCGGCCGTCCCCACGCTTATCTGCGTAACTACGGCATCTGCAGAATTTGCTTCCGTGAACTGGCTTACAAGGGCCAGATTCCCGGTGTGAAGAAATCCAGCTGGTAAGGAGGAGCGACAAATGCAGATTACAGATCCTATCGCAGATTTGCTCACCCGGATCCGGAACGCAAATGCTGCAAAACATGAAACTGTTACTATCCCTGCTTCCAACATGAAAAAGGCAATCTGCCAGATCCTTGTTGACGAGGGATACATTAAAGAAATGAAGGTTGAGGACGATGGCCTGCAGGGCAATATCGTGCTGACCTTAAAGTACGGCGAGAACAAAACCCGCATTATCCAGGGCCTGAAGAGAATTTCCAAGCCCGGCCTGCGGATCTACGCCGGCGTTGAGGATATGCCTCGCGTAAGAAAAGGCCTGGGTACTGCTATCGTATCCACCTCTAAGGGTGTTGTTACCGATAAGCAGGCCAGAAAGTTAGGCGTTGGCGGCGAAGTGCTTGCCTTCGTTTGGTAAGGAGGAATTCTGATGTCGAGAATTGGTAGAAAACCGATCACTATTCCCGCAGGTGTTGAAGTGAAAGTAGACAGTGACAATACCATCACTGTCAAGGGTCCCAAGGGCACTCTTACTAAGACCATGCATGCTGATATGCAGATCGCAGTAGAGGGCGCAGAAATCATTGTGACCCGTCCTGACGATGAGAAGCAGCACCGCTCTCTCCACGGCCTCACCCGGACTTTGATCGCTAACATGGTAGAAGGCGTCACCAACGGTTACTCCAAGGAATTGGAGATCCGTGGCGTCGGTTACAGAGCACAGCTGCAGGGCAAGACCCTGAACATGAACTTGGGTTATTCCCATCCTGTAATTATCGAGCCCATCGATGGCATCACCATCGAGGTTCCTGCTCAGAACCGGGTAATCATCTCCGGTATCGATAAGCAGCTGGTAGGTCACTTTGCGGCTAACGTTCGCTTCAAAAGACCCCCCGAGCCCTATAAGGGTGCCGGTATCCGCTATGTGGATGAGGTTGTGAAGCATAAAGAAGGTAAAGCCGGTAAAGGCGCGAAGTAATAAAGGGAGGATAAGATTATGGTTAAGAAGCCTGATAGCAATGCTGCAAGAATTAAACGGCATAAGCGTGTGCGCTCCAAGATCTCCGGAACTCCCGAGCGTCCCCGTCTTTGCGTTTTCCGTTCTGCAAAGCATATTTATGCCCAGATCATCGATGATGTGAACGGCAAGACTCTGGTAAGCGCTTCCTCTATGGAGAAAGACTTCACCGAGTACGGCGGCAACAAGGATGCTGCCAAGAAGGTAGGCGTGCTCGTAGCTGAGCGTGCGCTGAAAGCAAAGATTGAAAATGTTGTGTTCGACAGAGGCGGTTTTGTGTACCACGGCCGTGTTCAGGCACTGGCTGAGGGCGCCCGTGAAGGCGGACTGAAATTCTAATTGGAGGAGAAAGAATAATGGCTAATAAAATTGACGCAACTACGCTGGACCTTCAAGAGAAAGTCGTGTCCCTGAACCGGGTATCTAAAACCGTAAAGGGCGGACGCATCATGAAGTTCTCCGCACTGATCGTTGTTGGCGACGGCAACGGCCGTGTAGGTGCCGGCCTGGGTAAGGCCGCCGAAGTTCCCGAAGCTATCCGCAAGGGAATTGAGGATGCAAAGAAAAATATGATCACCATCAGCATGAAGGATACCACCATCCCCCACGAGATCGTTGGTAAGTACGGTGCTTCCATGGTAATCATGAAGCCTGCTGCTCCCGGTACCGGTGTTATCGCCGGCGGCGCTGTTCGTGCTGTACTGGAGATGGCCGGTATTAAGGACATCAGAACCAAGGCTCTGCGCTCCCGGAACCAGAGAAACGTTGTAAACGCTACCCTGGCAGGGCTCGCTGCCTGTACTGATGCTGCCACCGTTGCTGCTAAGCGCGGCAAGACCGTAGAAGAGATCTTAGGTTAAGGAGGCAACTGAAATGGCTAAAGTAAAAACTATTAAGATCACTCTGGTAAAGAGCCTGATCGGCTGCAAAAAGGATCAGATCGCTACTGCTGAGGCACTGGGCCTTAAGAAGATCAACGATGTGACCGTACAGCCCGATAACGCTGCTACCCAGGGTAAAATCAAAAAGATCATTCACCTGATCAAAGTAGAGAAGTAAGGAGGAAGAACCATGAAATTACACGAACTTGCTCCTGTAAGCGGCTCCACTTCCGTTGCAAAGAGAAAGGGCAGAGGCCCCGCATCCGGCAACGGTAAGACCGGCGGTCATGGCCATAAGGGTCAAAAAGCCCGTTCCGGCGGCAGCATCCGCCTGGGCTTTGAAGGCGGCCAGATGCCCTTGCAAAGACGGTTGCCCAAGCGCGGCTTCAACAATATCTTCGCTAAGAAGTATGTGATCCTGACTTTGAGCGATCTGAACGCTTTCAATGCCGGAGATGTAGTGGATATTAATGCGGTTATCGAAGCCGGGATTGCTAAAAAGGCACTGGACGGCTTAAAGGTAATCGGTACCGGTTCCGTTGACAAGGCTATCACCGTTAAGGCAGTAAAGGTTACTGCCGGTGCCAAAGAGAAAATCGAGGCTGTCGGCGGAAAGGTTGAGGTGATGTAAGATGTTTAGCGTCTTCAAAAATGCCTGGAAGATCCAGGATTTGAGAAAGAAGCTTCTGTTCACCGCATTTATTTTCTTGATCTTCCGGTTGGGTTGTAATATTACCGTGCCGTTCCTGGATGCAGCTGCTATGCAGGATCTGTTTTCCAACTACACGGCAGAGGGTAATATCTTCTCCTACCTGAACATCATGTCCGGTGGTGCTATGGAGCAGGCAACGATCTTCTCGTTGTCCATCTCCCCCTATATTAACGCATCCATCATTATGCAGCTGCTCATGGTAGCAATTCCTGCTCTGGAGCGGCTGATGAAAGAAGACGGCGAGCGTGGTAAAAAGATCATGGATCGTTGGACCCGTTATCTTTCCATCGCCTTCTCCTTCCTGCTGGGCTTTGGTTACTACACCGTGCTGAAGAATGCAGCCGGTGTTGTATCGGACGATGCAGGCGTATTCGGTGCTTTGGTTATCGTGTTTACCTTCGCAGCCGGTGCCACGATCATTATGTGGCTGGGCGAGAAGATCAACGATCACGGCATTGGCAACGGCATTTCCATGCTGCTCTTTGCCGGTATCGTTTCGGGTATCCCCGGTGCCATCAATACCATAATCGCACTGATCAAAGCCGATGCGATCCATTGGATCGTGGCTGTAGTTCTGGCACTTGGCGTGCTGGCAATGGTTGCCTTCGTTGTGTTTGTAACCAACGGTGAGCGCCGCATTCCTGTTCAGTACGCAAAGCAGGTAAAGGGCCGCAAAATGTACGGCGGTCAGAACACCAATATTCCCTTAAAGGTGAATATGGTAGGCGTTCTGCCCATCATCTTTGCACAGTCCTTTGTTATGCTGCCCCCCACCATCCTGAACTTCTTCCCCAAGCTGGAGAAGACTTGGTTCGGTGCAGTGGTAGATGCTCTGGAAGTTGGCGGTTGGATCTATACCGTGCTGATGTTCCTGCTGATCATCTTCTTCAGTTATTTCTATACTGTGATCACCTTCAACCCTGTTGAGGTGGCCAATAACCTGAAGAAGAACGGCGGCTTTATCATGGGCATTCGTCCCGGCAAGCCCACAGCCGATTTCATTACCAAGAGCTTGAACCGCATTACCTTGCTGGGCGCCATCTTCTTGGGCTTGGTTGCTGCCATCCCCAACGTTGTGGCAATGTTCAATTCCAACCTGTCTGCCGTGGCTATCGGCGGTACCACCCTGCTGATCGTAGTGGGTGTTGCCCTTGAAACCGTGAAGACCTTGGAATCCCAGATGCTGATGCGCCACTATAAGGGCTTCCTTGAATAAGGAAAGGTGTGTATCATGAAGTTGATTCTTTTAGGTGCGCCGGGTGCCGGTAAGGGTACCCAGGCCGAGAATATATCGAATCATTACAGTATCCCCACCATCTCTACCGGAAACAT
Organism: Eubacteriales bacterium; assembly: GCA_045538295.1. Lineage (GTDB taxonomy): Bacteria > Bacillota > Clostridia > Oscillospirales > QAKW01 > QAKW01. Next base: position 25,747 of record JAZSRD010000077.1, read on the forward strand.
GATCCGTGCAGCCATTCACAACGGAACAGAGCTGGGCAAGCAGGCAGAAAGCCTGATCAATGCCGGCAAGCTGGTTCCCGACGAAGTGGTGATCGGCATGATCCGGGAGCGGTTGGCAGAGGAAGACTGCAAGAATGGTTTTATTCTGGACGGTTTCCCCCGCACGATCCCCCAGGCAGAAGTGCTGGAGAAGATGGGCATTGAAATTGATCTTGCCCTTTCTCTGGAGGTTGCCGATGAAAAGATCGTGCAGCGGATGAGCGGCAGACGTGTTTGCCCCGCCTGCGGAATGACCTATCATGTGGACTTTAAGCCCTCTGAAGATAACAAACATTGTGATGCCTGCAAAGCCGAACTGATCATCCGGAAGGACGATCATCCCGACACTGTGCTGGATCGGCTGAAAACGTATCACGAAACCACCGAGCCGCTGAAGGCATTCTACGATGCCCGTAGCAAGCTGGTAACGGTGGAAGGCCGGGAAGAACTGGCCGAAACCACCCAAGCAACCTTAACTGCCATCGAGGACTTTTTGAAATGATGATCATCAAGTCAGAAAGCGATATTCGCCTGATGCGCAAGGCAGGAGCAATCGCTGCCGGCGCACTTCAGGCGGCAGGGGAGGCAATTCGCCCCGGGATGAGCACCAAGGAATTGGATCGGGTTGTAGAAAACTACATTCGTTCCCACGGTGCCCGCCCCTCCTTTAAAGGATACGGCGGATTTCCTGCCAGCGCCTGTATCTCGATCAACCAGGTGGTGATCCACGGGATCCCCTCGGATAAGATCATCTTAAAAGAAGGCGACATTGTCAGCGTGGATGTGGGAGCCTATATCAATGGGTTCCATGGCGATACTGCCAACACATTCCCGGTGGGTAATGTTTCGCCGGAGGCCATGCAGCTGATCGAAGTAACCCGAGAAAGCCTGCGCCGTGTGGAGCAACTGCTCAAAGGCGGCGTGCGGCTGGGGGATATTGGCCACTGTGTGGAAAGCTATGTGCAGCAGTTCGGGTATAGCCCGGTAAAGGATTTTGTGGGGCATGGTATTGGCCGTGCTTTACACGAAGATCCCAATGTTCCCAACTTTGGCAGGCCCGGCCACGGACTGCGGCTGCCAAAGGGAGCCACTGTTGCCATTGAACCGATGATCAACCAGGGAACCGACCGTGTGATCGTGAGCAACGAGGACGGCTGGACAGTAACCACTGCCGACGGAAAGCTCAGCGCTCACTATGAGCACACCTTCTATATCGACGAAGACTGCGCTCATATCTTAACACAGGTATAATTCCATGGACCGCTTGGAAATAGGAACGGTGGTGCGGGTCACCGCCGGAAAAGAAAAAGGTTCAATATTTGTTGTCGTACAAGATTTTAATAACCAGCGGGTGGGCATTGCCGATGGCAGGCACCGTAAACTGGAGCGTCCCCGCCAAAAGAATGTAAAACATCTTGAGGTGTTGGGGCGGCTGGATACGCTGCCGGAGCGTGACCGCCTGATCTGGAAAAGTCTTTCCTCGTATCGAGGTTAATAGGAGGACCTATGTCGAAAGAAGATATGATCGAAGTGGAGGGTGTTGTTGTTGAAGCAATGCCTAACGCAAATTTCATGGTAGAGCTGGAACAAGGGCATAAGATTCATGCCCACATTTCCGGGAAGCTCCGTATGAACTATATCAAGATCCTGCCCGGCGATCGGGTGACGGTTGAGATGTCGCCCTACGATCTCACCAAGGGCAGAATTATATGGAGAGCCAAGTAAGGCTCCACGAATGGAGGTATTTTCAATGAAGGTAAGACCTTCCGTTAAACCCATTTGCGAAAAATGCAAAATCATTAGAAGACATGGTAAGGTGATGGTAATTTGCCAGAACCCGAAACACAAGCAGAAACAGGGTTGATTCCTTGTTTGCCGCTTGATTAAAATGGAGGTGTAATAACCAAATGGCAAGAATTGCTGGTATCGATTTACCGAAAGAAAAACGCGTAGAGATCGGTTTGACCTATATCTACGGTATCGGTCGTAAGACATCCAACGATATTCTGGCTAAAGCCGGTGTTAATCCCGACACCAGAGTAAAGGACCTGACCGAGGAAGAGGTTGCTGCTATCCGTGCCGCAATGGACGGTTACGAGGTAGAGGGTGACCTGAGAAGAAGTGTTGCTTTAGACATCAAGCGTCTGATCGAGATCGGATGCTACAGAGGCACTAGACATAGAAAAGGTTTACCTGTTCGGGGCCAAAGATCCAAAACAAACGCCCGTACCAGAAAGGGCCCCAGAAAAACCATGGCAAATAAAAAGAAGTAAGGAGTGAATGAAGAATGGCTGCTAAAACTGCAAAAAAAGTAACCGGTAAACGCCGTGTGAAAAAGAATATTGAACGTGGAGCCGCTCACATTCGCTCTACCTTCAACAATACACTTGTTACCATTTCCGATGTAAACGGCAATGCTATTTCCTGGGCAAGCGCCGGCGGCATGGGCTTTAAGGGCTCCAGAAAGAGCACTCCCTTTGCTGCTCAGATGGCTGCTGAAACTGCTGCTAAAGCCGCAATGGAACATGGTCTTAAAACCGTAGAGGTTTATGTAAAGGGACCGGGTGCCGGCCGTGAGGCTGCTATCCGTGCTCTGCAGACCGCCGGGCTGGAGATCACCCTGATCAAGGATGTTACTCCCATCCCCCATAACGGTTGCAGACCCCCGAAGAGAAGAAGAGTATAAGGAGGATATGACGTTATGGCAAGATATACTGGCGCTGTATGCCGTCAATGCCGCAGAGAAGGTCAAAAGCTGTTCCTGAAGGGCGAACGCTGCTATTCCGATAAGTGCGCAATCACCCGTCGTGCATATGCACCCGGTCAGCATGGCCAGGGCAGAAAGAAAGTATCTGAGTATGGTACTCAGCTCAGAGAGAAACAAAAGGTTAGAAGATATTATGGCGTTCTGGAAAGCCAGTTCGCTAAATACTTCGAAATGGCCGAAAAGAAACAGGGCGTTACCGGTGACAATCTGATGTCCATCGTGGAGAGCAGATTGGACAACGTGATCTACAGATTAGGCTTTGCTATGTCCAGACCCGAGGCTCGGCAGTTAGTCCGCCACGGGCACTTTACCGTAAACGGTAAGAAAGTTAACATTCCTTCCTACCTGGTAAGCGTTGGCGATGTGATCGCCATCAAAGAAGGTAGCATGAACTCCGCCAAGATCAAAGCGATCCTGGAAGCAAACGAGAAGCGTGCTATTGTTAAATGGCTGGAGCTGAACGGCACCACTGCTAAGGTGGTTGGCGTTGCCGATGCCGAAGACATCGACCTCCCCGTGGAGAAACACTTGATCGTAGAGTTGTACTCCAAGTAATTAGCGAAAGAACTGATCGGGTTTACGGCAGTCGCCTCGGCGGTGCTTTTTCCTCCGACGATGCCCCAAAATCCTCGACCATACGAAAAAGTATGCTCTGTGGTTTTCGGGCACCACGAAGAAAAAATCATTCGCCGATCCAACTACCAAAACACAATCAGTCCTTTCAAAAGGGAAGTTTATTCCCGATTTTGGAAACTTAGATTAGGATGTTTTAAAATTGAACTCACATTTTCTGTGAGATTATAAGGAGGTTTTAGATATGATCGAGATAGAAAGACCCCGGATCGAAACCGAGGTGATCGGTGATAATGGCGAGTACGGCCGTTTTGTGGCGAACCCCTTAGAGAGAGGCTATGGTTTAACCCTGGGTAACTCTCTGCGCCGAATTCTGCTTTCCTCCCTGCCCGGCTGCGCTGTTGTTGCAGCAAAGATCAATGATGTTCCCCACGAGTTTATGACCATCGAGGGGATCAAGGAAGATGTAACCGAGATCGTACTGAACATCAAGGGCATTATCCCGAAGCTCTATTGTGAAGAGCAAAAAACCGTATATATCGAGGCCAAGGGTCCCTGTGTTGTTACTGCCGGCGATATTAAAGCCGATAGTGACGTTGAGATCCTCAACCCCGATCATGTCCTGGCAACTCTGGGCGAGGATGCCACACTGAACATGGAACTGGTGATCGATCATGGCCGTGGCTATGTTTCTGCCGAAAAGAACAAGGGTTATACTGAAAACCAGACCAATATGCTGGCTGTTGACAGTGACTTCTCCCCGGTTACCAAAGTAAATTATAAGGTGGAGAATACCCGTGTGGGTCAGATCACCGACTTTGATAAACTGACGCTGGAAGTATGGACCAATGCGGTTATTTCTGCCAGCGATGCAGTTTCCTTGGCTGCTAAGGTTATGAATGAGCATTTGTCTTTGTTCATTGATCTTTCCGAAAAAGCAAAGAACGCCGAGATCATGGTGGAAAAGGAAGAATCCCGCACCATTACCGCTCTGCGGATGACCATCGAAGAGCTGGATCTCTCTGTTCGTTCCTTCAACTGCTTGAAGAGAGCCGGTATCAATACCGTGGAAGATCTGATCAATAAGAGCGAAGAGGATATGATGAAGGTTCGCAACCTGGGCAGAAAGTCCTTAGATGAAGTGATCGGCAAGATCGCATCCTTGGGCCTTACCTTGAAAAAGGACGACGAATAATACAAACGACAAATGAGGGAAGATCCGTAAAATAAGGTTGGATCATTCATCTCATTCAATTGATTGCAAAGGAGGTTTACTCTTATGTCCGGTTATAGAAAATTGGGCCGCCCTACCGCTCATCGTAAGGCGATGCTCAGAGGCATGGTAACCTATCTTTTGGAGAACGGTTCTGTTGAGACCACTCTGACCCGTGCAAAAGAAGTCGGCAGAGCAACCGAAAAGATGATTACCTTAGGCAAGACCAACACCCTGCATAGCAAGCGTCAGGCTCTTGCATATATCACCAAAGAAGACGTTGTTAATAAGCTGTTTACCGAAATTGCTCCCAACTATGAGGAGCGCAACGGTGGCTATACCCGTATCGTTAAGATCGGTCCCCGCCGCGGTGACGGTGCTGAAATGGCAATCGTTCAGTTGGTATAATGAATCAAGCGCAGTCCGAAAGGACTGCGCTTTAGATTTTCAAAAAAGTCCCCGACCGC
>JAZSRD010000071.1:0-7673 GCA_045538295.1 Eubacteriales bacterium
AAGCGGTCTTAGGAAGACAATGACTAGACCCAACTCCTTGGCTCACAGAACGACATGGCTACGATCCGACTTTTTGGGGCGAATATAAATCCAACAAAGACGGTACCCATTACCGTGAATGTACGAAGGAATGTGGAGCAACCACCACAAGCGAAGGCTGTACTTACGGTGCATATACCCACACCCATGATGATGGCACTAATATAGGAACGCATACTCGTGTTTGTGAATTTTGCGGATATGTAAACTCCGGCACCTGTTCCTATTCCAACGGCTACCAGATCGTGAATGCAACCTGTGAGCATCCCACACAATACCGTAAGGTTTGTAGTGTGTGTGCGGGTTATTATGTGGCATTAGAAACGGGTTCTGTGGTGGACCACAGCTGGAGCGGTTACGACCACGACGATACTACCGAAGGTGCTGCTTCCCAGCACACCCGCAAGTGTGTGAACTGTAAGATTCCCGAAACGGTCCCCTGCGACTTTGATGAAGGGGTTTACCACGAGCATTCCACCGGCGTTTTGGGCTATACACATTATACCTGTGCCGATTGCGGTTATGAATATGATGAAACAGATTCCGAGTATCGTCACGATTGGGTCGAGGAGCAAGGGGAGATCGTAAAGGTTCCCACCTATATTCAAGACGGCATGACCCCCGAAGAGCAAGAGGCTTGCAAGGGTAAAACAAAGATCCCCTGTAAGTATTGCGATGCCTTTACCTACAAGGATATTGATGCTCTTACCGGCATCGGCGTGGTAGTAAATGCCCCCGCATCCACCACTCCCGAGAGCAGTGTGGATGTAACTTTGGATCTGATCAATAACCAGGCAGATGTGGCAGGCTTGAACGTGGCGATCACCTACGATAAGAATGTATTGAGCCTTAAGAATATTGCAAATGGCACCTTATTTAAGCATTTGGGCGGTGATGAGGGCGTTACAGATGATGGTTACATCGTATTGTCTTTTGCCAATGCCGATAATGTAGTGGGCGATGGAGAATTTGCAACCTTGACCTTTGCAGTGTCCGGCGAGTTCCTGGGGAACACCATGGTAACTGCCGAGATCGTGCATTCCGAAAGCTTCAATGGTGAAAAGGACGGCTCCATTAACGAAAAGGGCGAATTCGTTCAAGTGGGCGGCAGCAGCGCACTGATTGCTGTAAGCAATGAGTGGGGCGATGCCGATATGGACGGTGATGTGGATGTTGCCGACGCTATCCATGTAATGCGTTACGTGGCAGGTCGTGTGGAAGAAAATGCCATCGATCTGATCGCAGCCAACACAGATACCAAGAACGATAAGATCAACTTGGGCGATGCCATTTTGATCCTGCGTTCTGTGGCAGGGTTTTATACCCCGGCACCGTAACCTGTAAATTGAATAAAAATTCCGTAATGCGTGAGCATTACGGAATTTTTTTGTTGCAATCATATAAACTTTCTGTTAAAATAGTAAATATATTTTTAAAATGTGAAATTGTTTGTTTTACACTTTTGCATGAAGGAGGAAAAATAATGGATAGCAAAACCTTGCAGATCCTGATCGCCATGGTCATTTATATGGCGGCGGTCATTGTTATTGGCGTGCTTTACGCCAAAAGAGCTAATAAAAGCTCCGAGGAGTACTTCCTGGGCGGGCGTTCTTTAGGGCCTTGGGTTACTGCCATGAGCGCAGAGGCTTCGGATATGAGCGGCTGGTTGCTGATGGGCTTGCCCGGCGTTGCCTATTGGTGCGGTCTTGCCGATGCCGCCTGGACAGCCATCGGCTTGGCAGTGGGTACATATTTAAACTGGCTGATCGTTTCCAAACGGTTGCGCCGCTACAGTGTGCGTGCTAATAACGCTATCACTCTGCCGGAGTTCTTCTCCAACCGTTTCCGTGAAAAGAAAAAAACGATCATGCTGATCTCCGCAGCATTTATCCTGATCTTCTTTACCGTATATGCTGCAAGCTGCTTTGTTACCTGCGGTAAGCTTTTCTCCACCCTGTTTGGCACGCCTTATGTTGCCATGATGATCGTGGGCGCAATTTTTGTGCTGCTTTACACCTTGCTGGGCGGCTTTTTGGCAGAGAGCGCATCCGACTTTATGCAGGCGATCGTTATGATCGTTGCTCTGGCAGTTGTGGTGATCATCAGCACCGTAAATGCCGGCGGCTTGGGCGCTGTAATTGATAATGCAAAAGAGATCCCCGGCTTCCTGGAGTTCTTCGGTTTGGCAACACCCCAGTTGACCGAAGCCGGCGAGCAGATCGTTGCTAATGGGCAGCCTGCCTTTGGTCCTGCCGCAAAATACGGCTTGCTTACCGTTTGCTCCATGATGGCTTGGGGCTTGGGTTACTTTGGTATGCCCCAGGTACTGCTCCGCTTTATGGCGATCCGTAAGGAAGAGGAACTGAAGCGCTCCCGCCGGATCGCAATGGTTTGGGTGGTAATTTCTTTGGCAGTTGCCGTGTTTATCGGTATTGTTGGCCGTCAGCTGTTCCCGGTTGCGCACCTGACCAAGTCCGGCGCAGAAAATATCTTTATCACCCTGGCTACCAGCTCCTTGCCCGCTATTTTGGCAGGCTTTGTAATGGCAGGTATTTTGGCGGCCACCATCAGTTCTTCCGATTCCTATCTGCTGATCGCAGCCTCTGCCTTCTCTAAAAATGTATATCAGGGCATCTTTAAGAAAAAGGCAGGGGATAAAGAGGTTATGTGGGTTTCCCGTATTACCCTGCTGGTGCTGGCTTTGATCGCTATGTTTATTGCCCTGGATGAAGATAGTGTGATCTTCCAGATCGTATCCTTTGCCTGGGCAGGCTTCGGTGCCACCTTTGGTCCCTTGATGATCTTCTCCCTCTTCTGGAAGCGGATCAATAAAGCAGGTGCCATTGCCGGTATGGTAAGCGGCGCAGGGATGGTATTCCTGTGGAACCTGGTAATCAGCAAGCTGGGCGGCGTTTTCGCCATCTATGAACTGCTCCCCGCATTCATCTTCTCCAGTATCTGTATCGTGGTTGTTTCCCTGCTGACCAAAGCACCCTCTATGGAAATTGAGGAAGACTTTGAAGCAGTTAAGGCCGGTACTGTAGCAGAAGAATAATTCCATAAAAAATCGCTTCAACCGATGGGTTGAAGCGATTTTTTATTTATGATAGCTTTCGTGGGCATTGATCTTGTGTGCCCGGTAAAATTGTTCTGCCAGGATCACCCGCATCATTTGATGAGGAAAGGTCATGGGTGAGATAGAGAGCCGCATGGAACAAGCGGCTTTTACCGCCGGATCCAGCCCGTGGGAGGAACCTATGATCAGGGCGATCTCGCTTTTTCCCTCCCGAGGAATGCGTTCCACCAAAGCCGCCAAATCCTCGCTGGAGCAGGGCTTTCCCTCCACGCAAAGGGAAATGGGATAGCTTTGGGGCGGGATCCTTTTTAAAATGTTGGCGCCCTCCTTTTGCAGTGCCCCGTCGATCTCCTTTTGGCTGGGGCGCTCCGGCAGGGAAACCTCCGGCAGTTCTATTACGTTCCACCCGCCAAACCGCTTCATTCGTTTGGCGTATTCATTTTCCGCCTCTTTCCAGTATTTTTCCTTTAAAGAGCCGGTGCAAATCACGGTGCATTTCATGGTTTATACCTCCAAAATGGGGCAGAAGGGTCCCCCCACTTCTAACCGTATATTTTCAATGCCGTATTGGGAAAAGGCGTTTAAGGTTGCCATTTTTGCGGTAAGGGGGGTGTTGTTATTGTCGCTTAAATGGGCTAACACAACGGTTTTCAGATCCCCCTCCAGGGCTTTCAGAGCCAGGAGGGCGGCGCTGTCCCCATTGGAAAGGTGACCGTGGTCGGAGCGGATGCGCCGTTTTAATACAGCAGGGTAGGGGCCGCATTCCAGCATCTCGGGATCGTAATTGCTCTCCAGCATGATCAAAGAGCAGCCGGAAAGGAACTGTAGCATGGAGGGGGTGATCTTGCCGGTATCGGTCACAATGGCAAGGGCGGCGTCCTTTGTATCGATGCGATAGCCGCAGGGAGCGGCGGCATCGTGGCAGGTTTCAATGGGGGTAATGGAAAATGCCCCCACTGTAAAGGGCTGGTTTTGGTGATCCACGCCCTCCACCTCTGCTCCCCGGAGGGTGCCGGCGGTGGCATAAAAGGCAGTAACGCCGTGCTTTATGAGCTGGGGGATGGCTTTGATGTGGTCGCTGTGCTCATGGGTGAGTAAAACTCCGTCTAATTCCTCAAGGGAAAGCCCGGCATCCTTTACGGCACGGTTGATCTGGGCAAAGGAAACGCCGCAGTCGATGAGCAAGCCCCTGCCCTCGGCGATCAGCAGGGTACAGTTGCCCTTGCTGGAGGAACAAAAGGGATAAATTTGCATGGTTACGGCACCTCCTTTTACGTGTAATTACTTATAATATTATAAAAGATATTTATTGGAAAAGCAATGAAAAAATGCTGCCATGAAGTTTCTACCATGGCAGCATTTTTTTAAAATAAGTTTTGCAGGGAAAAGTTATTATCGAATAATACGTAAGCCAAAGCAAGAAGCAGGGGAATATCCGGCTTTTCGTTGCTTTTGAGCACTAAAAAGGCGATCCCTGCCAGCAACAATTCTTCCCAAGGGATTGCCGCCGGCGGAGCGGTGGGTTTTGATGGCGTGATCGGTGCAGGCGGTTCTTTTTTAGGCGGAGGAGGCTTGGGTTTTGGCTTGCTTGGCTCTGCGTGGCGGGGAGGATAAAGCTGTCCGTCGGATTGCAGTAAAATATCCACAATAAAATCTCCTATTCGTTGCGATACAGTTCCAAAAGCCGCAAGATGTGTAAAATGCGGATCGCTTCGTCAATTCTGGTTTGCCGCTCCTGCCGCAGGTAGGGCTTTAATGCCGAAAGCAAGGTGCACCGTTCATCCGGCTTGCCGTTGGCTTGAGAGAGTACTCTGCCTGCCTTCAGTAACATTGCCGGATCGATCCCTAAGCCTCCGTCTTTGCCGCCAAGGGAAGAAAGCAACCCGCCTAATGCGTCTTTTCCCCCAAAGGATGCCAGCAGACCGTTTAACGGATCTTGTGGGGGAGCCGAATTTTTCGGTTCTTTTTCGCCGGTTAAAGATTGCAGCAGCCCGCCAAGATCTAACGGAGGATCTCCTTCAGGCGGTTTTGCACTTGGGGGCTGTTGAGAAAATCCCGGGGATCCTGGTCCCCGTTCAGTCCGTCGATCAGTGTTTGCAGATCCTCTTGTTGCACATTATTTTGTACTTTTTCCATCTGCTTTTTATCCCGCATAATGGATTGTACCTGCTTTTGCTGTTCCGGGGTAAGGGCGTTGGTCAGTTTATCCAGCAGTGCCCGCCGTTCTTTTTTATCCATGCTTTTAATTTGATCGAATAAATCGTTTTGGCTCATAAAAATCTCCCTTCGGTATTCCTTTTCTCTGTATTTTATGCTAAAATACAAATATTGAGAACACGAAAGGATTTCTTTTGATGCGCTTTTTGATCTTTTCCGATACCCACGGACTGCGGGAACCCATGAACGAATTATACAAACTGTATCCAAACGATGGGATTATACATTTAGGCGATTATATTGCCGATGCTCGCTGGATGCTTCGGCAAACAGCGGGTCACCCGGTGTATCAGGTAAAGGGGAATTGCGATTACGGTGCCGAGGGGCAGGAGAGCCAACTGCTGGAGCTGGGCGGGGTACGGATCTTGATGATGCACGGCCACCGCTTTGGGGTAAAGAGCGGTTACGGCGGTGCCCTGGCAGAGGCAAAGCGCCAAGGTGCACAGGTTCTTTTGTTTGGTCACACTCATATTCCCTTTATGGAAACACGGGACGGTATTTTAATGATGAACCCCGGCTCGTTGCATAATCCCCACCGGGAATACGGAATTTTAGAGATCGAAAACGCAAAGGCGAAAGGAGCGTTACTGCATCAATATGACTAAAGAAGAGATTTTGCGTCAATATAGCCCCCTGGCGCTGGCGTATTTGGGAGACGGTGTGTATGAACTGTATGTGCGGGCTCATGTGTTGGGGCAGGGAAATTGCCAAAGCCAAAAACTGCATCAAAAGGCGCAAAAATTTGTAAACTGCGCCGCCCAGGAGCATTTTTTGGAGCTTTTGTTGCCGCAGCTTACTGCCGAGGAGCAGGAGATCGTGCGGCGGGGGCGTAATGCAAAAACCCACTCCAAGCCCCGCTCTGCCGATTACGGCACCTACCATGCCGCCACCGGATTTGAAGCCTTGTGGGGCTACCTGCACTTGGCAGGAGAGGTGGAACGGATGCAATATTTATTTGATAAAATTATCGAGGAACAAGCATGATCGAATATTTAAAAGAACTTGTGGATCTGGCACCTTGGCTGGGTCAGCCACCCTTGGAGGGGGTGCGGTTCAACCCCAAAAAGATCGGGCGGGAGCAATTTTTAAAGATCGCCCCCTTTGCACTAAAACCGTCCCCCTTTTATGAGAATGGCTTTTACCTGCAAAGCGAGGGCGACGGCAATCACCCTTATCACCTGGCAGGTTTGTATTATTTCCAGGAGCCCAGCGCCATGAGCGCCGTCACCGCCCTGCAGCTAAAAGGGGATGAGCGGGTGCTGGATCTTTGCGCCGCTCCCGGCTCCAAAGCAACCGCTATTGCCTCCCGGCTGGAGGCGGGCTTGCTGGTTGCCAACGAGATCCAGCCCGGCAGAGCAAAGGTCTTGCAGGAGAATATGGAGCGGATGGGCATTTCCCGGGCAGTGATCACCAACGGGGATTCTGCCGCTGTGGCAAAAGCCTTTCCCGCATATTTCGATAAGGTGCTGGTGGATAGCCCCTGCTCCGGGGAGGGAATGTTCCGTAAATATCCCCGTATTTTAGAGGAATGGACAGAAGATCTGGTTTCCCTTTGCCGGGAACGCAGTCGCGAGGTGCTGGAGAATGCCGCCAAAACCTTGCGCCCAGGCGGACGGCTGGTCTATTCCACCTGTACCTTTAATTTGGAAGAGAATGAAAAAACCATCCTTTGGTTTTTGGAACATCACCCGGATTTTCAAGTGGTGGATACCGGTATTACCGGTGGGCGTTCCGGCTTTTTGGGTCTTACCAAAGGAGTGCGCATCTTCCCCCAGGATGGGGGCGAGGGGCACTTCGTGTGTGCTATGGAGCGCCTGGGTAATCAGCCCGGAGCAGCCGCAAAAACCTTCAAGCCGGAAAAACACCCGGAAGCAGAAACTGCGTTGCAAGAGTTGTTAAAGGAGCCCCTAAAGGGCAACCTGATCCAACGAGGAAATTATTTTTATAAGGTGGATGAGGATCTGCCCGAGCCTGGAAATTTAAGAGTTTTGCGGGCGGGAATGCAGGTGCTGGAGCTGAAAGGCAGGCAATGGAAACCGGCGCACCATATGGCGCTCTGCCTGCCCAAGGAATGCTTTCGCTATTCTTTGGAATTGGATGTGGCAGAGGCAAAACGCTATGTAAACGGGCAAACCGTTCCCTGCAACCAAAAGGGCTATGGGGTTGTTACCGTGGCAGGTACTCCCTTGGGCTGGATCAAATCCTCCGATGGGGTGGGAAAGAACCACTATCCTAAAGGTCCCAGAACATTAAAATAAAAAAGCACAGACTTGTAAGAGTCGTACTCTAAAGGACAGTACAACAAGACCCGAAAACACCCTTAGTTTTTTAAAAAACTAAG
>JAZSRD010000033.1:0-11763 GCA_045538295.1 Eubacteriales bacterium
GAGAATCGTGTCAAATGAGTATAATAATGGCAATATTCCACATACTAACTCCACACCATTAAATAGTGAAAAGGAGTTTTTATATATGAAAGCGACAGGTATTGTACGCCGTATAGATGATTTAGGCAGGGTGGTTATTCCGAAAGAGATTCGTAGGACTTTGCGGATTCGCGAAGGCGATCCTTTGGAAATTTTTACCGGGAAGGATGGGGAAGTGATCTTTAAAAAATACTCACCCATCAGTGAGCTTTCTAATTTTGCCGGGGAGTATGCCGCCACGCTGGGCACGGTGACCGGGTTTGCCTGCGCCATTACCGACCGGGACAACGTGATTGCCTTTGCCGGAGTGGGCAAGCGGGATGCCTTAGACAAGCCCTTAAGCCAGCGGTGCGAAGAGATCATTAATGAGCGGCGCCCCTTTATTGCCGGCAGCGAGCACCCCGCCTTTCCTCTGTTGCGGGATCAGGATCAGTTAAAAGTGGCAGCATCTTACCCCATTTTAGCCGGGGGAGATCTGGTGGGAATGATCGGGCTTTTAGATACCGCCGAAAAACGGATCACCGAAACGGAGGAAAAGCTTCTTTACACCGGCGCTCTGTTTTTAGGCAAGCAGTTTGAAGATTGAGAAAAAAGGGTAGGCTCTTTTTCTGTTTGGGTCTACTCTTTTTGCTATTTTGGGGGGCGGTATTGTTTTTTAACACAAAAGTGTTATAATGCCCTTGAGGTGATGATCATGTTTCAAAAAGCCATTCCCGTGTGGATCAAGGAAGAAGATCCCCGCAACACCCACCTGATATTCCGTGCCGTAGCAACGGTAAAAAAACAGGGTGTGCTCAAGATCGCGGCGGCAGATTTTTATAAATTATACCTGAACGGCAAGATGGCAGGGTTTGGCCCTGCCCGCACCGCCAAGGGCTATGCCCGAGTGGACGAATACCCCCTGACTGCCGATACATATGAGATCTACATTGAGGTTGCCGGGTATGGCTGCAAAAGCCTTTCCACCGTGCGCCAAAACGCCTTTTTGGCTGCCGAATTGACCGAGGGAGAGCTTCCTCTCCTTTACACCGGGCGGGATTTTTCCTGCTTCATAAACGGTCGGCGGGAGAAGCGGGTGGAGCGATACTCGGTGCAGCGTCACTATAACGAGGTGTACCACGAGGGCTACTATGCAAACACTCCCGTTACGGCAGTTCCTGCCTCCGTGGATATTCAGTTTATTCCCCGGCGGGTACCCTTTGCCGATCTTTCTGTGAAGACCCTGGGCGGGTTTGTTGCCAGGGGTACTTTTACCCCCGCTGAAACCTTTAACGGAAGAGTCAATGCCTATTCTTTTTCAATGGACGAGGAAGTGGATTGGGGTTATTTCACTGAAGAGGAGATCCCCCACAAGCCCTACCGCTGGGTAGGGGAGCAACAGCTCGCCCGCACCGGAGATGCCGGGGCTTTACCGGTGGAGCTTTCTGCAGGGGAGTGGGTCCGGTTTGATTTTTCCCAAATTGAAGTGGGCTTTTTGCAACTTGCCGCCTTTGCGGAGGAAGACACAGAACTGGTGCTCTTCTTCCGGGAATACTGCCCCAACGAAGACTTGCAAAGCCGCACCATGAACGCCCAAACGGTGCTCCAATACAACATCAAGGCAGGCACTGCCATAGATGTGGAATCCTTTGAACCTTACAGTTTCCGCCATGCAACGGTGCTGATCAAGAAAGGGCGGGTACAGCTCCGCTCCTTTGGTTTTCGCAATTTTGCCCGGGAACTTTCTGATTTGATCCCCCGCAGTTTCCGGGACCCGGAGCTGCAAAGCATCTATGAGGGCGCCGTGCGCACCTTCGCCCACAATGGAGTGGATCTGTTCACCGACTGCCCCTCCCGGGAGCGGGCCGGCTGGCTGTGCGATTCCTACTTTACCGGCCGTGCCGAATACTTCCTTTTCGGAAAAACTCCCATTGAAGACGCCTTTTTGGAAAATTACACCTTGTATAAAAATGATGGTAATATACCCAATGGCGTATTGCCCATGTGCTATCCCGCCGACGCTCACGGACCCCAGCCGGACGGCTATTTCATGTTTATTCCCCAATGGAACCTATGGTATGTACTGGAGGTATGCGAGCACCTGACATTACGGAACCCGAACAAAGACAAAGAGTTCTTTCGCCCCTCGGTAATGGGCATTATGAACTTCTTTAAAGGCTACGAAAACGAATTGGAGTTATTAGAAAAACTGCCCAGCTGGAACTTTGTGGAATGGTCCAAGGCCAACAACTGGACCCAGGATGTGAATTACCCCACCAACTTCCTTTATGCCCAAACGCTGGAGGAGGTGGGCAAGCTTTACGGAATTCCGGCATATTCCGAAAAGGCAGCCCGGATCCGCAAAAAGGTGATCGAGCTTGCTTTTGACGGAGAGGTGTTTGTGGACAATGCCCTGCGCAATGAGCAGGGGTGGCTGGAAAACACAAAAAATGTATCGGAGGCGGGGCAATACTACGCCGCTCTCTTTGGCGGCTTTGATCTGAACGATCCCCAATTTGCCAAATTAAAAACCAACATCACCGATACCTTTGCTGATTTTATCCGCCGCAACGAGATTTACGATTTTGGTCCTGCCGACGCTTTTATCGGATTATACCTGCGGATGAATGTGCTGATGGACTTGGGAGATCCTCAACTGATGGCGAAAAATCTCAAAGACTTTTTCGGCGGTATGTGTGCCCTCACCGGCACCCTTTGGGAGTATAAGACCCCCTCTAAAAGCTTAGATCACGGCTTTGCTTCCTACGCCGCTTTAGCACTGCCTTTGGCAGATTCCCAATAAAAATAAGGGGCTGTAATTTTACAGCCCCTTATTTTCATTTAATTTCCCGCACCACACCGGTGGCGGTGGCATAGCCATTGGAGAATTTGTGGGAAGTGCCCGCCAGCAACTCCTGGGCGCCCACATGAGCACCTTCGGCTTTGCTAAAGCGGTCCGTTTCCACGGTGATCAAAACATTATACGCCATGGCCCGCTCCACCATCTTTACCGTGCCGTCGCTCACGGCATGGGGTGTTCGTGTAAGAGATACCTCCACCTGGGTAATAGTGCCCATCTCCTTTTTGTTTTCATATAGGGTATCACCCGGCCGGAATGCCTCGGTATAGCATTCTTCCACACCAACAAATTCCACGGTATATACCGCAGTTTCCCATGTGCCTTTTTGATCTGCGGGGGTGATCAAGCGGGTAGCCATAGCAACGATCCCCACGATCACGATCACCGCTACCACCAGATCAAACACATTCAGTTTGCCAAAGAGGCGGCCATTTTCGTCGATCAGTTTCATGCTGCCACCTCCTCAATATCCCAAACGGTAAAAACGGAGCGGGTGGTATCGGACTGGGGATAGAACTCCTGCCCGATCATCACCGGCTTGCCGTTTACGGTGAAGCTGCCCTCTACCACGGCGCCTTGCACCCGTACCTTCATTTCCACTGCTTTTTTCTCCGGATGCACTGCTTTAACATAGCGGGCTTCCTTCTCCAGATACTCTTCATACACCAGGTCGATCTCTTTTAGAGAGGTGATGGTGCCCAATTCTGCGGTACGGCCCTGAAAATACAGCCGGTCGCCCACCTGATAATAATCAAACTCTTCATAGGTAGCACGAGGGAACCGCAAGGTCACTTCATATTCCTTGACCTCTGCCCCGGAACCATCCTTGGTGAAATACCACACGCCCACCACTGCCAGCGCCAGGATCAGCACGCCGCAGATAAGTGCGTCCAGCCAGGTAAAACGTTTTTTATCCATTGTTTTCCTCCTTTTTTTGCAGCGCCTCGGCGGCGGCAAAGCCCAACACGATCACGATCCAAAACAGTTGAAATACCCGATAATTATACCAGGTGTAATCAAAAACACTTTGTACCAGCAGCCCCCAAAGCACCGAGCCAAAGCCCAGCATCAGCAGGCGGTTTTGGCGGCTCATGCCCGCCTGCACCCGCTGTACACGGCGCTGATATACGGTAAACAGTGTGATCAAATAACAAAGCCCCACAATTCCGTAGGATACCACCGACTGGAAAAACAGGCTGTGGGAATGGGGAGCGATGGTTCCGCTCACCATATAGTAGGGATAAACGGCGTTAAATGCCTTTTCACCCACGCCCACACCGCTAAACCAGTAATGGGCAAACATTGCCAGCGTTCCCACATAGATCATCATGCGGTAAGAGGTGGAGCTATCGCTCATATTCCCAATGCTCATGATCCGCTCCATTACGCTTGCCGGCATCACCAGCAACGCCGCAGGAATACCCACGATAACGGCGCAGGTCAGCCACTTTTTACTATAGTAGAATAAGAACATCAATGCCGTAAGGGCGATGCCCACATAACAGCCCCGGGAATAGGTAAGCACCATATTCACCATCAGCAGCATGTCCACGCCCCATAAAAGCCAACGCTTCCAGCCGCTGAAATGCAGTGCCATACCCGCAACCAGGGGAATGACCAGCAATAAAAAGGCGCCGTAAACATTGGGGTTTGCAAAGGTACTGTAGACCCGCAGTTCCAGATCCTGGAACATGGTGGTATCGGTCCAGGTGGTGTTTACCGTGCCGGAAAGGTACTGATACAATCCGTAGATCCCGCTGACCACCGCACCTGCCGTAAGGGACAAAAGCCCGGCGATCAACTGCCGGCGGGTGGTTATGATCCGCCGCACCAGGGGCACGCAGGCAAACAACCCCAGCCACATTACGATCACCTTAAAAGAATCTCCCCGGGCATAAGAGGTTGCCGCCGAAACGACACACAAGAGGGGGAAAACTAAAAGCAGTACATCAACGCCGCTGATCTTTTTACCGGAAAGCCCCTGAAAGGCACGGGCAAAAAAGTAGACCACGACCACCGCCATGCTCAATGCCCAGCAAAGGGAAGTGCCGCCGAGTGGGAGCACTGCCAGCAGCAAACAAAACATCCACAAGGGGGGCACTGCAAAGACCGCCGGCAACACTGCCAACGCCAGGGCGGCGGCAACGCCGTAGATCATTCCCATAAACCAGCCCACCGTGCCGCCGAGCACGCCGCAGCAGGCAAGATAGAGATACACAGACCGCCGCTTTACTCCGGCGGGAATAGGAAACTGTTTAAAAAGCCAGGCGCCCTTGAGCCAGCCGGCAAGGGTGCCCTGCCGCCACAAAAGCAGCAGGCAAAGCGCCAACGCAACAGCCAGGCTCCCCGCCACAACAAAACGCCCGGCAAGAGCCATCCGCAGGACAAGCAACCCAAACAGCGGAGAAAGGAGCAGTAAAAAGCCCCGGATCTCCATGGCGCACATACGGGACCAGTAGTTATAAAGCCAACCCAGGATCCTGCTGTTGCCAAGGGCGCCCACTGCCTTTTCCACAGGATGCACCCGGTTCATGCCCGCCGCAATGCGGGAGTGCTCCACCGGTTCTACTCGGCTTCTCTTACCAAAGAGTATGCTTTGCTGTGCAGTATTTTTAATTTTTTCTGCGATCCGGCGGCAAACCTTTATGATCACACTGCCGCCCAGCAAATCGGTCATAGCCCGACCTCCTTTGAGGATTTTTCTTCATTATTTTACCACAAGAATCCATTTCATGCAACTATCTTCCTGCCGATAATTTTCGGAAGAAGGTCAGCAGATAGGGCACAGAAACCAATGCGGCAACCAGGTAAGCCAAGGGCTGTGCCAGCTGGATCCCCAAAATGCCGATAAACCGAGGAAGAATCAGGCAAAGGGGGATAAACACCAGCCCGCTTTGCAGGCAGGAAAGCACCAAGGCGGGGCCGCTTTTGCCAATACTTTGAAACAGCATGGTCACCACCACCGACACGGGAAGCAGCACCAAAAAGACACATTGGATCCGCAGTGCCTGACTGCCGATACCGATCACCTCTGCCTCCTTGCGGAAAAGAGCGATGATCTGCGGAGCAAAGGCGAAGCACCCGGCAGAAATAGCGCTGATAAACCCGGCGCCGAACAGCAGGGTAAAGAGGGTTGCCTTTTTTACCCGGGCATATTTTTTGGCGCCGTAATTGAAGCCGGAAACCGGCTGAAAGCCCTGGCCGATCCCCAGCCCCACACAAAAGATCAGGCTGGAGGTTCTGCCCACATAGCCCATGGCGGCAATGGCGGCATCTCCAAAGGGCTTTGCCTGGGCATTGAGCACCATGGTGGAGATACTGTTGAGCCCCTGGCGGGCAAGGCTGGGAAGCCCGGTGATCACAATATCCTTGAGGGTTCTAAAGTCCCGTGCCACATAGCGCAGGGCAATGCGGCTTTGGGTCTTCTTTGCCGCAAACATGGACCATAAAATAAAGAACGAAATATATTGGGACACGGCGGTGGCAAGCCCTGCACCGCTGATCCCCATATGAAACACAAAGATAAACAAGGGATCCAGCGCCATATTCAATATGCCGCCGGTGGTAAGTCCGATCATGGCAAGGGCAGCCTTGCCCTCGTAACGCAGAATGTTATTCAGCACACAGCTGGCAGTCATCACCGGAGCGGCGATCAGGATATAAAAGCCATAGTCCACCGCATAGGGCAGGATGGTGGAGGTGCTGCCCAGCAGGGTCATAAGCGGCTCTATAAAAAACAGCCCCAACACCATGATCAAAATTCCGCTGACCAGCGCTCCGAAAAAGCCGGTGGAGGCATATTTACGGGCGCATTCGATCCGTTTGCTGCCCAGCATACGGCTGATATGACTGCCTGCCCCGTGCCCAAACATAAAGCCGAAAGCCTGAAGGATCGCCATTAGCCCAAACACCACGCTGGTAGCGCCCCCGGCGCTGATGCTGATCCGGCTCACAAAATAAGAGTCCGCCATATTATAGATGTTGGTGATCAGCATGCTCACCGTGGTGGGAAGCCCCAAGGAAAGCACCAGCTTTGCCACCGGGGTTTCGGTCATCTTTTTGTATTGTGCTTCGGCTGTGGTTTCTTTACGCATCTTTCTTTTCCTCTATCATTTAAACGTGGAAAAACGCCATGCGAGCATGGCGTATTTAGATTCCCTTTTTAACCCAGATACCGCTGGGGGTTTACCGGGCTTCCGTTGATCCGCAGTTCAAAGTGCAGATGGGGACCGGTACTGTTGCCGGTGGAGCCGATCCTGCCGATCTGCTGACCCTGGCTCACCGTTTGCCCCACCGAAACATTCATGGCGCTCAGGTGGGCGTAATAAGTCACATAGCCGTTGCTGTGGCGAATCTTGATCATCTTACCGTAGCCGCCGGACCAGCTTGCGCTGATCACCGTGCCGCCGGCAGAGGCATAAACCGGCTTGCCATAGGCACCGCTCATGGAATAATCCAGGGCGGTGTGCCCGGAATAGCCGTACCAACCGCAGGAGATATACCCGCCGCTTACCGGGCGGATAAACGCGCCGGTACCTGCCAGGGAGGAATAGGAGCCGCCACCACCGCCGCCGGAGGGATAGGATTTTGTGCCCACATAAAGCTCCCGGGTTACCGGTTCTTGGGTAACCACCGACGATACGATCTTGGTGTTTGTTTTCATGCCGTCCACATAGGTGACCTCTGCGGTTATGGTCTTACTGCCGTTTCGTCCGGCAGTTTTTACCTTGGTTTGGTTCACATACATGCTGTTGTCTTTAATACGGGTGGTGGTGTAATTAATCGTTTCATCATAGGTGATGGTACGTACCACCTTTACCCCCAAATAAATATCGGGGGTGGAGATCAGCAGCTTTCTGCCGGGGATCAGCCGGCGATCGTCCAGCTCCGGATTCAGATAATAAAGCATCTGACGGGAAACACCGGTTTTTTCCACAATATCGCTCAGGTAATCATCTTCTTCAATGGTGTAATAAAGGGGATTGGTGGAGCCCTCAAACAATGCCCGCAGCTCCGCTTTATTTTTCAGGGTGGCAGGAGAGAACAAGCCGGTGCGCACCTCCACGTTGCTCACAAATTCGATCCGCTCGTTTTCCACACCGGTTTCATAGGGGGCTTTCAGCTCGTTGAGCACCGATTCAATAGTCTCACTGTTTGCGGCGGCTGCCACCAACGTGCCATCCACATACAAACCGTAATGATGACCGATCTCCTCGGTTACCGCCCGGTATGCCTGGGCGTAAAGGGTATCTTCATCGGGTAATTTATTCTTTTTTACAAATACGAACTGGTATTCGGGAGCGGTGTACATGCAGTAGTTTTCCCCCAACATCTCTGCCAGGTCCTTTTCCACCGAAAGCACCGTGCCGGTAAATTCCTTTTCGTCTTCCACGTAGGAAACCACATCCCCGTCGATCTGCACCTCCAGGGCGATGGTATAGTTTTGGAACAATATCAACACAGAAAGGAGCACAAAGGCGCTGATCACCGGCGCCCAATAGCAAAAATCGTCTACGATACTGTGGGCAGCCCATACCAAAAGGCGCACCGTATGGCGATAGATCCACACCGCCACACCCATTGCCCATTCACCCACGGAGCAAATGGTATCAAACACATTTTTAGGGGTGCACTTTCTTAAGAAACGAAGCAGCGGCAATAA
This sequence comes from Eubacteriales bacterium, assembly GCA_045538295.1. GTDB lineage: Bacteria > Bacillota > Clostridia > Oscillospirales > QAKW01 > QAKW01. The sequence goes on from JAZSRD010000033.1 coordinate 8,541, forward strand.
GGTGATCCGAAAGAAAAAGAGCAGGATATTTTCGATCACCCAGCCTGTTTTATAGATAAAACTGCCAATGGCATAGATCACCGAGAAAATGATCATGAACACATTTTTTGCTGTTTGATTCACAAAGGGCACCTCCTTTCAAAATGGTTACAATTCGGTTACAAACTGTAATAATCATACTCCTTTTCCCCAACTTTGTCAACGGAAAATTTTGGAGATTAGAGGGTCCCTATTATATAACCACTATATTTTGTGGTTTTATTTAAAAATTTTTTCCTTATATAATGATAACAACGGAACGCCTTGGGCGTTCCGTTGCGGTTATTCACTTTTTCGCCGTTACGTAGCGGGGGAGACCGGCAAGGTCGTTGTGAAGCCGGGCATCGGGGAGCACCCGCTCAAAGATGGCTTGCACGCCGGCACCGGTATCTTCGCCGGTTTCCACCAGCAGGTCGCCGCCCGGAACAAGAAGCTTGCTCCACTCCTCTGCCAGGGTGTGGTAATAAAGCAGGCCGTCCAGGCCGCCGTCCAGCGCCAGCTCCGGCTCCTGCTGCACCTCCGGCTGGAGGGATGCCAATTCTTCCGATTTGATATAAGGGGGGTTGCTAACGATCACATCGAACTGCATCTTCTCCATAAAAAAGGGCACACCCTGCAGAATATCCCATTTTTCGATCTTTACATCCGCCTCCAGCGCCTTAGCATTTTCCTTTGCCACATCCAGCGCCAGCTGGCTTACATCCACCAAGGTAACCTCGGCTTGGGGCAGCATTTTTTTTATGGCAATGCCGATACACCCGCTTCCGGTACAAAGATCCAGCACCTTTACCGAGCGGTCTTTATAGTGCTCTGCCACATATTCCACCAGCCACTCGGTTTCGGCACGGGGGATCAATACGTTGGGGTTCACAATAAAGGGAAGCCCCATAAACTCCCAACTTCCCAGGATATGTTGCAAGGGCTTGCGATCGCCCCGGGCACGAATATCCTGCCAATAGGCAAGCACCGTATCGTCGGGATATTCCTCTTCCCCTGCCAGCAGGATCTGGGCACGGTTTACGCCGAAATGTTTATTTAAAATGCAATAGGCATCGTTGCGGTACTGCTCGATCTGCCGCTCTTTCAGCACGATCTCGCCCTGCCGCAGAATATCTTTTAATTTTGCTCGCATGATTCTTCCACTTCTTCCTTATCGTGCAGGTAATTGCCCTCTTCGTCCACAATGATCTCCTTTTCCAGGGGATAATCGTTGAGCACGCCTTTCAAGGCAACAAGCGCCACAGCCAGTTGCTTTTCGCCCGGCTCCCGGGTGGTGATCCGCTGGAACCACAAGCCGGGGGCGGAAATAATACGGGTGAGCAGGTTATCGTGCTTGCCCGCATAGCGGATAAACTCGTATGCCACGCCCATGACCAAGGGGATAAACGCCATTTTGATCAGCGCCCGCACCAGCCGATTGCCCCAGGGCAGGAACATGGCTACCACAATACTGATCAACAACGTAAAGAACATAAAAGAGGTGCCGCAACGGGGGTGAAACCGCTTGCACTTCATGGCATTTTCCGGGGTGAGTTCTTCTTTCGCCTCGTGGCAGAAGATGGATTTATGCTCCCCGCCGTGGTATTGGAACACCCGGCGCATATCCGGCATCAGGGAGCAGAGCATCAAATACCCAAAGAAGATCAGAATTTTGATCACACCCTCCACAATGGCTTTCACCACTGCCGGTGCCCACGCCATTGCCCAGCCGGTAAAGAGGGCAGGCAGATACATAAAGAGGAAAAGGGAGAGCGCCAGCCCCAGCACCATAGACACCACGCCGATCACCGCCATGCCGGTTTTGCCCAGCAATTTATCAAAAAACTGATCGGCCTTGGTGGGCTCTTCCGGCTCCTCGATCCCCTCCACGGAGATGTCTGCCGAGTACATAAGGCATCGGTAACTGAGCATCATCGACAGCACAAAATTGATTACTCCCCGTAATACCGGAACCTTATTATACCATTTGTCTTGGTTTTCCACCGGTTCCACCTTTAAAAGAATGTCCCCGCTCTGGCGGCGAACGGCGATCGCCATACGCCCCTGGCCCCGCATCATTACGCCCTCGATCAGGGCGCTGCCGCCTATGCTTGTATATTTATTTTGCGTCTTTTTCATAAAGCAAACTTCCTTTCTGATTTTATAATGATACCATAAAATCCGCCGAACTGCAACCTTTCTATTGTCAAAAAACGCAATTTATGTTATAATGATCTTAATTATGTACAATGAGGTTTTGTTTGTCATGAAAAAAAGACTTTCTGCCCTGCTGTTGATCATGGTCCTGCTGTTTACCGCAGGATGTCATCGAGCAACCCTGGAAAACTATAAACTGTTCCGCTCCACCCCCTTGGGATTTTCCGTGGAGTATCCCAACTTTTGGGAAAAGGATGCCAATGTAAAAGAGGGGATCGCCCTGTTCGTGACCCCCGCCGAGGGCTACAGCGACGGATATAACGAAAGCCTCTCGGTGCAACGGTTTGTGCCGGACATGGAGGGGGAGAATGCCTTTACCGACTATGTGAAGGGCTATGTTGCCAACCTGGAAAGCACTTTAAAGAACTACGCTCTGGTTTCGGAAAGCGACACTACTCTGGGGGGCAAAGACGCCTACCGGATCGTGTACGAAAGCAGCAACGACGATAACACCAATCAGCTACGCTTTATGCAGATCTTTGCCGAGCACAAAGGGCATATTTACGTAGTTTCCTACATCGGCGAATTCAATAGCTACAGTTACTTTTTAACCTATGTAGAACAGATGATCTCTACCTTTACCTTTATTTGAGATGCGCAGGGGAAGTGTGAGTGAAAAAGTAAAAGAGCGGGATGCCGCCATCTATCGGCAGATCTGCCGCCACGTGCAAGAAGAGGGGCGTTTCCCCACCGTGCGGGATCTGATGACCGCCCTGCACATCTCCTCTCCCAGTATGGTGCAAGCCGCCCTGCTGCGGCTGGAGGAGGCGGGGCTGCTCCTGCGGGAGGGGCGCCGGCGGAGCCTGCCGGGGCACACCGGCAGTGTGCCGGTGCCGGTGCTGGGCACCATTGCCGCCGGGGAGCCGCTGATGGCGGCAGAGCATATCGACGGCTATTTGCAGGTATCCCCTGAGCTTGCCGCCAATCGGCAGCTTTTTGCCCTGAAGGTGCGGGGCGACAGCATGATCGGCGCCGGCATCTTTGAGGG
>JAZSRD010000032.1:0-5467 GCA_045538295.1 Eubacteriales bacterium
TCCTATTTATTTTTGTCCATGATGTTCCTTATTTTTTTATCTTTTTTTCGGGGCGGAACAACAAAGGGGGCTGTAAAAAATCTTGAGATTTTTTACTTCCCCTTTTAATTTAAAAATCGAAAACGGCTCTGCCCTCTTCCAGCTTTAAGCGTGCCTCAAAGGGCTTGCCTGCCTTAGAGATAAAGCCTGCCAGCTTGCGGCTGCGGCCTTCGGTAAGCAGTTCCCGGGCAGCGGAAATGGGGATTGCCCGTTTACAGAGCACCCCGCTGATGCGGAATTTACAGCCCTCTTTATAAGAGAGGCAACCGTAGCCGTAGCGCCCCTTTACCACCTTGCCGCCGCATAGGGGGCAAGTGCCGGCTTCATCGCCATAAAGACCGGTATCAGTATCGTTTTCCGGGGATTGCTCCTTAGGGGCAAAAACCTTTTGGATCTCATTCTTGGCGATCGCCACGCTATCCTCCACCCGTATCTCGCCCCGATAAACCTTTTTTAAGGCTTGACCCAGCGCGCTGGTCTTATATTTATCCATTTCAATCCCCATGCGTTCCAGCTCTTCGATCAGGTAGGCGCCCCCGGGCAACAGATAATAGGTATCTTTTTTCAGGGTGATATATTGGCTCTTGATGGCGTTGCCGATAATGCCGGTGCGGGTGGCCTCGGTGCCCAACTCCAACCCCTCAAACATGGCACGGTATTCCTCCCGATCGTCGGCATCCTCGGCGGCGGCTTTATCCTCCCGAAAGGGATTTTTCAAATAGTTATTCAGCGTTTCAATAGTATAGTGCCGGGGCGGGGAGGTTTCCTTTTCCTTGGGTTGGAAGTGAATGTTAACAACATCTCCCACCTCCAGGGGCGGCAGCAATTTATTCTTCTGCCCGCCGTCGTCGTATTTCGTCCAGCCGGGCTGCACGATCATGGTACCTTTTAGGCGGAATTCCTCCACATCCCCCACCTTGATCAGCATCTCTGCCTTTTCTGCCAGGCAATCCTCGGCGCAAAACACGGCGGCGAACCTGCGGAAAATGGTTTGATACACCATCATCTGCCGCTGGGTAAGATGCTCTTTTTTGGGAATCTTATAGGTGGGTGTTAAGGCAGAGTGGGATTCGATCTTGCTATCATCAAAGATGGTTTTACCGTCACGGAATTTCACCTGATACCCAATGGCGGCTACGTTTTCCAAAATCTTTTTGATCTTGCCCTTTTCCTGCTCCGCCAGATATTCCGAGTTGGTACGGGGATAGGTGATATACCCCGCTTCGTACAGCTCCTGGGTGAGTTTCAGGCTTTCTTCCATGGGCATTTTATATTTTTTACCCAGCACATTTTGTAATTTAGAAAGAGAATACAGCTTTCCAGGCTGGAGGGTGGTTTTTTTCTTTTTCTTTTCTGCCACCGTTGCGGTGCAGCCATTCAGGCGGGCGGCGTATTCCTCTGCCTTTGCTTTACTATTTTGATCGAATTTTTGCTTGGAGGTCAGTTCAATGGATTCGCCCTTTGTTTCTGCATTGCTCACCACTGCATAATAGGTTTCCGGCACAAAGTTTTCAATTGCCTTATCCCGATCGTAAATGGCTTTTACAATGGGCACGATCACCCGTCCCACCCGCAGTAATACTCCGGTTTTCAAGGTGGCATAGCGAGTTAAATTCACGCCATAAAGCCAGTCTACATAGGTGCGGGCATAGCCTTCGTTGGCCAAGTTTTGGTATTCCGTTTCCTCTTTCATGGCAGAAAGAGCCTCTGCCACCGTTTCGGGGGTCTGGTCGGGGAGCCACAGCCGGTAAAAGGGCTTTTGCACCCCGGTGTGATCCACGCAAAGGCGAATGATAATTTCCCCCTCCCGATCCGCATCTCCGGCGTTTACGATCTTTTCCACATCCGGACGGGCGCAGAGGGTACGGATCAGTTCAAACTGCCGCTGTACTCCCTCATCGGGCTGTTTATCTGCTCCCTTTCGCAGCTGAAAACGGAACTGCTCCGGGAAGCAGGGCAGATTTTCCATGGACCACCGCCCGGTGGAGGTGGGGCCGGTGTAATCTTCAATATCGCAAAGGGAAAAAAGGTGCCCAAACGCCCAGGTAACCAAATAGCCCTCGCCCTCGAAATATCCGTTTCTGCGGGCGCACTTACCGATCCCTGCCACAATATTCCGTGCCAGGCTGGGTTTTTCTGCAATGATCAGGATCATTTCGGCTCCTCCTTTCCGTTGTTTTTTCTATTTTAGCATATTTTTTCTGTGAATTCAATCGTCTTTCCATTGCAGAACAACTTCTTTCTTGGTAAATGTTGCAAAATTTTTTTCGTTGTGCTATAATTAAACGATAGAAGTATTAAAAAGGAGCATCTCACGTTGAAACAAACTCGTTTTCACGGTCAATTTTTAACGATCCCCAATTTGCTCAGTTACCTGCGGTTGATCTTAATTCCCGCCATTATATGGCTTTACTGCGTGGAACGATCCTACACAGCCGCCGCTTGGATCATGGCGATCTCCGCCGCAACCGACGTGGTAGACGGTTGGATCGCCCGCCACTATCACCTGGTAACCGATTGGGGCAAGATCGTTGACCCCATTGCCGATAAACTCACCCAGATCGCCATCTGCCTGTGCCTGGCATGGCGTTTCACTCCGGTGCGCTATATGCTGGTGTTGCTGGTGATCAAAGAGATCTACATGGGGATCATCGGATTGGTATTTATTCATAAAACCGATTCAGTGGAAGGTGCCAAATGGTACGGCAAGATGACTACGGTCATCTTCTTCTTCGGCGCTCTGCTGCTGATCTTATTCCCTGAAATGCCCACCGTGGGCGTGATTGCACTGGTTTCGCTGGAAAGCGCCTCCATTATCCTTTCCATGGTTCTTTACACCACCCGCTATATGCGGCTATATCACCGCCACCAGGAAAGTATCGAAGAACAAACAAAATAAAAATAGGAACACAGAAGCGCTTGTTTCTGTGTTCCCATTTTATTATCACAACATATTTAGTATATCATGTTTTTGTCCCCGCTGTCAATGCCCTTTGCTCCATTTCTCCCTGTTGCATAATTTTCGAGCCGTAATTTTATGAAACATTGCGAATTGTTTTTTGATAAAAAGTATGGTATTCTTAAATCAGAAAAGGAGAAGTAAAGAAAAGAAGACTAAAATGGTTGCTCGCTTTACAGCCACACCGTAGTGTGGAAGAACACAGTGTAGATAGATTATTCCATGAAAGGTTTAAGAAACAGCCGCAACCGAAAAGAAGGAAAAGTCTTCAAAAAAACAGGAAAGAGAGGTACACCATGTTGGAACCTGCAAGCGAAATGAAATAACCCTCGGTAGTTTGTGTGACGAGAAAGCATAAACACCGAGGGTTATTTCTTTTTTATGCAGAATATCATACCATCCTCCGATTTTATATCCCCAAAATAAAACAGCCTCGCTTTAAAATGAAGCGAGGCTGAAACTATTGTTTTTTATAAAACACATTCAATCACAGAACCGTCCCCTGATTGCCTTCAATCACAGAACCGTCCCCTGATTGCTGAGTGCTTCAGATACAGCAACTGCCACGGCTACAGTCATACCAACCATTAGGTTGTTACCCGCACTGATCAGACACGTCATCCGGGTGCACATCGAATAGCGTCTGCAAAAGTGCCGGATAGGTTTCGTTTGTAACGCCATACGTATTTATCACCGTATCTGCAAGTGCCGGAAAATGCTTATGGAAATACGGATGATGTAAGCACACAAAAATACAAGGAGTGCCAAACTTGGTCCAACCGCCCATCAAATTACGTGCCAAAGCACCATGTGGACGTAGCACATTCGTTCCGTATCCGAATCGATTGGTAAAGGTACAAATTATAGCATCATATTTGCCCTCCTCTGCAATGCGAGCCAGTGCCGACGGGCCGGGATCTCTTGAAAATTCCACGTCGTATCCTGCCAGCTTCATTGCCTCCAACAAATCGGCAACACCACCATCACACCCATCATATCCATTAGAAAAATCGGTGAGCAGAATCTTACTCTTGGGAGAGAGAGGAAGTAATCCTTCTCGATCACGAACAACAGTTATGCTGCGTTCCACTACCTCTTTGACCAATGCAGCAGCATCAAGCTCTATATTGGATTTAGGAGCGAATTCTTCGCGAATCTGACGGCAGAAGCAAAGGCAACGATAGGCACGATTCTGCAAAATTTCGCGAGGCAAAAATCCTTCGTTAACCAATTTCTCCATTTTCTCAAAAAATTGATCTGTGGTTTTTGCGAAAAGTAAAATATCACCGCCACATTTCAAGAAAGTGGCACATGCCTTATAATAATTCATATAGCCACAAAAACCACTCATGTTGACCGCATCAGAACAGATTATGCCTTCAAAGCCAAGCTCACCTTTAAGAAGATCAGTCAGCAATCGGCTTGACAAGGTTGCCGGCGGGAAGATTCCCGTTTTTTCGTCAACAGTATCATAACAAGGCAAACTGATATGCCCCGGCATTACGCAGGCGGTACCTTGCTCAATCATTGTCTTATAAACCTTACCGTATGTAGCCCACCATTCCTCTAACGAAAGTGGGTTAACAGTTGTTGTGATATGTTGGTCATAAACAGTTGCACCATCGCCCGGGAAATGTTTTACCGTAGCGGCAATGCCTCCATCCTGCATTCCACGCATGTATGCCCCTGCGATAGAAATTACCGCTTCCGCAGTTTCGCCCGCCGAACGGATAGAAGCAGCCGGAGATTCATCATTTAAAACAATATCAACGCAAGGTGATAGTGACCAACGATAGCCTACATCCAACGATTCTTTAGCGGTCAACCTACCGACCTTATAAGCAAGCTCCTCATCGCCGATTTTACCCAAAGCCATCATTGCAGGAAAACATGTTGCCCCTCTAATCATCGCTCCTGCACCACATTCGGTATCAGAACAAATCATAGCAGGAAGTTCGTTATCATTGTTGTATTTTCCAAGAAAATCCACTAATTTTTCCTTGTCACCACCATGAAGAAAAAGCATTGGATATCCTTTTCTTACCTCTTGACCTCCAACCGAGACCTGAGGACAAGAAACCGCCATCAAAAGCTCCTTGATAGACATTTTTGCAGTTTTTTCTGCTAAATCCGCATAATTATTTAATTGAAATTTCATATTTTTCTCCCAGTAAGAATTCCTGTTTTTAACACATTGAATGTTTGTAATATTATAAAACAATGCCCAATATAAGTCAAGTAATGTCAAAAATCATTTTGACGGCAATTTTCACTTTGAAGAACCCCACAATTTCAAAAAAATAGACACATCATCCTTGAAAACTCAAAAATGATGTGTCTAACTTTTTTATTGATTGATTTTACGCAATAAGTTTTTTCCATTGCCCGAAGGCTTGAAAAACCTTATTATTTAAGTGCTTCAGATACAGCCACAGCAACTGCCACGGTCATACCAACCGCGGCGTTGCT
>JAZSRD010000105.1:0-18221 GCA_045538295.1 Eubacteriales bacterium
CGTTCCCAACTCCACCGGCGCTGCAAAGGCTATCGGCCTTGTTATCCCCGAGCTCAACGGCAAGCTTATCGGCTCCGCGCAGAGAGTTCCCACCTGCACCGGTTCTACCACTATTCTCGTAGCAGTAGTTAAGGGCAAGGATGTTACCGTTGAAGGCATCAACGCTGCTATGAAGGCTGCTTCTTCCGCTTCCTTCGGCTACACCGAAGAGCAGCTGGTATCCTCTGATATCGTTGGTATCACCTACGGTTCCTTGTTCGATGCTACCCAGACCATGGTTGCTAAGATCGACGACGACACCTATCAGGTACAGGTTGTATCCTGGTACGACAACGAGAACAGCTACACCAGCCAGATGGTTCGCACCATCAAATACTTTGCAGAGCTTGCCTAAGTTCTCGCAGAACATTTAAACAACGAAAAGGACTGTGCCCAACGGCACAGTCCTTTTGATTTTATTATTGGTGGTATCCCCGCTCCCGCAGAACACCAACATAGCCCGTTTCTTCGATGATCTGCTGGCCTTCTTTGGATAAGATCCACGCCAATAACTTTTCCACATTCTCGTTTTTATTTTCCTTATATGTTACCGCATATAACGGTGTAACAACAGAATAGCTGCCGTTTTTAATATTTTCTGCAGTGGGGGCAACGCCATCTACAGAAAGCATTTTTATATCAGGATTTTTAATAATTCCCTCTACATAATATCGAAAAGAAAAGCCTATGGAATTTGATTTACTCTTATAGTTTGAAACTTGCTCGATAATGCCGAGCATAAATTCATTTACCATTTCCTTTGGCGCTTCCATAATGGGCTTTTCCCCCATAAAACGCTCCAGCATACTCTGGCTGCCGCTGCCTTCGTTGCGTTGGAATGCGGCAATCTTTTCGTTTCTGCCGCCAACTTGCTTCCAATTCGTGATCTCCCCCGAATAAATTCCCTGAATCTGCTCCGTTGTGAGATTATTAATAGGATTGTCCTTATGAACAAAGAACACAAAGGCTTCGGCTCCAATGGGCGTGTATTCAAAGGTGGTATTGCATTCTTCAGCGTATGCTTTCTGCTCGTCCGAGGGATATACGCCAATAAAAATATCGGTGCTCTTTTCTGCCAAAAGGCGATACCCCTCCGGGGTATTATTATACTCAAATGTACCGTCGTACAACTCCACGGTATTCGGATATGTTGCGTTTACAAATGCCGAATAAACCGGAAACAATGCTGCTGCCCCATCGATTTTCGGCAAGTTATCTTTGAATTTTAAGGTTTCACTATTATATTTAACAATCTTAGAATCTTCTTTGAATGGAAGATATTCCTGTACATTGATATTGGGGGTAACATTGATTGTGATGCTCTCGTTATACCTCACTATACCATAGTTTGTGCCTAAAGCAATGAAATACACCGCTGCAACAATCAGCCAAACAATTATAAATCTCTTTCGCTTTTTCAGCCATATTAAGGGTAAAAGCAGAGAGGGGAACACAAACATTCCTATGGCGGCAATTCCCTGATGCACACCCTCGGAAGCAAGGGCTATAGCCATCAATATGGCAATATGAGCACTCGCCATAAGAGCAACTATTGTTAACACTACTTTTACAAGCATGATCAGCACTTCTTTGTTTTCTGCCTTTGGTTTTGGTCGCCTCCAAAGATGGCACCCCCAAATTATATAGAACAGCAGCACTGCCACGCCAATTAGAATTTCGCTGTTAATTACCGACCCTGTGTTTTGGGTTCCCAGATAAATCATATGGGACGCCGGGTATAACCCAACGGCACCGCCCCAAAAGAACCTCTTATGGAGAAGAAAGGCAGAGATCCAAAAACATGCCAGCCATATTATGATCATAAACAGCTTAAGGCTTGATCCGGAAAGCCCTGCCAAAAGATAAAGAATTGTAAACATAACAGCCGGGATATAGCCTATATATTTTCTCATCTTTTGATCCTCCCTTTGAAATCTATTTTATTGGTGGTATCCCCGCTCCCGCAGGAGATCCAGCACCTCGCCCATGTTATTGCAGGTAATCAGCACGGCGCCGCAGCGAATGGCGGCATCTACCGTTTCGGCGTCCTTTACACTGGCGCCTGCCCAGGGCTGGATGCCTTTTTCTCGCATAGCGTCGTACTCCTCTTTTATGAAGGTTTTGGGCATACAGCAGCAATAGGCACCCTCATAGGGATCACCGATACATCTGCCGTGCTTTTCTTCATCGGTCATTCTCTCCAAGGGGAAGAACACATGGCGGCGGCGCTCCGGGTAAGTTTTTTGTATATATTCATGGAGTTTTCCGCTAAAGGTATTGAGCACGCTCCGCTCCGTATATCCATATTGATCCAGCAATTTTACCACCCGATCACAAACTTGGTAAGACACCTCTTCCCACCCGGGAACAGGGTATTCCTTCAGCTCGATATCCAAGGTCATGGTGGGGTGATCCTTTACCAGTTCCAGCAATTCCAAAAAGGTGGGAATTTTAGTGCCGTTGCCCGCATCCAGTGCTTTGAGTTCTGCCAGGGTATAATCGCACACTTTCCCGGTGGCGTTGGTGGTGCGATCCACTGTGGCATCGTGGATCAGCACCAGCTCCCCATCCTTGGTGATCCGCACATCGGTTTCGATCTGATCCACACCGGCATCCAGGGCGGCACGAAAGGCTTCCATGGTGTTTTCAGGATATTCCGAGGACCAACCCCGATGGGCCGCCACATAAATATTTTGTTCGCTTTGTTTCCAATAGTTCATTTTTCACTCCACCCTCTTGATAGAATTAACTTTTTTTGTTATTATAAACTAAACAGTATAAAAAAGCAAGGGAGGTGCATCCATGGAATGGTTTAAGCGTACCATAGAAAGTTTAACACAGGAAGAATATGAGCAATGCCTGAAATGGATGGACCCTGTTCGGCGGGAGCAGGTGCTAAACCGCACTCTGGAGGAATCTCGCCGTGCCACTGTGCTGGGGGAATGGATGGTCAAGACCACCCTTGCCGACCGTTGCGGTGTTCCCCTTGAAAAAATAAAACTTTTTCGCACGCCCAAGGGAAAGCCCTATGGAGAGAATATCCCCCTGGAATTCAGCATCAGCCACACCGAAGGGTGGGTGGCGGCGGCGTTCCACGAGCAACCTATTGGCATTGATATTGGACGGGTTCGCCCCATTCGCCAAGGCGTTCCCCGGCGGGTATGCACCCCCCGGGAGTTGGCCCTTTTGGAACAAACTCCCCCGGAGGAGCAGACCACCCGTTTTTTTGAACTATGGACCGCCAAAGAGGCCTACTTTAAATGCATTGGCACCGGCATTACCGATCTGCAGGCAATTTCTGTTGCCGACCTAAAACCACAGCAGTTTTTACAAGGCGACTGTGTGATCTCTGTTATTACCAACGAAAACATCCCACTGAAAGGTATGAAAAAATGAAAATCATCGACCTACTTAAAAAAGATGCCCTTTCCCTCTCTTTTGAGGTTTTTCCGCCCAAAACCGAAACCGGCTTTGAAAGCGTAAAGACTGCCACCGAGGAGATCGCCAAGCTGCGCCCTGCCTTTATGAGTGTTACCTACGGTGCCGGCGGGGGCACCAGCCGCTATACCTTGGATATTGCCAAAAATATCAAAGCCCTTTACGGAGTACCCACCCTGGAGCACCTTACCTGCGTTTCCTCCACCAAGGAAATGGTTCAGCAAAAGATCCGGGAGATCAAAGAGGCGGGAATTGAAAATGTAATGGCGTTGCGAGGAGATATTCCTGCAGGGTTAGAGGGAGCAGATCGCAGCAAATGGGATTACCGCCACGCCATCGATCTGGTGCTGGAACTGAAAGCGGCAAACCCCGATTTTTGCATTGGCGGCGCCTGCTACCCGGAAATTCACCCTGAAAGCGAAACCCAACGGGAGGATATTAAGCACCTTAAAGAAAAGGTGGACGCAGGGTGTGACTTTTTGACTACCCAGATGTTTTTTGATAACAACCTGCTCTATAACTTTCTTTATAAAATTCGTGAGGCAGGCATTACGGTGCCGGTAATTCCGGGAATCATGCCCATTACCAATGCCAACCAGGTGGCAAGAGCCATCAAGCTATCCGGCTCCTTTATGCCCCAACGCTTTAAAAGCCTGGTGGACAAATTCGGCAGTGATCCCGCCGCCATGAAGCAGGCGGGCATTGCCTACGCCACCGATCAGATCATCGATCTATATGCCAACGGCATTACCAACGTGCATGTGTACTCCATGAACAAACCGGAGGTTGCCGCAAAAATTCAAGGGAACCTTTCCCATATTTTAGGCAAATGAGTGGGATCGCTTTACGAAAAACCTATTCCCCGCCGCCGCTGAATCGGCGGGAGATCCTGCGCTATGCCGGCTGCAAAAACACAGAGCCGGAGGTGGCTGCCCTGCTGGAGAGCACCATTGCCGAACTAATGGATAAGCTTTCCTACAAGGTGTGTTACCGCGCCCTCCCCTGCCGTGTGGAGGGGGATCTTTGCCATCTTGGCCCCCTGCAGCTACGCTCCCAAGACCTTGCCACCAATCTGCGGGGCTGCGAGCAGGTGCTGCTCTTTGCCGCCACCGTGGGGGTAGGGATTGATCGGCTGATTGCCAAGTACGGGCGATTATCGCCGGCAAAGGCACTGATGCTGCAAGCCATTGGTGCCCAGCAGATAGAGGCTCTTTGCGATCTCTTTTGCAAGGACCTGGCGCAGGAACTGCAGGTAACTTTAAAGCCCCGATTCAGCCCCGGCTACGGTGATCTGCCCCTTTCAGCGCAACGGGATATTTTGGCGCTTCTTGATTGTGGGAAACGGATCGGACTTACCTTAAACGACAGCCTGCTCCTCTCCCCCACCAAATCGGTTACGGCATTTGCGGGGATAGAAAATAAATAAACTGCACATTCAGAGGTATTTTATGGATTTTAGCACCTTTTTAAAAGACAATATGGTTTATCTGGACGGAGGCATGGGTACTCTGCTGCAGGAGCAGGGCTTACAGCCCGGAGAGCACCCGGAACGGTGGAACATTACCCACCCCCAAGTGATCCAAAAGATCCATCGGGACTATTTTGACGGGGGTAGTAATGTGGTTTGCACCAACACCTTTGGAGCAAACGCCCTGAAATTTTCCCACAACGAACTGGATGAGATCGTTGCGGCTGCTGTTGCCAACGCCAAAGCCGCCAGAGAGCAAAGCAAAAACTCCGCCCCAAAATTCATTGCCCTGGATATAGGCCCCTCGGGAAAATTATTAAAGCCCTTGGGGGATCTGGATTTTGAAGATGCGGTGAAGATGTTTGCCGAAACGGTAAAACTGGGCGTAAAACACGGCGTTGATCTTATTATGATCGAAACCATGAACGATAGTTACGAAACCAAAGCCGCCCTTTTGGCTGCTAAGGAAAACAGCCAACTGCCGGTACTGGTTTCCAACGCCTACGGGGAAGACGGCAAGCTGATGACCGGCGCCACCCCTGCGGCAATGGTTGCCCTGCTGGAGGGAATGGGCGTGGACGCTTTGGGTGCCAACTGTTCCCTGGGTCCCCGCCAGCTGCACGGCGTGGCAGAGGAGCTCCTTGCAAACGCTTCGGTGCCTGTTCTTTTAAAACCCAATGCAGGCTTACCAAAATCGGTAAACGGAAAGACAGTATTTGATGTTACAGCAGAGGACTTTGCCCGGGAAGTTACTGCCCTTGCGGAAAAGGGCGTGCGAGTAGTGGGCGGCTGCTGCGGAACCACCCCCGCCTATATTCAAGCGTTATACAAAAAAAGCCATCAACTTAAACCTACGCCCATCCAACCAAAAAATATAACGGCGGTTTCCTCCTATACCCATGCGGTGAAATTCGGAGAAGCTCCCATCCTGATCGGAGAACGGATCAACCCCACCGGCAAAAAGCGATTTAAACAGGCACTGCTGGAGCACGATACGGATTATATCCTTGCAGAAGGGGTAAACCAACAGGAAAAAGGGGTACACATTCTGGATGTGAATGTGGGGTTGCCCGATATTGACGAAAAAGAAATGCTTCAACATGCCGTGGCGGAATTGCAAGCGATCATCGACCTGCCTCTGCAGATCGATACCGCTCATATTGCCGCCATGGAGGCTGCCCTGCGCCGCTATAACGGAAAGGCAATGATCAACTCTGTAAACGGCAAAAAGGAAAGCATGGAAGCTATCTTCCCCTTGGTAAAAAAGTACGGCGGTCTGGTGGTGGCGCTGACCTTAGATGAAAACGGCATTCCCGAAACAGCAGAGGGCAGGGTGCAGATCGCCGAAAAGATCCTTGAAACCGCCGCTACCTACGGTATTCAGAAAAAAGATTTGATCTTTGATCCTCTTGCCATGACCATCAGCGCCAACAATAAAGCGGCGCAGGCAACCCTTGGCGCCTTGCGCACCATTAATCAAAAACTCGGTTGCCACACCTCCCTGGGGATTTCCAACGTTTCCTTTGGCCTGCCCAATCGGGATGCTGTGAACAGCGTATTCTTTACCATGGCGCTGGAGCAGGGGCTTTCTGCCGCCATTATGAACCCTTATTCCGCCGATATGATGAAAACCTATTACACCTATAAGGCACTAAAAGGGCTGGACGAAAACTGCAGTGCCTATATCGGTGCGGCCGACTCTTTTGCCGTTGCACCGGTAGCCGCCGAGGCCAAAACCCAAAAAACTGCCGAAGAATATAGTTCCGCCCTGCAACGGGCAGTGATCAAAGGCTTTAAGGACCAGGCGGGAGAGCTCACCAAGGAACTGTTGCGGCAGCTGCCGCCTCTGGAGATCGTGAACAACGAGATCATTCCCGCTTTGAACACCGTGGGGGTGGGTTTTGAAAACAAAACCGTGTTTCTGCCCCAACTTCTTATGAGTGCCGAGGCTGCAAAAACCGCCTTTGAGGAAATCAAAACCGCAATGGTAGGGAAAGAAAAGCCCGCCGGCAAGGGCATCTTTGTGATTGCCACCGTGCAGGGCGATATTCACGACATTGGCAAGAACATTGTGAAACTGCTCCTGGAAAACTACGGCTTTGAGGTGGTGGATCTGGGTAAGGATGTTCCCCCTGAAAAGATCGTGGAAAAGGTTGTGGAACTGCATGCCCCCCTTGCAGGGCTGAGCGCTCTGATGACTACTACCGTTCCCGCCATGGAAGAAACCATTCGCCAACTGAAAGAAAAGGCACCCTGGTGCAAAACTGTTGTGGGTGGTGCTGTTCTTACTCCGGAATATGCCCAAAGGATCGGCGCAGATCATTACGCAAGGGATGCTTTAGCCTGCGTGCGTTACGCAGAAAAGCAGATCCGCCTAAATTAAAGGCGGATCTGCTTTTCTTTTTTCTATTTTTCTGCTTTTTTCTTTTGAATAAAGCCCTTCACCGTTTCGATCACCGTATCGATCAACGACATGGCGGTGGAGCCCTCCGGGGCTTCCACATTAATGGTATGCACATTCCCCTCGGCAATCACTAAAAAACTCATAGGGGTAAGCGCCACCTTGGCACCGCCGCCGGCGGGATATTTACTTTTTTTGCGGTTGGCATCCACCACATCGGCGCCGCCGCCGGCAAAGCCCACCGAAAGTTTGGAAACGGGAATCACGGTAACACCGTCTTTTTCCACCGGCTCACCCAGCACTTTATTCTCTTTGGCAAGAGCCATGGTCTGCTCTGCCACATAGGATAATACCTTCATTACATTGCCGCTTTGGTTGTTTTCCATCGTTACGATCCCTTCTTTTGGGGCTCTGCCGCCTGCAGAACCTCTTTTTCTATATTCTTTTTCATCATATGCAAAAATACCCGCATCACATGGAGGACTCTCACCCGAATTACCAGATTCAGATCAAAGGTGCCCTTCGGCTGCTCATAATCGCACCGCAGATCCAACTGAGGCTTGCAGGCTCTTGCCGTTGCCTGCAGATACCCCGCCAAAGGGTAAAGGGCGGCGCAGGCAATGCCGTAATCAATGGCGGCGTCTTCCCCGCCGCTTACCGAAACAATACGGCAGGTGGGAATGCGGCTGCGCTTTAACAGCCAAAGGATCCGGTTCAAAAGCAGCATCACCGTGCTGACCGTTTCGCTTAAGGTCACAGCGGCGCCATGCTCCTCCACCGTACTGCGAATGGTTTTAAAATCTCCCAAATGGGAGATACCTAATGTTTTTTTCAAGCCCTTTACAAGGGGATTTTCGGGGGTCTTCTTTTCTTTTTCCTTTTTAGGTTCATCACCGAATATTTTGCCGAAGATCCGAAAAAGAACCTGAAAACCCTTCTCACTGCTTGCCTGCAATAGAATATCCACCGATAACATCAGAAGCACTGCGATCAATGCGGCCAATGCGGCCAGTATGATTCCTATGATCTTTAATACGATCACCCGCAACCCTCCCAATCATCATATACAATTTTATTTTACCACGCAACCCCTATAAATTCAATATCTTTTTAAACCACTAAAAAATCGCCTTGAAAACAAGGCGATTTTATTTTTAAATATACCTAAGACGAATCAAAAATAGGGAGATTTTGTTCAACTGCACCTCATGCCGTAGGCGAATTAAAAAGTGTGCCGTTTTCGTTGAGGGAACCCGACTGTTTGTGCACCTAAAGGCGGATCAAAAATGGGGAGATTTTGTTCAACTGCACCTCATGCCGTGGGCGAATTAAAAAGTGTGCAGTTTTCGTTGAGGGAACCCGACTGTTTGTGCACCTAAAGGCGGATCAAAAATGGGGAGATTTTGTTCAACTGCACCTCATGCCGTAGGCGAATTAAAAAGTGTGCAGTTTTCGTTGAGGGAACCCGAAGGCGTATGCGATACGCCGAGGGTGCCATCGACGGAAAATGTGCCTTTTTTATTCGCCTTACAGGAGTTCTGCGATTTGGATGGCGTTAGTAGCTGCCCCTTTGCGCACCTGATCCCCACAACACCAGATTGCAAGCCCACATTCATCGGTGAGGTCTTTGCGAATTCTGCCTACGTATACCAGGTCTTGATCGGTGGTATCCAGGGGCATGGGATATTCTTTATTGGCAAGGTTATCTACCAGTTTACAACCGGGGGCTTTGGCGATCACGGCGCGGGCCTCTTCCACGGAAACCGGCTTTTCGGTTTTAACGGTTACGGAGATGGAGTGGCTGCGTACCACGGGCACACGAATACAGGTGCAGTTTACCAGCAGTTCGGGCAGGTGCATGATCTTGCGGCCTTCGTTTTGCATCTTCATTTCCTCGGAGGTGTAGCCTTCGGTGGACTCACCGCCGATCTGGGGAATTACGTTATAAGCGATTTGATAGGGGAACACGGTATTTTCGTAGGTTTCGCCCTTTGCTAAAGCTTCCACCTCGCCCATCAGCTCCACGGGGCCGCCGGCGCCGGCGCCGGACACTGCTTGGTAGGTGGAGGCGATCATGGATTTGATAGGACTTACGCTATTCAGTGCGTTTACTGCGGTAATGGTGATGATGGTGGAGCAGTTGGGATTGGCAATAATGCCCTTATGCTTTTTAGCGTCCTCGGCGTTTACTTCGGGCACGATCAAGGGAACATCGGGATCCATGCGGAATGCGCTGGAATTATCCACAAACACGGCGCCTGCTTTTACAATGGCGGGAGCCATTCTTTTTGCCAGTTCGTTGGAGGCGGCGCCCAGCACCAGATCCATACCCTCAAAGGCAGATTCCTCTGCCAATTCCACGGCGATCTCCTGACCCTTAAAGGGGATCAATTTACCCACGCTTCTTTCGCTGGCAAGGAGCTTGAGCTTACCGATGGGGAAATTACGCTCCTCCAAGACCTTTAACATTTCACGGCCCACCGCACCGGTAGCACCCAAAATTGCAACATTCTTCATGATTCTTATTCTCCTTATTTCACAAAACTATTATATAATATGCGGATAGCATTTTCGTAATCCTTATTATCCACGCCCACAATGATATTCATTTCGTCGGGACCCTGGGAGATCATGCGCACACTGATGCCATGCTCACCCAAACGGGCAAAGATCTTACCGGAAACACCTGCCCGGAATGCCATTTTACGGCCTACCGCCGCCACAACGGCGATCTGATCGGTCACTTTGATGTTATCGGGCTTAATCTTTTTTTGCAGTTCGCCCAAAATGGAATAGAGGCAGGGAGCAACCTTGGCAGAATCCACCACCAAGGATACGGTATCCAGCCCGCTGGGCACATATTCAATGGCGATGTTTTGGTTTTCAAAAGCCTCTAAGATCCGCCGCAGTTCGCCCACCGCAGAGGAAAGACCGTTTTTGGTAATGGTAACGATGGAATGATCCTTGGTGCCGGCAATACCGGTGATAAAGCGATGCTCTGTTTCCAAGGAATCATCCACAGATTCCATAATCATGGTGCCGGGATGCTCCGGCTTATTGGTATTGCGGATATTTAAGGGGATCTTCTTTTCCCGCACAGGGTAGATGGTGCCTTCGTGGAGCACCTGGGCGCCTGCGTGGCTTAATTCCCGCAATTCGCTATAGGTGACCCACTCGATGGGCTGGGGATCCTCCACAATGCGGGGATCTGCCATCAGCACACCGGAAACATCCGTCCAGTTTTCGTATACATCGGCATTCAGTGCGGCCGCCGCCAAGGCACCGGTAATATCGGAGCCGCCCCGGCTAAAGGTTTTAATGCGCCCGTCGGGCATGATCCCGTAAAAGCCGGGAATGACCACCCGACGCCCTTCCGCCTGCTGCTGCAGAGCGGCATAGGATGCCTCTTTATCCACAGAGCCGTCGAAGGCGAATTTCAGCCAGTGGGCGGCATCCACAAAATCGTAGCCCAAATAATCTGCCATGAGCAGCGCGGAAAGATACTCGCCCCGGGAAACCAGTTCCTCTTCGCTGATGCCGGCACCCATTTTTTGCCGAATCTTTTTCAGTTCACTTTCCACATCCACGGTGAGTCCCAGATCCTTTTTAATCTCGATATACCGATCCCGAATGATGTTGAACACCGGCTCGCAGGATACCCCGTATTTTAAGTGGGCATGGCACAGATACAAAAGATCGGTGATCTTATTATCCTCTTTATTGCGCTTGCCTGCGGCAGATACTACCACCACACGGCGGGAGGGGTCTGCATCTACGATCTCTTTTACTTTTTTATACTGGGCGGCATCCGCCATGGATGAGCCGCCGAATTTTAATACCTTTAACATATTCTTACCCAATCGCCGCCACAAAGATCTTATCGTCGGCGGCTTTCATTTCGTTGTAATATTTCTGCATTTCTGCCACGGTCAATTCCTTGGTCACCACTGCGTTGCCCCAGGTTTCTTCTGCCAGCTCTGCCTTTTGGGAGGCGGTGGTACGCAGATAGTAGCGGTAGCGGACAATTTCGTTGGAAAGATGGGTCTGCTCAAATGCGGCAGCATAAAAATCCTTGACCCCGGCATGAATATCCAGGCAATCCTGCACCACGTTGGCGGCGGTGGGATAACGCCCTGCCCCCTGACCATAGTAACTCATTTTGCCGGTATATTCTGTTTCGTAGGTAATGAGATTGAAGTTGGTGGGCACCGATGCGGTTAAGGAGCCGGTAGCCACCAGCGTGGGCTGCACAAAGGCGGCAACACTGCCGCCCTCCTTGCGGGCGGTGCCTAAAATCTTGCAGGTGAGCCCCTGCTCCTTGAAATTGCGCACATCTTCGTCGGTAATATTGCGGATGCCAAACACGGGGATCTCCTTGGGATCCAGGGAAACATCAAACGCTACGTTCGCAGAAAGAAGCAGTTTGTGCATAATATCCAGCCCGTCAATATCCGCAGAAGGATCTGCCTCGGCATAGCCCAGGGACTGGGCTTCGGAAAGGGCAGTTTCAAAAGAAAGCCCGTTTTGCGCCATATTGGTAAGGATATAGTTGGTGGTGCCGTTCATAATGCCCTGCACCTCCAGCACCGGCTCTAAACGGCGCACCCGCTCCAAAGCGGTGAGCCACCCAATACCGCCGCCCACAGCAGCAGTGCAACGGAATGCCACGCCCTTTTCCTTTGCCAATGCCAGCAGTTCATTATAATAGGTTGCCACCAGATATTTATTGGCGGTTACCACATTTTTGCCTGCCATAATGGCTGCGGATACAAATTCATAGGCAGGGTGCAAACCACCCATTACCTCTACCACCGTATCAACCTGGGGATCTTCCCAAAGATCCTCTGCCCGGTGGGTAAGCTCCGGAATGCCGATCTCCCGAATATCCAGCACATGCCGCACGGTAAGATCCTTGCGTTCCTTTGCCAATTCATATACGCCGGCACCGATGGTGCCGAAGCCCATTAAACCAATTACCATACTTACTGCTCCTATTTGGACGATTTAAACAACATTTGTCCGCCAATGGCGGACAAATGGTTTTGAATTAAAAACAGAATACCATATTTTAATAAAAAAAGCAAGAAAATTCCCCAAAAATGAAGTTCCACTCGCAAAAAATCGGCAATTGCCACAAAAAGGGGCTTTCCCCTTTAAAATTTTTATGGATTTATTCAATAAGTTTTGTTACCGAAACCCAATCGATAGCCCCGGAAAGGCGATACAATTCCTCCGGAGAAAGACGCACAGCGCTGCTGGCGGTGCCGCAGGCAGGGTACACGATCCCAAATCTTTGCAAGGAAGTGTCCAGGTACACAGGACAGTTTACCCCAAAGGGACAAACGCCGCCCACCTGATGCCCCACCAATTCCTCCACCCGCTGGGGAGAGAGCATACGGGGCTTTACGCCAAATTGCTCCTTAAAGGCATGGTTATCTATTTTACAATCGCCGGCTGCCACCACCAGCACACAGCCCTCCCCCTGCTCAAAGGAAAGGGTTTTGGCAATGTGGGCAGGCTCGCAGCCCAAGGCTGCCGCCGCCAGCGCCACCGTGGCAGAAGAAACTTCAAATTGAATGGCACGGGATTCCATTCCCTGCTCTTTTAAATGATTATATGCTTTTTCCCAAGACATCACGCGCCCTCACTTTGTGTGAATATCCATTTGAGGGAAGGGGATATTGATCCCCTCCTGATCCAACCGCATTTTCACCTGCTCCAGCAGGTCAAAATGCACGGTCCAATAATCGTCTACATTACACCATGCCCGCAGAACATACACCATGGCGCTATCGCCGTTTTCACTCAGCCGGGCAAAGGGTTCTTCGGGATCGTGTTGTACCAACGGATGAGCGTTTGCCACCTCCAGCAACAGACCTTTCATCTGCTCCATATCGGTGCCGTATTCCACCCCGAATTCTAAATCCACACGGCGGCGGGTGGAGGTGGAATAGTTGGTTACCGTGGAATTGGTGAGGGCGCCATTAGGGATGGTAATGGTTTTATTATCGGGGGTGGTAAGCACGGTATAGAATACCGAAATATCCTTTACCGTGCCGCTTTCTCCGGCGGCGGTTTCAATGTAATCGCCCACCCGGAAAGGGCGGAAAAACAGCAGCATCACGCCCCCTGCCAGATTGCTTAAAGAGCCTTGCAATGCCAAGCCCACTGCCACACCGCAGGATGCCAGCACCGTAACAAAGGATGCCATGGGCACCCCTAAAATACCAAATATGGTAATGATCAGCAAAATGTCCAACACAATGGTTACGGCACTGCCCAAAAAAGAGCGCAGGCTGGCATCTAATTTGGCAAAGCCTTTGCCGGATTGAAGCTTGCGTGCCAGCCATTTGATCAATCTTAGACCGATCACCAGCAGCAGCAGGCATAAAACCAGGCGAATGCCGTTGTGCACACACCATTCGATTATTTCGTTGAAAATTTTCTTTAATGTTTCCATGAAAATCACTCCTTTCCGAGGATTATATCAAAATCTGTGCAAAAACGCAAGGCATTCCCGATTGACGAACTTTATCTGTTCTGTTATAATAATTTGGTGAAACAAATAAAGGAGGCGCAAGGGATGCTGCGTACCGTTGGTATGATCCTCTATGTGGCAGGCTATCTGATCGTGGCCCTGCCTTGGCTGATAAAAACAAAATATTTAGAAAAAAAGGGCGATACCGCAAAATACGAAGCCTATTGCCGCAAAAAGGTGGTGGGCTTTTGCCGGCGGTGCATAAAAGTGATGGGCATGAAGCTGGAGTTGCGAGGTTTGGAAAATATTCCCAAAGAGGCAACCCTTACGGTGTATAACCACCAAAGCCTGCTGGATGCCTTTCCCCTGATCGCCTATCTGCCCAATACACAATCCATGGTGGCAAAAAAAGAGCTGGAAAAAACACCCCTGCTCAGTTCCTGGATGAAGGCGGGGCACTGCATTTTTATCGACCGTTCTTCCCCCCGGGCAGGGCTGCTATGCATTAAGCAGGGCGCAGGGTTGCTGGAAAGCGGCGTCAATGTGACCATCGCCCCGGAGGGCACCCGCAACTACGGCGGCCAGATCAAGGATTTTAAAGGGGGCGCCTTTAAGATGGCAACCTCTGCGGAGGCCCCGGTGTTACCCGTTGCCATTGAGGGGACCTACAAACTATTCGAGGGCAACCGCTACCGGGTAAAGCCCGCCAAGGTGATCCTGCAGGTGCTGCCCCCCATACCCACCAAAGGAATGAGCCGGGAAGAGCAAAAGGCTCTGCCCGAGCTGGTGCGCAAACAAATAGAAGAAGTTGTGGAACAATTAAAAGGAGAGCTGAATTCATGAAAAAGATTGCACTTTTTTCCCTGCTGCTGGCAATGGTTATGGCACTGACCGCCTGCGGCTCCTCATCCTTTCATAAGGCTGACGCTAACAAATATATTACTTTAGGGGAATACAAAGGTCTTTCTTATCAAAAAAGAGATTCCAAAATCACAGACTTTGCCATTCAAACTGAAATTAATGCTGCAATGAATAGACTGGGCTACGGAGAACAAATAATCCAAACTGTTACAGAAGGAACAGTTTCTATTAACGATATTCTCAATATAGATTATTCCGGAAAAAAAGATGACATTGCTTTTGACAAAGGAACAGATACTGGAGCATCTCTAACAATTGGTAGCGGTCAATTCATTCCCGGATTCGAAGAAAAACTAGTTGGAGTCAAAGTTGGCGAAACAGTAAATATTGAACTGACATTCCCGGTTAATTATAGCTCTTCAGAATTAAGGGGACAGGATGTTGTCTTTGAAGTGACCGTCAATTCCATTACTGGAAAGATGGTCTATCCTGAATTTACCGATAGCATTGCCAAGGAAATCGACGAAGATGTAAAAACAGCAGATGAACTTCGCCAAAAGCTTAAAGAAAAACTTGAAGCCTCCAATGTTACTGAACTTCAAGAACTCATGGAATTTCAATTGTGGAGCCGGGTTCTTTCAGATTGTTCTGTAAAAAAGGATATCCCTTCCAAATTCACTACCCTCTTTGCAGAACAGTTTGAAGCTTATTACAAATCTCAAGCCACTCAATATGGGTATGAAACTGTTGATGATTTACTAACTGCCAACAACATTTCTAAAACCGATTATAATGCTATTAAGAAAGCTAGTGCTGATGCTCAGGCGAAAGAATTGATGATTGCTTATGCAATTGTTAAAGCAGAAGACTTTACTATTACCGCAGATTTCTTAAACAAATCTGCGACCCAATATGCAGCCGCATATGGTTATAGTTCTGTAGAAAACTACACTAAAGAAGTAGGCGAAGACGCCATATGGGTCTCGGCAGTGCTTGACTATGCACAAAATTTGGTAGTAGAAAGCGCTAAGGTTGAATGAAGATCTTAGTCAGTAGCTGTCTTCTTGGGCTCCCCTGCCGCTACGACGGAAAATCCAAGTCCCACCCTGCTATTGTAAAACTATCGGAAACCGAAACACTGATCCCCTTTTGCCCGGAGATCTACGGCGGATTGCCCACACCCCGCCCGCCGGCGGAAATCCAAGGAGAACGGGTAATGAATGCCGAGCATACGGACGTGACCGCCCAATACCGCAAGGGCGCCGAAGAAGCCCTGCGGCTGTGTAAAATGCTGGGCTGTGAAAAGGCGATCTTAAAAGCCAACAGCCCCTCCTGCGGGTGCGGTGCCATCTACGACGGCACCTTTACCAAAACCCTTGTGCCCGGCAACGGCATCACCGCCGCCCTACTGCTAAAAGAGGGCATTAAGGTGCGCACGGAAAACGATCTATAAAAACAGCGAGATGCAAAGCATCTCGCTGTTTTAACATTCTATTGCAAATTTAGAGGATCTATGTTATATTTGAATTAAAATAATCAATAAATTTAAGGAGGCTGCTTATGAAACATACCACCAAAAAAATAACTGCATTCGTTTTGACCATTTTGCTGATCATTGGCATGATCCCTTCCATTGCCATTCCTGCCACAGCCGAAGTTTCTCCTACCTCCGGCTCTTGCGGAGAAAATGCCACTTGGGAGCTTGATACCGCCACCGGAACCTTGACAATTTCCGGCACCGGTGCCATGAAAGATTATGGAGGTGATGGCGGTATTTTCAAAACTCCTCCATACTATTCCAGAAAATCCTCCATTAAAAATGTTGTGATCGAAGACGGCATCACCTCTATCGGAAATTATATGTTTTACGAGTGCGATAAACTGACAAGTATCACCATCCCCGATACCGTTACCACCATCGGAGATAATGCATTTCAAAGGTGTACTGCGCTAAAAAGTATCGATCTTCCCGATACTGTTAACTCCATCGGCGAAGAAGCTTTTTATTCTTGTGAATCATTAACTGAGTTTACTATTCCAAAGGGTGTTACATCCCTTGAATACCACACCTTTTTTGGATGCAGTGGGATCAAAAAATTTAACTTTCACAATAAATTTACACACATTGGTCCCGGCGCATTTAGCAGTTGTAGCGGTTTGAAAAAAATCGATCTCCCGGATAGTGTCACCTTTATAGACGGCCTCGCGTTCGGTTGGTGTAGCGGATTAACTGAATTTAAATTTCCTCCTAAAGTCACAAAAATTGAATCCACCACTTTCGCCGGCTGTACCGGATTTAAAAGTTTTACCATCCCTAAACATATTACCTCCATTGGCGACTTTGCGTTTCAAGAGTGTACCGGGTTTACAAGCTTTACGATCCCCGATTGGATCACCACCATTGAAACCGGCACCTTTTATGGATGCACCAACCTAAAGAGCATTTATATTCCCAACAGCGTAACCTCTATTGGTACTAATGCTTTTCTGAATTGTTCCGGCTTGACCCATGTTACAATTCCCAAAAGCGTTAAAAAAATTAGCGGTAGTACATTCAGAGGTTGCACCAGCCTGGTTAGTATATCCATTCCCAATACTGTTACAGAAATTTGGAATAACGCATTCCAAGATTGCCCCAAGCTTAAACGAGTTATTTTACCTAAAAATATTAAGATCGAAGGAAATCCTTTACGGGAAAATAAATCGGCTACGCTTTATAGTTATGCCGGTTCTACTGCGAAAAAATTCGCCGCCGAAAACGACATTCCCTTTGTGGCATTAGATGCCAAAACACCCTTTAAGGATGTGCCAAATAAATCCTGGTACGATAAGAGTGTGCGGTTTGCTTACAATTACGGTTTGGTGAAGGGCATGACCAAAACCACCTTTGAGCCGGAAACACCCATGAGCCGTGCCATGCTGGTAACGGTGCTGTACCGCATGGAGAATTCTCCCAAGATTTCCACAAAAACTAAATTTAAGGATGTGAAATCCGAAGATTGGTATGCAAAGGCAGTGGCATGGGCATCTAAAAACGGCATTGTAAACGGCATGACCGAAAAAACCTTTGAACCCAACACCCAGATCACCCGAGCGCAGATGGTAACCATGCTGTACCGCTATGCTCAATTTTGCAACCGGGACATTTCGGCAAAGAAAAGCCTGAAATCGTTCCCCGACTATAAAAAGGTGCCCGATTGGGCAGAAGATGCCATGAAATGGGCGATTGCTGATGAGATTATTAACGGTATGGACGGCAAGATCGCTCCAAACGGCAACGCTACCCGGGCACAGGTTGCCACCATTTTATCCCGCTACATTCAACAATAACAATCGCATAAAAAAGCGAGATGCAAACGCCGAGCGTTGACAAGGCAGTTTTTCCTTAAAAAAGCGATCTTTTGGTGCCATAATGTGTCAAAATCCACCGATATGCAACAGCATTATCGGTGGGTTTTTCCTTTTCTTGCATCCAAAATATCGCCTTTTAAGGTGCTTCGCAGTTTCGTAGGGAAGCAAAATTCTTTGTGTTGAAG
>JAZSRD010000004.1:0-27111 GCA_045538295.1 Eubacteriales bacterium
CATTATATCATACCGTTTTTCACAATTACATTGTTTTATGTTGTTTTTTTCAAACATTTTGTGACATTTTTACAATAAAACCTTAATTTTGTAAAAATTTCTGTGGGTTCGGAAAAAAGAAAGATACTTTGCCCGGCAAAGACATTACATTCTGTGTAAAATAAAAAAGCAAACCCCACAGGAGTTCACTTTTTTGCCGTTGTTATAGATGCTATTAAAATTCGGCGGATTGTGCCGCACTGATCCCGCAGATCCTTAACGGTTTCTGCCTTTACCATATCTGCTCTTACAAAAAGTTCCAACCAATATTCCGTTTCATAGCACTCTTTTAAAGATATTTGAAGCTTTGCAATAAAATCAGCTTTTCCATGGGCATAATTTGCTTCGTGAATATTGGCGCCGATAGAGGTTGCAGCACGTTCCAGTTGATTAATCAAAGAATAATGACCTTTTAGTGTTTCACAAAAGCCAATGACCTTAACCGCAAAGTCCATAGACAGATCAACCAGCCGGTTCTCCTTCAAATTAAATCACCTCTTTGTGGAAATGATATATTGCTCCGCAATATGAAATAATCCATTCGGATTATGATATATTTTGCTTGGCAAAATATGATATAAAATAAATTCCTTATACGCCGCAGCGTATTTCATAGCGCCAGCTATTTCATATGCCACAAGGCATATTTTATAAATTCTGTAAGGAATTTATTTCATTGGTTGGTGATGGATTGATTTTATCAATCCATCACCAACCTAATATCCGCACCTAACGATGCAAATTTTTCCACGATCCGTTCGTAGCCACGGCGGATATGGGCAACCTCCTCCACGGTGGTGGTGCCCTTTGCCATTAATCCGGCGATCACCATGGCGGCGCCTGCACGCAGGTCGCACGCCCGAACCGGTGCGCCGGTGAGGCGGCTTCCGCCCTCCACGGTGGCGATCTTGCCTGCCACGGAAATATCGGCGCCCATACGGATCAGCTCTTCGGTATACTTAAAGCGGCTATCCCACACGCCTTCATTAATTTTACTGGTGCCCTCTGCCCGCAGCATTACGGTGCACATCTGGGGCTGCATATCGGTGGGGAAGCCGGGATAGGGCATGGTTTTAATATTGGTTTTTTTCAGGGGGGCGGTGGCATCTACCAAAATAGAATCGTCGAATTCGGTGATCTCCACGCCCATTTCTTCCAATTTGGCGGTGATACATTCCATATGCTTGGGAATTACATTCTTTACCAGCACCTTGCCGCCGGTGGCGGCAGCGGCCGCCATAAAGGTGCCTGCTTCGATCTGATCGGGAATCACCGCATAGGTGCCGCCCTGCAGGCGGCTTACGCCCTGCACCTTAATAACATCGGTGCCGGCGCCCCGGATATTGGCGCCCATGGAATTTAAAAAGTTGGCAACGTCTACGATATGGGGCTCCTTTGCCACGTTTTCGATCACCGTGAGCCCCTCTGCCTTGGTTGCCGCCAGCATGGCATTAATGGTGGCGCCCACCGATACCATATCCAAATAAATATCGTCGCCCACCAGTTTATCGGCATGGCAATTCACATTACCGTGGGCAATATCCACCGTGGCGCCCAGCTGCTCAAACGCCTTGATATGCTGGTCGATGGGGCGGGCGCCCAAATGGCACCCGCCGGGCAGGGCAACGGTGGCGTTGCCAAAGCGACCCAGCAATGCGCCCAAAAAGTAATAGGAGGCACGGAATTTACGGGCATATTCATAGGGAACCTCGGCAGAACGCACGGCAGAGCAATCCACCTCCAGCGTTTTAGCGTCGGTGTGGTTTACTTTGGCACCCATGGCGATCAAAATATTACAGATATTTTCCACATCGCTGATCTGGGGCACGTTTTCGATGCGGCAAATGCCATCTACCAGCATGGCGGCGGGCAGTATTGCCACTATAGCATTTTTGGCACCGGCAATTTCCACTTCGCCCTCCAGGCGGCAGGGGCCGTTGATAATAATTCTATCCATCTATTTCCCTCACTTAATAAAATATTCCCGAAGCCGGAATTATTTTTAACAATCTTATTTATTCTTAACTATTCTATCACATATTTTATGAAAAATAAAGGGATAATGACAAAACTTTATGATTGACTTTAAAATAGAGGTATGCTACGCTTTTTAAAAAGGAGGTAATCGACCATGGATTACGGCATTCAGCTATACAGTATTCGGGATTATTGCAAGGAAAACGGCCTGGAGGCAGGCATTGCCAAAATGGCAGAGCTGGGCTACAAGATCATAGAGCCCGCCGGCTTTTACGGCCACACCGCAGAAGAAGTGAACAAAATGCTCCGCAAATATGATGTGCGGATTATCAGCACCCATTCCTCCTTTGACGACCTTATTAATAATTATGAAGAAACCGTGGCTTTTCATAAGGCGATCGGTAATAAAAATTACATTGTTCCCTACTACAGCTTTAAAAACCAGGCAAAGCTGGATTCCTTTATTGAACAGGCAAATGTTTTGAGCAAAAAGCTGGCGGCAGAGGGGATCAACCTTTGCTTCCACAATCACCACACGGAGTTTTTGCCCAACGAGGACGGGGCACAAGCGTTCGATCAGTTGATCTACCGCACGGATCTGAAATTCCAGATCGATACCTACTGGGCTTACGTGGGGATGAAAAAGCCCTTAAACCTCATGGAGCGGCTGAAGGATCGCCTGGTAAGTGTGCACATGAAGGATGGCTTTGAAAACGGCGACGGCATGCCCCTGGGAATGGGGGTTGCTCCGGTGGCAGAGATTTACGCAAAGGCCAAGGAATTGGGACTGCCTATGATCGTGGAGAGCGAGACCCAAACCCCCGACGGCCCCACTGAGGCTAAAATTTGCATTGAATATTTAAAATCTTTAGAAAAATGAGGG
This sequence comes from Eubacteriales bacterium, assembly GCA_045538295.1. GTDB lineage: Bacteria > Bacillota > Clostridia > Oscillospirales > QAKW01 > QAKW01. Next base: position 2,900 of record JAZSRD010000004.1, read on the forward strand.
TTCCCATGGTTCAATTTAAAGGGGTTGCCGATCAGGCAGCACAATTTTTACAAAAAGAACAATTAACCGATGCCAAATTATGGGCAAAGTTTGTGGATGTGTTCCGCTCCCGGCCGGATGGAGAAAACCAGGGCTGGCGGGGAGAATTCTGGGGAAAGATGATGCGGGGCGGTGCTCTGATCTATGCTTATACCCAAGATCAGGAACTTTATAACGTTCTGACCGCCTCGGTAAAGGATATGATGACCACTGCCGAACAAGACGGCAGAGTTTCTTCCTACGCCCGGGAGGCAGAGTTTGATTCCTGGGATATTTGGTGCCGCAAGTATGTAATTCTGGCATGTGAATACTACCTGGAGATCTGCCAAGACGAAGATCTGAAAAAAGAGATCGTAACCTTTATCTCCCGCTGTGCCGATTATATCGTTGCCCACATTGGCAACGGGGAGGGGCAAAAGCGGATTACCGATGCCAGCCGCAGTTGGTACGGTGTAAATTCCTCTTCTGTGCTGGAGCCTATAGTAAGGCTTTACAAACTCACCGGCAAGCAATCTTATTTAGATTTTGCCACCTATATCGTAAACGAGGGCGGTGCCCGGGGCATCAATATCTTTGAACTTGCCTTTGAAAACAAGCTGTACCCCTACCAATACGGCGTTTCCAAGGCCTACGAAATGATCTCCTGCTTTGAAGGGCTTTTGGAATATTACGATGTGACCAAAATTGAAAAATACAAAACTGCCGTGCTCAACTTCGGCAAAGCTGTGATGAGCTCGGAGATCTCCATTATCGGCAGCTGCGGCATTACCCACGAGCTTTTTGACCACACCCGCACCCGCCAAACGGTGCAGCAGGAGGATGTGATGCAGGAAACCTGCGTGACCGTTACCTGGATGAAGTTCTGCAGCCGGCTTTTGGCGCTCACCGGGGATACTTCCTTTGCAGATCAGATGGAACATTCCTTTTACAATGCATACCTGGGTGCATTCAACACCCAGCACAAGGAAAGCCCCTATGTATTTAATAAGTTTCGCAAATTGGGGATCGAGCCCAAGAGCAGCTATCTGCCCTTCGACAGTTACAGCCCCTTAACCCCCGGCATCCGTGGAGTAAAAGTGGGCGGTAATCAGGTACTGCCCGACAATAGTTACTACGGATGCTGTGCCTGCATCGGCGCCGCCGGGGTGGGCGTGTTTTTACAGCATGCCGTAACCGCCGATGACGAGGGGATCGTGATCAACTTTTTTGAGCAGGGTGCCGCCAAGGTAACCTACAAGGGCGTTGCCGTTACCCTGACCATGGAAACGGACTATCCTGCCCACGGCAACATCAAAATTACCGTGGAAACCGACCGCCCTGCATCCTTTGCCTTAAAGGTGCGCAATCCCGGCTGGAGTGATCTGCCCCTGGGGTACACCCTTTACCAAAAAGAGTGGAGCCGAGATACGGTGGAACTGAATTTCGATATGAAGATCAAGACCCACCTGCCGGAGCGCTGGGAGAAGGACGTGGTATACACCGATATGTCCAATATGCAACCCGGTTCCCATGCCGCCGGCCCCAAAACGGTATATTACAACAAAAAAGAGGCGGATTTTGTTGCCCTTACCCGTGGTCCCTTGACCCTGGCGGCAGATAGCCGCACCGGCAAGCCCGCCGATAGCGCCTTTTGCTTTGCACCCCAAGGAACCCTCTGTGCAGAAAAAGAGATCGCTCCGGGTGTGCCCTGCCTGGTAAAATTGGAATTTACCGATCACACCGGGGAAAAATTCTATTTGGTGGACTATGCCTCTGCCGGACGGGATTGGGAAACCACCATCGCCGCCTGGCTGCCCACGAAATAACCACCAATTAAAAAAGCACCCCGACTGGGGTGCCGGTGACCGGTAACGGTGCGCTCCACTCTTTTTTCGACTGTTGCGGACAGTTGCGAAAAAAGAACAGTGCTGCCGACTACACAGTCCGCAAAGCCTAACGCGGCTTTGCAGCTGCTCCGACGAACCTTTCGCCCTGCGGACGAAGGTTCAATCTACGTATCAACACCAAACAAAAAGCACCCCGATTGGGGTGCTTTTTGTTTGGTGCCGGTGACCGGGATCGAACCGGTACGGGTATCGCTACCCACGGGATTTTAAGTCCCGGGCGTCTGCCAGTTCCGCCACACCGGCGCTGGAAACAATTGTGATTTTAGCACATCTGCAGCGATTTGTCAATCGATTTCACCGATATTTATCAGTTCCATTTCCAAGCATTTTTTGCTCTTCTCGTCCAGCACGGCAAAAAGGCCGTTGATCATCTGCGGACCCTCCGCATCGGTGATCTTCATGCGGTTTTCCGGATCGATAAAATTATGGATACAAGGCTCCAGCCCCTTGCCCAAAATACTATGCCGGGCACCGCACATTCCAAGATCGGTAAGATAGCCGGTGCCACCGGGCAGGATCTGGGCATCGTTGGTCTGCACATGGGTGTGGGTGCCGAAGATCAGCGCCACCTTGCCATCGAAATGCCGGGCAAGGGCTTGCTTTTCGGCGGTTGCCTCTCCATGGAAATCCACCACGGTGAGATCCCGGGGAGTGCCCTCTTGCAGCATCTTTTCCAATACTATAAAGGGATTTACGCAGTTATTCATAAAAAGAGCACCCTGCAGGGAGATCACCCGCAGATCGTAAGCCCCCATATCCAGCCGGCATTCTCCTTTGCCGAAGGGATCGCCCAACCAGTTGGCGGGGCGAAGCAGGCAGGGGGTCTCTTCGTGGAGCACATCGGCGCCTTTCCGCTGAAAGGAGTGGTTGCCGCCGGTAAGCACATCTGCACCTGCTGCAAACAGCCGCTCTGCGGAGGTACGATCCACCCCATTGCCGATGGCGCTGTTTTCCCCGTTAATAATAATGCAATCGGGGGTATACCTTCGTTTGAGCCGGGGCAGGGCTTTTTCCACTGCCTCCACGCCCACGGCGGAGACCACATCTCCTAAACACAATAATTTCATACTTCCTCCAAAAACGGGGGGATGAAACTTTCCTTTGCGGTTTCACCCTCCTGAATATAGGCATTCCGAAAGCCCAAAGAGCGGGCATAGTCCACCACCGTTTGGTATGCGGCAGCGGGTAGGGACTGCTGCAGTTCCGGGGGCAGATGTTCCCCCACCGGGGTATATTGATTCATCAGGCTCACAATGATTCTGTCGCCGTATTGCTCCCGCAGATATTTCAAATTCATCATGGCTTCGTGCTCCGCACCGGGGAGCACCAGTAGCCGCACCACCACACCCCGAAGCAACATTCCCTCGTGATCAAAAACCGGTGCGCCCACCGTTTGTACCATTTCCGCAAGTGCTTCTTTGGCCACCGTTGGATAATCGACGGCGGCGCTGTAGAGGGCGGCGGTGGCGGGGTCGGCATATTTCAGATCGGTAAGGTAAATATCCACCGTATCCTTCAGGGCGTGGATCATCTCTGCCCGCTCATAGCCGCCGGTGTTATACACAATAGGCAGCCTTTTGCCGTAGTGTTTAACCGCCTCGATTATAGGCAGAGCATAATGGGTGGGGGTGACTAAATTAATATTATGGGCGCCCTGCCTCTCCAGATCGGCAAAAATTTCCGCAAGCCGGGCAGGGGAAACGGTTTTTCCGCCCTGCCCCCGGCTGATCTGCCGGTTTTGGCAATATACGCACCCCAAATTACAACCGGTAAAAAACACCGTGCCGGAGCCACGGGTTCCGGAGATGGGCGGCTCCTCCCAAAAATGGAGGGCGGCACGGGCGATCTTCATCTCTGCCCCCATTTTGCAGGCGCCCACGGTCTTATAACGATCCACCCCGCATCGGCGAGGGCAGAGCTCACACTTTTTTAAATCGAACATGCAGCAACACCACACCTGCCAATACCAATGCCATGCCCGCATACCCCCACAGGGAGGGGTATTCGGCAAAGGCAACTGCCCCCAGCAAAGTGGCAACCACCGGTTCGATGGACGCCATCACCGAGGCTTTCCCTGCCTCCAGCCCGGAAAGACCCAGGGTATAAAAGGCGTAGGGGAGCACTGCCGTTGCCAGCCCCATTACCAACACCATGACCCAGGCGGTCCAGCCGCCTGCCTGCACCGCACGAAAGGTGCCCGACAGATCGGCAAAGGGCAACACCCCCACAATGGAGAGCCAAAAGGTATAAAGCAAAATAGTATAGGAATGGTAGCCCCGGTTCATTGCCAACCGGCTGAAGATGCTATACATGGCATAGCCAAAGGCAGAAAGAACACCGGTGAGCAGTGCCAAGGGAGGCACGGCTCCGCCCTGCAGATCGCTCACCAGCACACAGCCGGCAAAGGCCAGCAGGCAGGCAAGAACCTTCATGCGGGTGATCTTTTCTTTAAAAAGCAAAGCGGACAGCAACACCACCATCGCCGGCGCAAGATAAAGCAATACCGCCGCCACCGAAAGGGAGGTTAGGGTCATCGTCTTAAAGTAGCAGAAGTTGAACATGGCAATGGAGATAATGCCGGTGCCGGCAAAGCACCAAAGATCCTTTAAACAGATCTTGAACGCCGCCGGCCGCAAAATGCCCACCACTACCGGCAGCAATACTGCCGCCACTGCCACCCGCAGAAACACCACGTCCATGGAGCCCAGGCCCAAAGTGCCAAAATAGCGCACAAACAGCCCCATGCCGCCCCAAAGAGCGGCTGCCAGCAGCACAAAAAATGTAGCAAGTCCCTTATTTTTCATAACATTCAAAGGATCTCGATACTGTACTCGTTCTCATAGATCTTGCCCGCCTCTAAAGAGAGCAGGGTGGGCTGGGTGGCAAAATCTTCCACCACGTCCTTTCTTGCAGGCAAAGAAGTCCAGGGCTCAATACACACATAGGGAGCCTCGGTAAAGGGGCGGTGCCAAATGCCCAGATACCCCATATCAGGATAGGTGAGTTTAACGGCACGGGAATTCTTATCACTTTTTAAGGTGACCGCGCGGCACATTTCGGTAAGGATAATCGCATCGTGATCAAAGCAATTATGCTTCAGGGCAAGCCGTTTGCCATCCTCCAGCGGGAAAGGAACATTTTCTCCCTGCACGTAGCAATCCTCGCTCATTCCCACCAAAAGAGCATCCTTTACGCAATCGAATTCCAGATAATAATCTTCAAAAGCAAGACCTTTCTCCAAGGGCACGTTAAAGCCGGGGTGACCGCCCACCCCAAAATACATGGTTTTACCGTCTTTATTTTCCACAATATATGTAATAGAAAGTTTGCCGCCCATAAGCTTATAATCCACCGAAAAGGCAAAGTGATACGGGTATTGGGCAAGGGTTCTCTCATCGTCGCCGATGCGGAAAAGAATATGAGTGTCGCTTTCCTGCTCCACCGCAAAAACGGTGTCCTTGGCAAAGCCGTGGCTCTTCATCTCATAGGTTTTGCCCTCCAAGGTGTACCGCCCGGTGGTAAGGCGGGCAATGTGGGGGAACAGGTTGGGGGCATGGTCTGCCCAAATTGCAGCATCCCCCTGCCAAAGGTACTCCGTGCCATCGGCAGTTTTAACCGAGAGCAACTGAGCGCCCAGATCGCTGATGGTTACAGTAAGTTTTTCATTTTTGATTTGATAGTTCATTTTCCCACTCCTCTAATTCATATTTTTCTCATAATACCAAAAGGAATTTTATTCTACAATACAGAATGATTCAGAATTTTACATCAACCTTTTTTACAGTTGTTTTTGCAGTTGTTATGGATGCAATAAGTTTTCTGCGTATTGTTCCGCATTTATTCGTTAGTTTTGTAAAAATGGGTTCATCAATAGCATTTACCTTAAAAAGTATTTCCAGCCAATATTCCGACTCGTAGCATTCCTTTAGCTCAATTTCCATTTTATTGATGAAGTCTGCCTTACTTTGTGCATATTTTGCTTTGCAAAATGCGATATATCCACGTCTACGCCCCGGATGCGATATGGGCTCATTTCATTCGCCTGCGATATGATATAAATTCCTTTTCACGTGCCGCTAGGCACATATCGCACCGCAGGTATATCGCGCGATTTATAGCATATCGCAAATTCCATAGGAATTTATATCGCTGTGGAAACTATCGCTTGTTAAGACAAGCGATAGTTTCCACATGGTGGGTGCGGGGGAACAGATCCACCGGGGTGGCACTAACTGTTCTGAAACCCTTTTCTTCCAAAATTTTCAGATCCCGGGCCAGGGTTGCCCCGTTACAGGAAACATACACCAGCCGGCGGGGTGCCATTTGGCAGATGGCATCCAAGGTGGCGGTGTCGCACCCTTTCCGGGGCGGGTCCACAATAATTACATCGAACACTTTGCCCTCTGCCGCAAAGCGAGCGGCGGCTTCCTTTGCATCGGCGCAGAAGAATTCTGCATTATTGATGCCGTTTAGGCAGGCGTTTTCCTTGGCATTTTCAATGGCCTCCGGCACGATCTCCACCCCTACCAGTTCTTTGCACTTTTCCGCCAGGGATAGCCCAATGGTGCCGATGCCGCAATATAGATCCAGCACCCGCTCGCCTCCCGTTAGCCCGGCAAGCTCAATGGCTTTGCTGTAAAGCACTTCGGTTTGGCGGCGATTGACCTGATAAAAGGACTGGGGCGCAATGCGGTACCTCTTGCCCAGCAAAATATCCTCAATATAGCCGGGACCGAAAACCGTTTCCGTTTCTTTGCCCAGCACCACATTGGTGTTGCGGTTATTATAATTGATTGCAACGGTTCTGACCGCCGGAAATGCGGCAGTGATCTCCCGGGCAAACTGCTCTTTTTGGGGAAACTTTTTTCCATTGACTACCAGGCACACCAGGATCTGCCCGGTGGCTTCCCCCACACGGAGATACAAGTGCCGCACCGTGCCGGTATAACGTTCTTCTTCATAGGCGGTGATCCTGTAGCGCTCCATGAAAGCCAAGGTCCAGTTCAACAGATCATTAAACACGGTGGGTTGGATCGCACAGGGCGCCCCGCTCACCACGCCGTGACTGCCGGCAGCATAAAAACCGCCCGCTGGCTTGCCCTTGATCTGCCGAATAGGGAATTGCGCCTTGTTGCGGTAGCCGGTTTGCACCGTTGCCCCCAGGGGGGATGCGATCTGCAGATCCAGCCCGCCGATGCGCTCAAGCTGCGCCTGTACCCGGGCGGCTTTCAGCCGCAGCTCTTCTTCATAGGAAAGGTGCCAAAAAGCGCATCCGCCGCATCGTTGCGCCAGGGCACACGCCGGCTCCACCCGATGAGATGAGGGGGTAAGAACCCGAAGCAGCTTCCCATAGCCAAAGGTTTTCCCCGCCTTGACCACCAGGATCTCCACGTCCTCCCCGGCAACGGTGCCGGGAACAAACAGCACATAACCGTTGTGCTTGGCAACCCCGAAGCCTTCGTTGGTATAATCTTCAATTTTTACCGTAAGTATCGTATTCTTTTCCATAATATACAGTTTAACACATTTACCCTTTGTTCACAATAAAAAGATTTACAAAAAGTGGACCGTATGCTATACTTTTGGCAGAATATGCCCATCCAAGGAGGATTTTATGAAAAAATATATCCGTTTATTTGCCCTTATCGGAGCATTGCTGCTGGGGCTCACCCTGCTTGCCGGCTGTGGCTCTGGCGCCAATTATGCCATTCAGGTGGGGGATCGCACGGTTACGGAAAACGATTATTACCGTACCATCTCCTCTCTGCGCAGCAATTTTCTCACCTCCACCGAATCCGAGGACACTAAAGACTTCTGGACCGATGAGATGGAAGACGGCACCACCCTTTCCCAGTCATTGGTAGACACCGCCACCGCCTATTTGACCAATGCCAAGCTTTACGCCCTGCAATTTGATGCCCTGGGGCTCTCCTTTGCCGAAAACGAAGAAGCCACCATCCAGAGCACCCTGGAAGATGCAGTGGAAAGCAGCGGCGGCATGAGTGCCTTTAACGAATATCTGGCAGGGATGAACTACACCTATGAGGAATACCTGGAAGAGGTTTACGACTCTGCCAAAAAGAGCAAGGTGCTCAAGCACTACTTTGGGGAGAAAAGCGAAAACCCCATCACCACCGAGGAGATCAAGGAATACTATAACGAGCACAATGCTTTGGTCAAGATCATCTATCTGGTGAAATTTGATCCCAAAACCGGAGAGACCTACGACGATAAAACTTTAAAAGAGATCGCACAAAAGGCGCAGGACGCCTACGACGCCGCTTTGCGGGAGAAAAACTTCGACGAAGTAATCAGCGTGCACAGCGACATTACCGATAACTTAGAAGGCGGCACCGTGATCTCCGACAACGGCTCCTACGATGAAACCGTTACCAAGGCAGTAATGGCAATGAAAACGGGCGAGATAATTAAGCTGGAGTTGGATTACGCCCACATGATCATCAAGCGTTTCGACGGCACTGCCGACGATGTGTTTACCGCCACAAAGCAGCAAGCCGCCCTGGAAACCATCTGCGCCGATGAGATCGAGGAGATGCTGGCGGAATGGAAGGCAAACACCACCGTTAAAATAAACAAAAAGATCATCAAAAAGTATCTGCCGGAAAAAATGATCAAAAAATAATATAACAAAGGCAGGATCCGCATTTAGCGGATCCTGCCTTTCTCATAATCATCCTTTGGCGAAACACCGAATTTCGCTTTATATGCCCGGAAAAAGGAGCAATAATCGTTGAACCCGCATTGAACAAACACCTTGGTGGGGTGCCCGCCCTGCTGCAGCAATTCCTTTGCCAAAAGCAGCCGCTTGGTAACGATATATGCCCACACAGTGGTGCCGGTGATCTTCTTGAATTTGCGGTTGATCTGCGCCTTGCTGATATAAAACTCCTTGCAAAGCTCCTCCAGAGTGAGATTTTCTGTCAGGTGCACATTAATATAATTGATCATTTCGATCATATTATCTTTTTTTGCCGAAGGCGCCTGCCGCAGGTCGGAATAATTTTCATAAAGCTCGGTAACCAGCACCGTTAAATACAGTTGCCGTTCTTCTATCCTTTCGGCAGTGCAGATCTTATTAAGATAATGCCGCCATTGGGTATCCTTAAAGGCTGCCGCAGGATATTGATTATACTGCCCCAAGGGGCGCCCATCCAAAAAGGCGCAAAGGCGCTTTTTGTTTTCTCCCAGCAGGGCATCTGCGGTAAAATTGATGATCATCCGCTCGTAAGGCTGGCAGGTGTTGATCAGCAGGCTGTGCGCCTCTGCCTTTTTCATTACCAAAAGATCCCCCGGCTTGAGCGGGTAAACGGTGCCCTCCACAAAGTATTTGGCATCCCCCGATAAGAACACATAGATCTCGTAATTTTCGTGGGTATGCATGCGGAAATGCTCCAGGTCCGGCTTTTCCGTATAGTTAATGTGAGCAGAAAGATATGGACGATCCACCGGATCACCTCCCTCTGTGCTCATTATAATGACATATGAGCATTTTTGCAATGTTTTTTTGATTTTAATTGTAATTGATTTAAAAAATATTAGATTATATAATAAATGCGACATAATAAATAAAGGAGTTGCGTGCACATGGATAATCTAAAGATCTACGCCTTTGCCGACGAAGCATCGGAAAACATCGACCGGCAGATCGTTGCCTTGAAAAGAAACGGGCTTTGCGGCCTGGAGATCCGCGGGGTAGACGGCGTGAACGTTTCCAAGATCTCCTTGGAAAAAGCCAGAGAGGTGCGGGCAAAGCTGGATACCAACGGGCTGATTACCTGGTCCATTGGCTCCCCCATTGGAAAGATCGGCATCACCGAGGATTTCGATGCCCACCTGGATAAACTCAAGCACACCCTGGAGATCGCCAATATATTGGGCGCTAAAAACATCCGGCTGTTTTCCTTCTTTATGCCCAAAGAGGAGCCGGCTGAAAACTATAGCGGTGCCGTGATTGACCGCATGGGCAAAATGCTGGATGCCGCCAAAGGGAGCGGTGTTGCCCTTTGCCACGAAAACGAAAAGGGAATTTATGGCGATATTGCCGAGCGTTGCCTTTTGCTCCACAAAACCTTCCCGGAGCTGAAAGGGATCTTTGACCCTGCCAACTTTGTGCAGTGCGGAGAAAATACCCTGCAGGCATGGGAGCTTTTAAAGGACTACATCTACTATATGCACATTAAAGATGCCAACCCCGACAGCAAGGTTGTGCCCGCCGGATGTGGTGCGGGCAATGTGGCGGCCATTGCCAAGGCCTTTATTAAAAAGGGCGGCACTGCCTTTACCATAGAGCCCCATCTAACCGTATTTAAGGGCTTGGCGGAACTGGAAGGGAAAGAGGATAAAAGCGTGATCGGGGAATATGCGTACCCTGATGCCGACACCGCTTTTGATGCAGCCTGCAAAGCATTTAAGGAGTTGATATAATATGGAAATTGGCGCACAATTATACACGGTACGGGATTTTTGCAAAACCACCGAGGATCTGGCAGAAACCCTGAAGAAGATTGCAGAGATCGGCTATAAAAACGTGCAGGTTTCCGGCACCTGCGAATACGAGGCAGAGTGGCTTGCTGCAGAGCTAAAGAAGAACGGTCTAAAATGTGTGATCACCCACACCCCTCCGGCAAAAATGCTGGAGAACGCCAAAAAGGTGGCGGCAGACCACACGATTCTCGGTTGCAACAATGTGGGGTTAGGTTACTACCGGTTTGATGAGGAAGATCCCAACTGCACCTACGCAAATTTTATTAAAACCTACACGCCGGTAATCGAAATGCTTTATGATTGCGGCAAGTGCTTTATGTATCACAACCACGCCCGGGAATTTCAAAAGCTGAACGGCAAGGTGATCCTGCAGAAGCTGGCGGAGGATTTTGCTCCCGAAAAGCTGGGCTTTATACTGGACACCTACTGGGTACAGGTGGGCGGCGGAGATCCCGCCGAATGGATCCGCAAGCTTTCCGGCAGAGTGCCCTGCATCCACCTGAAGGATTACGCCTACGATGCCCAGATGGCGGTGATCGGTGAAGGAAATATCAATTTTGACCGGGTGTTTGAACAGGCGGAAAAAGCCGGCACTCAATATATGCTGGTGGAGCAGGATAAATGCTACGGAGAAGATCCCTTCGACTGCCTTGCCAGAAGTTATCAATATTTGAAAGCAAGAGGGTTTGAATAATGAATAAAAAGATCAGATTAGGCATCATCGGTATCGGTAATATGGGTTCTTCCCATGCAAAACATATCCGGGAGGGGAAAAACCCCGATTTTGAGATCACTGCCATTGCAGATATTGATCCCGCCCGTATCCCCTGGGCAAAGGAACAGAATTTTGGCGAAAATATTACATATTTTGATAACGCCATTACCATGCTGGACAGCGGCTTGATCGACGCTTGCCTCATTGCCACCCCCCACTACGACCACTGCCCCTTGGCAATGGAGTGCATGAAGCGCTCTATTCACGTAATGGTAGAAAAACCTGCCGGTGTATACACCAAGCAGGTAAAGGAGATGAACGCTGTTGCCGATCAGCATCCGGAAGTGGTATTCGGCATGATGTTTAACCAACGCACCAACTGTGTTTACAGAAAACTCAAAGAGCTGGTGGATTCCGGCAAGTACGGCAAGATCCGCCGGGTCAACTGGCTGATCACCACCTGGTACCGCCCTCAAGCCTACTATAATTCCGGCGGTTGGCGTGCCACTTGGGCAGGCGAAGGCGGCGGTGTTTTGATGAATCAATGCCCCCACCAGCTGGATCTGCTGCAGTGGATCTGCGGCATGCCCCAAAAGGTACATGCGCACCTGCACTACGGCAAATGGCACGATATTGAGGTAGAGGACGACGTAACCGCTTATCTGGAATTCCCGGGCGGCGCCACCGGCGTATTCATTACCTCCACCGGTGATGCCAAGGGCACCAACCGCTTTGAGATCCAGATGGATCAGGCAAAGCTGGTGGTGGAAAAGGACGTGCTTACCGTAACGGAATACGATATGCCGGAGCAGGAATTCTCCAAGACCAACACCGAGCTCTTTGGCCACCCCAACTTCACCGAGATCCTCCCCGAGACCGACGGCAAAAACGAGCAGCACGTGGCTGTGATCAACGCTTGGGGCGATGCCATTCTCCGGGGCGGTAAGCTGGTGGCAAACGGCAGAGAGGGCTTAAACGAAACCACTCTATGCAATGCCATGCAGCTCTCCGGCTTTTTGGGCAAGGAAGTGGAGCTTCCCTTCGATGATGAACTGTTCTACAAGGAACTGATGAAACGGGTGGCCACCTCCCGCAAAAAAGAAAATGTGAACACCGTGTTTGCCGATACCGCCAAGGTAATGGGCAGCACCAAATCCTAAATTAAAAGCGAGGCGAAATTGGACTGCACCAATTTCGCCTCGCTTTTGATTTAAGCAAACACGAGTAATCCCGTGATATTTTGTTATGATTTGGGGGAAATTTATCCTGATTTCTTTAATTATTCGGAAAACCGCCTAGGCAAAGAGCAAAAAAAGTAATGCTATATCTCTTTTAAAAAACAGAAACGGATAAATGCTTGCTAAAATACGCTTTTAGTGGTAAAATGTCATAATATGGAAGAATTTTTAACACCTCCCCCAAAAATCGCCGTTACAAGGCATAATGTAATTAATTGGTTGGGTACCGCTTAGCTACACCCAACACACAAGGGGATGGTTTTTTATACAGAAAGGGGAAAACATGAAAAATCATTTTTCTGCGATCAACAATCTTGCCGAAACAGAAAAGATTCCGGTGGCGGCTGAAACAAAAGATACACTTAAGAGCACCATTGGAAAAGAAGTTTCTGCAAGCGAAGAGGATTCTGCCGTGTGCCTTGATTTTGATGAGCCGGATAAGAATAAGGTTTGGGCATTTTGTTCCGGACATAAGAGTAATGATTTCAGAGGAAATCCGAAGTATTTGTTCATTTATATGAACAAATACAGAAAAGATATTGTTACCTATTGGCTTTGCGATGATATTGAAATGATTAACCTGATACGTAACATGGGCTACCGAGCTTATCAGCTTGGCACACTCGAGGCGGAGCTGGCCATGAATAAAACCGGTGTGTTGGTGGCGGAACAGGTTAAAAGCTATATCCCAAGAGGTCTTTCCCATGCAAAATACCTTAACCTTTGGCACGGCGTTGGGGGAGTAAAGGCTGTGGAGAGAAGCCTTACAGAAGGCAATCTCGCATATGAACTTGCAAAGAAATATATTGATAAAAACGTATATTACAGGAACAACGAGCTGTATCTTGCTCCCTCGGAATTTATTGAAAATATAGCCTGCGAACAGCTTGGCATAGCTCCTGAAAAAATTATTCGTGCAGGGTATCCCCGCAATCTTTATCAGAAAAAGTATAAAAGAGTTTCCACCTTTGATTTTAATATTCTCCGCCAGCGCAAACTGCCCTGGAACACAAAACTCATTGCGTATACGCCTACCTTTAGAAACCAGCAGACGGGTGAAGTTTTCACCGAAGCTATCCCGGATATGGAAAGGCTGGTGGAGGTTTGCAAAAAGAATCATCTTCTGCTGATTTTTAAAATGCATCCTTATCTGGAAAAAGAAATGGGCTTTTTGCAGGCTAAAGAGGCTTACGCCGACTGCCCCTGGATCTATTTCTGGGATAATAAAGATGACTTTTATGAGATAATTGATAAAGTTGATCTCTGCATTATGGACTATTCGTCCATTTTTACCGATTTTGTTGCAAGCGGAACCAAGCACTTTATTCGCTATATTTTTGATATTGATCCGGATACGCTGGATTTCCCCTTGGGCTATGACGAAGCAACCCTCGGTCCCAAATGCAAGACCTTTGACGAACTGCTTGAAGCCATTAGCAACTATAAGCGGACAAATCTTTCTGCTGATATAAAACGAATTAAAGCCCTTTACTGGCAGTTTGATCATGGAAACAGTTTTGAAAAAATCATTGATGCCACTATTAATTTTAAGGTAAAGAACGAGGAATATCCCGTTCTTTATACCTTTGATATCTTCGACACTCTTATCTCCCGGGTTGGTCTTGAGCCGGAAAGCATCTTTTTCAAGATTAAAGAAAAAATGGCTTCATCCTCTCTCGCTTTCCCCGGCTATCTTGTGGCTAACTTCCCAGCGGTCAGAAAAGCCTGCGAATCCAATTGCAGAGAATATTATAACAGAAGCACCGTTGAACGCAACGATATGCGCCGTGAAATTCAGTTTGCATATATTTACGATAGAATGCAGGTGCTCTACGACCTTACCGACGAGCAGAAAAAACAGCTGATGGAGTGGGAGCTTGAAGCAGAGTTGGAGGATACCATTCCCCTGGAAAAGCAGATCGCTTATGTTAAAGAACTTCTTGCCGCCGAACAGACGGTTATTTTAATCAGCGATATGTATCTTCCCGTTGATTTTATCAAAAAAATGCTGGCAAAGGCCGATCCCGTTCTTGCCGAAATTCCCCTTTATCTCTCCAGCGAATACGGTTATCAAAAATCGGCAAAATCTCTCTTTTTGGAGGTTTATAAGCACTTCGCACCCAACTACGTGTTCTCCAAATGGGTTCATCATGGCGATAATCAGCACTCTGATGTTAAGGTGCCCAAACAGCTCGGCATTTCAACTTCCCCGGTTATAAAGCCTGTTTTCAACGAATTGGAAAGTAGCCTTGTGGATACCATAAAAACCTACGATGCCTATCTTATTGCCGCAAAAATGGCCAGATTCAGGCAAGAGCACACCCTTAGCAAGGATGAGTTTGTCTATTCATATATTTCTCTGCTCTTTGTCCCCTATGTTCATTGGGCGGTGCATGATGCCATAAAGAAAGGGGATAAAATCCTTTACTTTGTGGCAAGAGACGGGCACCATCTTAAACGGATTGCCGACGAGATCATCAAAACAGAGGGTCTCTCCATCGAAACTAAGTATATTTATGCCTCCAGACGTGTATGGAGAATACCATCGTTTATTGACCACATTGATGTAGGTTTCTGGGGCCAAGGCTACGGGAACTTTGGTAAGCTTTCCTCCTACAGCAAGATGCTGAAGGCTCTGGACATGGAAGAGGCGGATTTCCGCAGAATATTCCCTGAGCTCAACGCTGTTAACGAAGATACAGAGTTTACCCAACCCTTTGCGCTTTCTTTGGTAAACATCTTCAAAGGCTCCAAAAAATACGAAGACTACCTTCTTGCAAAGGCTGCAGAAGAACGCATTCCCGTATGCGCTTATCTTGAACAGGAGATTGATAAAAACAAGCAATTTTCCATTGTGGAATACTGGGGCAGAGGTTATACCCAGGAAAACTTTACCCGGCTCTGGCAACAGGTGGTGGGCAAGGAAGTTCCCAGCGTGTTCTACTATTCAAGAAGCACCCTTCCCTCGGATGAATACAACATCCGGCGGAACTTTACCTGCAACCCAAACGCACAGCAGTTTATTGAAGCCATCTTTGCCAATCTTCCTTACAGAAGCCTCGAAGAATACGCTTATGAAAACGGCCGTTGGGAACCCGTTATCAAGCCTCTTGACTGCGATATTACCCTTTATGAAAGCATGCAGGCCTATCTGCCCATGTTTGCAAGGGACTATTGTGAACTTCCTGCCAGCGACAAACTATCCCTGGGAAGAGCGTTGATCGATTTTGCCATAAACTATTATGTTGAAGGGCAATCAAAGGAGCTCTTTACAAAAAACCTTGCCCATCTTGTGGATTCGGTGGAGCTCTACGGAAACAAGGTGGAATACGCCAAGGAACTTACCTGGGATGATATGGAACTGATCAATATGAAAACACCTCGGAATCAGCTCTCTAAAAGCATTCCTATGTCCTTTGCTCGATCAAGCGAAGATGTACAGAAGGCATTTCTTGATAAGTTCCAACTCAAATACGGCGAGGATCCCCGCTACGGTCTATGGCTGACCGAGGAAGAGGTGGAGGCAAACCTTGCCTTCGGCAAGAAAAAACATGCTTTCAAAAAAGAACTGCATCAACTCCGGCAGTGTTATGAGAACGCCTGCCTGACCGAACCGGTAAAAAACAAGGTGATCTTTCTTTCTGCCGGCGCCAAATCCCTACCGTTCTCCTTCAAGCGGCTCTATGCGCTTCTTGAGCAGCAGGAAGGCTTTGAACTGAAGTTTGTAAGTGCCAGCAAGTATAAGCGCAATACGGAAGCCTTTGCCAAAGAGCTTGCCTCTGCCGAATTTATCATCATCGAAAAGTCGGTAGGTCGGATAAGTTCACTTAAATTCCGAAAGGAAACGAAGGTTATCGTTATTGGCGATTCGGCATGCTTCTTCCAACCCACAGGTCTTATCAAACCCTTCAAGTTAAGAGAAGAGCGTGAGCTTCATCTCCTGAAGTCAGACATGGATATTTCCTTGCTCCAGACACCGTCGGACAAGATGGCAGAAATCTACAAAAAGATCTTTTCCACAAACATCACCACCGACTTCTCCCTAAGAGGAAGTTGCCTGACAGATTGTTATTTTGATGAGGATTTCCGCAAAAAGAGCAGAGAGGACCTCTACAAACTATTCCCGGAGGCGGAAGGAAAAAAGATTATCTGCTATGCTCCGTCTAATCGTTACCGATCCAAAGAAGCCTTATTTGCCGAAATGCTTGATCTTGAACTTATGGCAAAAAAACTTGGCGACGAGTATGTGGTGCTTGTTAATATTATAAATCTTGATAAGCAACCCATCAAAAACACTGTTGAGATACCCGGCTTTGCCAAAAATATGACAGGGTTAATGGCTATAAGAAATCAGTTTGTGGTTTCGGATATTATTATCGGCGATTACCGTGATGTAATTTTTGAATCCGTGCTTACCAATAAGCCCCTGCTCCTCACTTGCAAAGATTTTTCTCTAACTGCGTACCACCAGCGGGCTTTGTTCCCTTATGAGGAGTTTGCCGAGAAAATATCGGTTGCAAATACCGATGCAGCAATAGAAAGGATCCGAAATATAGACTCTTACGATTATGAGCCCATCCGCAAATTCCGTAAGGACTATCTCACCTATTGTGATGGAAAATCGGCGCAAAGAATTTTAACGTATCTTATAGAAAACCGCCTGCCGCTTGAACAGGATTAAATCAACGGTTCTATCCCCTGAATAAAACCACTCTGCAGGATGCTATGCCTTGCAGAGTGGTTTTTTTATTTCCCCTTGCAATTCCTGGATACCCGTGGTATAATGCATTCCGTAAAGTATTAGATCCCTCTCTTTGTGTTTTTCAAAAGAAATCTTCTCTTTATTACCCCTTGCACAACGATATGCACCGCCGGCGATAAAGTTATTTTATTGCCGGTTTTTGTTTTTTGGGAGGTTTCAATAACCTTGCGTTTATTGATCTCTATATAAAATTTTTGAAGAAAGGAGGAAAAAACATGAGAAACAGAAAAATCGTAATTGGGGCTTTCTTGCTGATCGCCGTTATGTGCATTAGTATGGGTTATGCCTCTGTTTCCGATCTGCTGGACATTCAAGGTGCTTCCAACGTGGATGCCGGTAACGTAAACACCGCTTTCGACGAAAACATCTTCTTTTCCGATGCAAAAGTAGGCGTACCTGCAAACGAAGGCAAGGATACCGCCACCGTTAGTGCTACCAACGATAAAGCAACCTTTAGCGCAAACTGCCTTACTGTTAAGGGTGATACCGCCATTTTTGTGTTCACTATTCAGAACAACAACGACTACGCCGCAAAGGTTACTCCTCGGTTGAGCCAGAACACCAACGAAACCACCTTTAAGATCACCAGCGACTGGAACAACTCTGCCCAGACAATCGATGCAAAGTCCAGCAAGGACTACACCATTACCATTGAGCTGCTTGAATCTGTTACCACCTCTGTGGGTGCTTCCTACGCCATTGAGCTGGCTGCAAGCGAGGCATAATGGAACCAATGAGTACAAACAGCAAGGAGGAGCATATGCATTACGACCGCAAAGTCTTATACATACTGACCGGGCTTTTTACCGGCCTGCTTCTCCTTGCCTGTTTTGTACCCAAGCCCGCCTATGGCAATCTATTTTTGGCGCTCTTTGGCATTCTTTTTGCCGCCGCCTTTCTCCTCTTTGTTAAAAAAAGGAGCATTCTTGCCGTGGTGCATAAGCAGGTGGCACTTCTTGCCCTTGCCGCTGCGCTGATGGCGATAGCCCTTTTCTATGTAACAGGGCTGCGCTTTGGCTATGCCAAAAGTTCCTTTGCCGCCCACCTCCGCTGGATGGATCTTATTGCCTATTTGGTGGCGATCCCCTCTGCAGAGGCGATTCGGCGGATCCTTTTGGCTCAAAAGGGGAAGGTTATTCATGCTCTATCCTATCTTGCCCTTGTGATTTTGGAGATCCTGCTGTTTATGAGCAATCGCCCTCTGGGCTCCTTTTCCCGCTTTATGGATTTCTGTGGCACGGTTTTGATCCCTGCCATTACCGCCAATATCCTTTATCATTATCTCTCTGTGCGGTATGGGGCACTTCCCAATATTGCCTTCCGCATTCCTCTGGCCCTTTATCCCCTGCTTTTTCCTGTGGTATCCAATATGCCTGCCGCCCTGTACTCCTTCTGCAAAACTGTGCTGCCCCTGCTGGTGCTTCTTTTTATACGGGGATTGTACGAACAGAAAAAGAACGCAGCCTCCCGACGCAGCCGTATTACCGATGCCATTGTTACAACCATCTCTGTGGGGATCATGGCAGTGTTTATTCTGCTGATCTCCTGCCAATTCCGCTTTGGCCTGCTGGTGATTGCCACCGAAAGCATGACCGGCACCCTGGATCAGGGAGATGCCCTGATCTATAAGCAATACACAAACCAAACCATTAAACCGGGGGAGATTCTGGTTTTTCGTTCCAACGAAAAACGAGTGATCCACCGTGTGACCCATCTGGAAAACATCAACGGCGAGCTACGCATTTATACTAAGGGCGACGCCAACGATGCCCCCGACCCCGGCTACATTACTCCCAACGATATTATCGGGATCCAACATTGGAAAATTAAGTTTCTCGGCTATCCCACCCTATGGATGCGGGAACTATTTAATAAATAATTTAAGGAATCAAGGTGTTTATCCATGTCTGAAAACGAAAAGAAGCAGCGTTCTCTTTACCAGCAACGCAGAAATCGCTGGATTGCCATTCAATCCGCCATTCTTTTGCTCTTAACCATTGCCCTTTTGTTTACCGGCACTTCCTTTGTGAAGGCCAACAGGGCTACCTATATTCCCTACACAGAAGAGGGAGAGGTGCTATACAAAGCATATCTTGCAGATAATGCCTTTTACAGCGAGGAATACCTGAACGGCAGCCACGCCTACGTAGCCTCTCTGGTGGAACGCATGACTGCCGATTTTACCTACACATTGGAAATGGCAGAAAAGGATGTGCAGTATCAATACAGCTACCAGATCGATGCCCAGGTGGAGGTAAAGGATCGGGATTCCCAAATGGCAATCTATAATCCTGTGTTCTCCCTAAAGCCTGTCGCCACCGCCACCGCCCAAGGCAGCACCCTTAAGATCGAGGATCAGGTAAAGCTGGATTATCAGCACTACAACGAGCTTGCCAAAAGCTTTATTGCCGCCTATCATCTGGAGGATGTGGAATCCTCCCTGATCGTGCGGATGAAGGTGAATGTGCTGGGCGAGAGCAAAACCTTTGTTCGGGAAAACGAAGGGGAGTACACCATAGCACTGCACGTGCCCCTGAACAAGGCCACCGTTACCCCCCACACCGCTTTGCCCGTGGAGGAAGAGGCACAAAAGATCCTGGTGGTAAACAATAAGAACCGCACTGTTTATAAAGTGCTGTTCATCCTCTTTGCCGTGCTGGAGTTCCTGGCCGCCATTTTGGTTGCCCTCTTTGTGATCCTTACCCGAGATAAGCACATTGATTATGCCCGCAAGGTAAAGCGGCTGCTGGCCTCTTACCGCTCCTATATCCAAAAGATCAGCAATCCCTTTGATATGGCAGAATATCAGGTTCTGAATGTGGAAACCTTTGCCGAGCTTTTGGAGATTCGGGATACCCTGCAAATGCCGATCCTTCTTTACGAAAACGAAGACCAGACCTGCTCCCAATTCTTTATTGTGGCGCAAGACGGCATTGTATACTCTTTCGAAATCAGCGTGGAAGACGATGTTTATCAGAACCCTATGATGGAGATTCTGGCACAAGAAAAATAATTTTTAGAAGAAAGGAGACATTACCATGATCAAACTGCGTTATAAAATCATTTTGTGGGTAACCGTCTTCTTTCTTTTTTGCTTTCTCTCTTTGGGCTATGCCCAGGTATCCGATACGCTAAACATTCAAGGGATCAGCAACACCGATCCCCAGCGGGGCGTTTTTATTACCCAGGTTACCGGCGGCACCAATTTTACTGTGAACCGCTTTATCGGCACTATCTTAAACAGTACGGCGGATCTAAGCAGTGCCGCCACCCAAACCATTACCGTTACGGTGTTTAATAATTCCGATACGGTGTACGGCTACAACGTAATGACATATATAGAAGGGGAGGGCACCTACGATAACACCAACGTGGAAGTTTCCACCACCATGAAGAAAAAGCACCCGGATTGGAAGATCGAGCCCCAGGGAACCCTCTCCTTTCCCGTTACCTTTTCTTATAACGGCAAGGGCACCACTGCCCTGTTGAATTCGGTAATTGAATTTGAATTCCTGCCCTACGACGAGATTCCCGATCAAAACGATCAATCCACTGTGCACAATGCCATGGATCGGTTCCACCAGATCCTGAACACCCCCGAAGAATACGAAGCCTTAACCAACTACATGGAAAATGTGCCGGGCAACGACCGAAATTCCAGCTATATTTCCAACGTTTCCGGTGCAAACAGCGCAGATATTGCCGCAGTGGAAGAGCTGTTCCCCGGCAACCTGCACATTAACATCAACGGCGAGCAAACCAATGTGAAGATCATGATTAAAAAGGAAAACATTACCAATAGCTACAGCGGCGATGAAATGGTCATTTATATGACCACCAATCCTTTAACCTCCCTCTTTGGCACCGCCGTGGTTTACCGCTGCGTTTATGTGAACGATAACGGAAACTGGCGGCAATTCAGCGATATTGCGCCGGGTACCGCCAGCATTTGCAACTATTCCACCGGCTTCTGGGGCACCGGCTCCTTTAACACCGATTCTTGGAAAGCATCCTAACAAAAATAATCATAACCACCAGTAAACTGGTGGTTATGATTTGCTTTTTACTATATAAGCAAGAGGTGATGATATGGCTCGTGCAGGAACGACCACAAAATACGAGATCGTACAAACGGCATCTGAGTTTTTTTACAGAAGGTTTTTCAAATACTTCTCCACGAATGATTGCGGAAAAGTTGGGACTTAGTACCGGTAATATTACATATTATTTTAAGAGTAAAAAGCATTTGCTGCTGACTATCGTTGAAGAATTATGCAATTTCCAGTGGAATATGCTAAAAGCGGAAAGCGATAAAGGTATCGGTTCAGCGACCTCTATCTGTATGGAAACGATGACTGTTGCTGTAGCCTGTGAGGAAAGCGAGATTGCAAGAGATTTCTTTATTGCCACCTTCCAAAGTGAACTTTGCCGCAATCATCTGCGGCAAAATCACGTCGATCGCGCAAAGAAGATCTTTGCGGCGGAATGTGATGGCTGGACGGATGAACAGTTTCATCAAGCAGAGCTTCTGATACAGGGACTGCAATATTCCGCCATTGTTCCAACCGATGCAAAGGTTCCTCTGAAAATGAGACTCTCTGGAGCACTGAACCAAATTTTGAGCATCTATAACGTAGATGAAAAAACACGGCAGGAGGAAATTCAAAAGGTTTTAGATAAAGACTGCCGTGAAATCAGCAAACGAGTGCTGGAAGCATTTACGGACTTTGTTAAGGAAAAGAATGAGAAAACACTAAACGAAGCGCAAGACGCTCTTTCAAAGAAAAAAGCCCAATAATTTTACTTGCAATAAACGGCGATATGCCGATTCACATAATCTCTATACGGAGGTAATGACATGAAAACGAAAAAACAATTTACTAAAAGAATACTCAGCCTTGTGCTTGCACTTGTAATGGTAGTATCTTTGCTGCCGACAATAAGCTTTACAGCAAGTGCGGCGGATTCGGAATACGACGGCGTGATAGGAGAGCTTTACTACAAGGTTGACGAAGAAAATGGCGTAACGACCATCTTCGGTAACGGCGCTTTGAGTTCGACGACAGCGTTGGTAAACGTAATGACATCCATCGTCGTTATTGAAGAAGGCGTAACATCCATTGGTAACAATGCTTTCCGAGGCTTCAGCAGTCTGGAGAAGTTAACTGTTAAGGGCGACGTTACCATTGGTAACTATGCTTTCCAAGGCTGTGCCAGTCTGGAGACTATTACTTTTATGGGCAATGTCACCTCTGTTGGTCGCAACGCTTTTATGGGCTGTGCCAGTCTTTCCAACATAAATTATTACGGAACTATAGAGCCGAGCTACACAAATGAGCTTAGTTACGTTACACTCTATTCGTCAAATGGTGTCTCCTTCTGCGGTTTAACGCCCAGCAATCCCCCCGCCACAGAAAATCCTTGTTCCGGCGACCATACCGGCTGGACAGAACTATCAAGCTTGACAGAAACGGTCACTGGTTGTTATGAGATAAAAAGCGGCGGAAAGTATTATCTTAGCGATGATGTTAGAAATGGTACAAATTATCGCCCCACAATCAGAATAACCTGCACAGAAGATGTTACGCTTTGCTTAAACGGAAAAACGATATACCCTGCTCAAAGTCCAAGTTCTAAGGTTGTATCATTGAGTGATGACAGCACGCTTAATTTGTGCGATTGTGCGGGTACGGGTTGTATCCTCGGTGAGAAAGAGATACTTTTTGCTTACAGCAATGCGACGATCAATATGTATTCAGGTACCTTAAAAGACGGCATAAGAGATGCTGTATATCTTATAGATGGTGCCTCCTTCAATATGTATGGGGGAACGATTACAGGCTGCAACAAAAGGGATGGAGATGCTGCGATTACTTCATATTATTCCACGCAAATCAATATTTATGGTGGCAACATATCCGATAACCACAAATACGCAATACGCACTGATGGTTCCATCTATATATCCGGTGATGCAAAAATCACAGGCAACGTTGAGGGCGATGTTTATCTTCAAGAAGGCCAAACCATTACAGTTGGCACACTTACATCGGGTGCAGATATAGGTATCACGACAGCTGCAAGTGAAAATGATATAGCAATCACAGGAAGCAATACTGCCGACTATTCGCGGTACTTCCACGCAGATAATAGCAGTTATGCCATTACCAATAAAGGAAACACGATTTATTTACACAAGCATACTTGCAAGTATTCCGCAATGGAAAATACAATTACCCAAACATGTTCGGTCTGCAATAATCATACTGCAACGGCTACGCTGACGGCTGACGATGTCATCTATACCGGCTCTGCTATTGCCACAGGTGCATCTGTTACCTTCTCGGATAATTGGGCAGGCTCTAAGGAACACGGCGAGATCACATATTCTAACAACCTTAATGTAGGTGATGCTACCGCAAAGGTAACGGTTGAGGGCAAAGAGCTGACAACTATTTTCAAAATCAATGCGGCTGACCTTGACGATGTTGAGGTTAGGCAGATCGGAACACTGACTTATAACGGTGGCGATGCGCTTACCCCTACCGTTTCTGCAAATGCGATAGCGGTCAATAATCAGCCGATCACTTTTACCTACTGCACAGAGCAAAACGGCACTTACGGTAGCTTGCCAAGTTTCACAGAAGCAGGCACTTATACCGTGTACTATAAGGCTACTGCTCCAAACCACAATGAAGCAACGGGCAGCTTTACCGTGACTGTGAATAAGGCTATTGTTACCGAACCGACCATCGCAAGCAAGCCTTACACCGGCTCTGTGCAGACGGCTGACATCACAGATACAGAACTCTACACCGTGGTTGAAAACAACGGTGGTACGGGCGTAAAACTGAACGGTTATTACGACGTTGTTCTTAAGCTGAAGGATTCCGCAAACTATAAGTGGAGCACTACAGATAACGCACAAGTCACTCTACCGTTTGCGATTACACGTGCGGAAAATGAATGGGCGGTCACCCCGTCTATCGACGGCTGGACTTATGGCAAAACCGCAAACGAGCCTGTGGGTGAAGCCAAATTCGGTGAGGCTTCCGTGGAATATTCCG
>JAZSRD010000089.1:0-9909 GCA_045538295.1 Eubacteriales bacterium
TACGGTCCCGTGTTACACCGGGGGTATCCTCCACAATCGAAAGACGGGCACCGGCTAATTTATTAAACAAGGCGCTTTTTCCTACATTGGGGCGCCCTACAATTGCCACAACCGGCATTCTCATCTTCTTACCTCCCTAAAACTTTATCCAAAAGATCGGCGCCATCATTCATGGTGGCGGTAATAGGCCGATCTAAAATTGTTGCCACCTCACAAAGGGACACACTATCTAAAAACAGATCCTGCTCTGCCCGTAGCATGCTACCAGGGATCAGCAAACGTTCAGGCAGTTTGCTATCCTTCAACTGTTCCACAATATCCGTGCCGGTCACAAGGCCGGATACAGTGATTTTTTCGCCAAAAAAGTGATTAACGATAGGGAAAATTTCATAATGAAGTTCCGTAAACTTTTTACAAACCATCTCCAATAAATTTTCCATATAATCAGCAGCCAATACACCGGTTATGATCCCCACTTCCCGGGGCATATCGTCACCGTTTTCCGAGGCAAGAGCATCCTCCAGTTCCTGCTGCAGGGAACGCATTAACCCAACGCCGTTTTCTATTTGAGGGTAACCGTCGTAAAATTCCTCCGGCGGCACCGGGCGACGAGCCAGCACATAGAATTCATCGGAAGGATAGCAGCCTCGAACACCGTTTATCTGCCGCTGTTCTTCACCGATCCTTTCGATCATATCAATAATTTGTTCCGCATCTTCTTTTTCAAAGGACTCCAAAGGATAAAGCCCCTCCCGATGGCGGGAAATCCCCACTGGAACCACGCTGGTACTGCGTACATAAGGAGCAAGGGCCGCAAGGTCCCGCAGGCTTTTTTCCAGGTATTCCCCATCGTTAACGCCCTTACAAAGCACGATCTGACAATTCATTTCGATCCCTGCATTATAAAACTTATGCAGGATCTCATTGATTTTTGCTGCATTAGGATTTGCCATCATCTTAACCCGCAGTACAGGGTCAGTGGTATGCACCGAAATATTGATGGGAGAAATACGCATCGCTACAATACGTTCCAGATCCTCATCTGTAAGATTGGTCAAGGTGATATAGTTGCCCATCAAAAAGGAAAGGCGTGCATCATCATCTTTAAAATAAAGAGTTTCACGTAACCCCTTGGGAAGCTGATCAATAAAGCAAAAAATGCATTTATTTTTACAGCTGCGCTGGCGATCCATTAAATAATCTTCAAAATCAATTCCCAACGGCTCTTCCGGCTCTTTTTCGATCTCAAACAAAACCTCTTCCCCATCGATTTCCACCAACAGAGAAAGTTCAGCAGAGGCTTGGTAATACATGAAATCAATTACGTCCCGCACCTGCTTTCCATTCATAGAAAGCAGCATATCGCCGGGCTTCAGCCCCAACTCTTCTCCTAAAGAATCCGGCATTACACCGGTGATCTTTGCAGCCATTACAGCACCTCCCTTCCTTAAAAGCCCACAATGAAGAAAAGAGAAGGCAGAAAACCCGCCTTCTCTATCAACAACTTCAACTCTTTATTCTGCGGAAGTTTCTTCAGCAACAGTGGCTTCTTCGTTCTTCGCAGCAGCGGCCGCTTTCACAGCGATTTTACCGTCTTTAACAGACAGATCGGCATTCACATAACCGCACTCAGGGCAAGCCTTGTGAGGAGCCTTCAGGGTGTGACACTGGGGACACTCTGCCAAAGTGGGAGCGCCCAACTTCCAAACACTGCTTCTTCTTTTGTCTCTTCTTGCTTTAGAAACCTTTCTCTTAGGAACTGCCATTTATCTTACCTCCATTTATGATACCATTTTAATAACAAATCAAATACTTGAATCCTCACAATCACATTTCTCTATGTTCCGATTGCATCCACATACAGGGCAAAGCCCCTTACAATCTTCCGCACAAAGAAACCGTTCAGGAAATTCAAGTATAATTTGATTTTTTGCCTCTTCATCGGGATAAAAAACAAAATTAGGATCAATCAAGATCGTATCTTCATCCTCTTTTAAAGGATCGGTGATCATTCGGCGCTGATTTTCAATATGCAGCTTTCCGCTTACCGGTGCCAAACAACGGCAGCAATAACTGGTATAGGCAAAATCAATTACCGTATCGCACATTACCAAACCGTACTTTCCACGAATGGAAAAAGAAACCTGCGGTGCTTCCGTAAAGTTGGCCAAACTGTTCAATTCTTCATCCTCAGCAACCGGTAACCGAAAGTTTATCTCTTTTTCATAACGGTCTAATATAAATGCGTCTTTAAGATTGATTTTCATTGTATTCTCCTTAAATAAAGAAACGGAAAAAATCAATAGCAGATAATATTATAATAACAAAACACCTGCTTGTCAACAAATATTTTTCCTTTTCGTGTAAAAAATAACGGTTCCTTTAGGATTTTTTGCGGTTTTCCACCATAACTGCTAATCTCTGTGCCGCCAGTGCGGCACGTTCCACATATTCTTCGTCGGTCAAATCCTCATATACCCGCTTGCCGTCAATAGATACCAGCTTGCCAACCTCAAGCATTAATGTTCCGCTATAGCCGCTTTGTGCTAAATCCTTTGCCACCACATCAAAATCGATCTTTCCGTCAAAGGGAAGCAAATGATCATCGGTATCGGTTCCGCATCGATTATCGTGAATATGCAGTGCCACCACTCTGTTGCCAAAGTGATCCATAAATCTGATCCCCTTTGTGGCACCGTATTCATGGCCGTTGTCCCAGCAGAATCCCGGTGTTTGATAATGATCCATAAAATACTGAAGATTTTCCAAATATCTTTGATTTTCCAAGGCAATGATCACGCCATTTTCTTTGGCATAGCGGAAAATTTCCTCGTAACGCTTGGCTCCCCGCTCATTAACTTCCGGCATGGGACGCCCACTGGAAAGGTGAACGATTGTTACGGGAATATTATAACGGGCGCACTTATCCACGCTGTCCTTTAACTGATCCATCATCTTGGCAGCCGCCTCTTCATCTTCTCCCCACATGGCATTGATCCCGCCAAATGGTGCATGAAGAGTTTCGCAGATAATGCCATTTTCTTTAAAAAGCCCCATTACATGGTCGAAATCGGTAATATCAGAACCAACAAAGGTTCTGTTGATCCCATATTTCTTGAAATATTCAACCTGCTTTTCAAAAGAGATTCCGTTAAAAATACCAATTCCTACTTCCACTGTTTCTCTCCTTGATTTTTTTTAATTATACTACATTATCCAAGGAAAAACAAGTGAGAATATCAATCACGATGCAAGATATGCGCATATTTCCCGAAAGACAGGACCGCAGGTTTCCCCCCCTGCCTCTCCATCCTCTGCAAATATTGTGATTACATATTGGGGATCCTCTGCAGGATAAAACCCGGTAAAGTATACATTTAATTGCTCAACACCATCTCGGATAATGCCGGTTTGCGCGCTGGAGGTTTTTCCGCCGGCGGACCCTTTAGCGGGCTTGGCGTTTTTACCGGTCCCCTCTTCTACTGCATATACACAGTATTGCTTTAATTTATCTGCATGTTCCCGAGATAAAACACGCATTTCTGCAGCTGTTTTTAAATCACTTTTTACTTTTCCGTTTAAATACAACCCCTCATAAAGATGCGTTTGCGGCAGAATGCCGCCGTTTGCCACCACCGCTGTCATTAGAGCGATCTGCAAAGGTGATGCAGTCAATTCCCCTTGACCAATACTTAAATTGGCGAGAGATAAATTACTGCTCTTAACCGGGAAAACGCCCCCGGCTGCAGCAATATCCCCCAGCACTTCAATATTTTTTCCGTAGTTAAACCGTTTTGCCATTTCTGCAATACGGTCGTAACCCAAAAGTTGCCCCAATGCAATAAAATAAGTGTTGCAGGATTGTGCAAACGCCTCTTGCAGACCCACCTGCCCATGCCCGGCATGATCGTGGCAGAAAAACACACGATCATTAATTAAAATTCCTCCACTGCACGAATAAGTGAAATTTTCCATTCCCGCTTCCAGGGCGCATGCTGCCAAAATGATTTTAAACACCGAGCCTACCGTTTGCGCCGATAAGGCACGGTTGATCAGTTCCCCGCCCGTAGACTCTAAATACAACGCAATTTGTGACTCTTCGTAATTTGGGCGGGAACTAACCGCTTTAATTGCACCGGTATTACAATCCATAATCACCGCCG
This sequence comes from Eubacteriales bacterium, assembly GCA_045538295.1. GTDB lineage: Bacteria > Bacillota > Clostridia > Oscillospirales > QAKW01 > QAKW01. The sequence goes on from JAZSRD010000089.1 coordinate 4,164, forward strand.
CTCCCGTAGGAATATATTCATCCATCTTTTGATCCAATACGCTACACAATTCTTTATTTAAGGTTAAAACCAGTCCGTTATCGGAAATCTCTGAATCGTTCTCCGTTATGCCAAGACCGGCTATTGCACCCCGCACCGCATCGGTTGTATATGAAACAGACACTTCTGCAGAAAACAGGTTTAAATAATCATTATATTCTTTTTCTACACCTGCAAGCCCCACTTCGCCGGCGCTATCCAAATATCCCAACAGGTGGGATGCGACCCCGCTATAGCGGCTGACACCCCTAAAGACATGCACACCGGGCATGGAAGAAGGTTCCCTTTCCGTTTGCAAAACAAACGGGGTTTCTTTTTTGAGTTTATCCTGCACCTCTTCCCGTTTCACCTTCGTAAGGCTCACCAACGTTTCTATGTTACTACGCTCAAAATCCCGGGGATTGATCATCATATACCAGCAGGGTTGATTTCCTGCCAAGCAGTTTAATTGTTCATCATAGATCAGCCCTTTTGTTCGGTAAAGCGTAACCGAATTTTCCCGACTATTCACAACCGTTTCCGCCCGGATGGAATTTTCTCCGATTGAAAGCCAAAAAACACGAAATATTAAGCCGATCAATGCCATATATACCACTAAATAGAATACACCGCTTCTGCGCATTATCATTTTTATCACCCGGAATAGTATGTACATTTTTAGCAGAATTTCTCATTGACTTTTAGAGGATTTGCGGTATAATTATTATAGAACATTTGTTCTTGAATAGTGAGGTATTATGGAACGCATTATTTTACATTCCGATTTAAATAATTTTTTTGCCTCAGTTGAGGCAGTAAAAAATCCCACCCTGCAAGGAAAAGCCTTTGCAGTGGCGGGAGATCCGGATAAACGGCACGGGATCATTCTTGCCAAAAGCCAGCAAGCAAAGCAATACGGCATTTGTACCGGCGAAACCATTTGGCAGGCAAAGCAAAAATGTCCTTCTCTTTTGGTGGTAAAGCCGGACATGCAGGCTTACCACTACTATTCTAAATTGGTACAAAATATTTACCGCCAATATACCGATGCAATCGAACCTTTCGGAATCGATGAATCCTGGTTAGACGTTACCGGAAGCACCCGGCTCTTTGGATGCGGCCCCAAAATCGCCTATGAGATCCGAAACAGAATTAAAGAAGAGTTGGGCATGACGGTTTCCATTGGGGTATCCTTTAATAAAATCTTCGCCAAATTGGGCAGTGATTTAAAAAAGCCGGATGCCACCACGGTGATTTCCAAGGAAAATTTCAAAAAGATCGTACATCCGCTTCCGGTTTCAGACCTGCTTTTTGTGGGGCGTTCCACCCGGGAAAAGTTACATCAATACGGCATTTATACCATCGGTCATCTAGCGGCAGCCGATCCGCTCTTTTTAAAAAATCTTTTAGGGAAGATGGGGGTAATGTTATATCAATATGCCACCGGTGCCGACGGTGCTTCTTCCCTACTCACCGAAATACAACCGGTAAAATCCGTAAGCAATTCCGTTACCACCAGCCGAGATCTGTGCACCTTGGAGGAAATTTGGGTCCAAATTTTAATGTTGGCAGAGCATGTGGCCTCCCGCCTGCGCATGAAAGGGCTTTGCGGAAGTTTGATCACTTTATTTGTGCGAAACACGCGGTTTCAATCCATTAGTCGGCAGTGCCCCTTATCCATTTCCACCAGCAATGCCATTGAAATTGCAGAAACTGCCTTCTCTGTCTTTCGGGAGAATTACGACCTTTCCACTCCGGTGCGTTGTATTGGGGTGGGTGTTTCTAAACTGCAACCCGACGACGAAAACCAGCAACTGACCCTTTGGGACCCCAACCAACGGCGGTATTTAGAGCACCACTTAGATCAAGCAGTAGATCAGCTGCGAGGGCGTTACGGCTTCAATTGCGTGGTACGGGCAGGCTGTTTATATCAACAATTAAAAAACTATACCATATCCAACGAGCCCGGTGCTCCCTCTTCCCTTTGCACCCTCCCCGGCTGTCACATTTAAAAAACCGTTTCATAAAATGAAACGGTTTTTTGGCAATCAATCTTTTAAGTGGGCGCAGGAATGAGCAACATCCTGATCCATACAAGAGAAGCGGCGTTCAAAATCCTCTAAACTCTTTAAGGCTATGTTCAATTTTTCCACTGCTTCGCCCTTGGCGGTAAGCAAATTGGATTTTAATAATTTATAATCGGAAATCAGCAATTTATAACGTTGCTCCGCATCTTCACGCAATGCTTTTGCGTGATCTTCCGCTTCCCGCACAATGGCGGTGGCATCGTTTTTGGCTTTGATCATTAACTCCGCCAACACTTCCCGGTTATCATCGTAAAGCTGGGCACGGCGGCGCAGTTCACGCACCTCCTCTGCCTGGCCCTGAATACGGGTATTGATCTCGTACCGAGCGGCTTCTTCATATTTAGCCGCCATCTCCTCTTCGATCTTGCGGCGCACTTCTTTTTCGATCTCGGGACGCAGTTCGCTTTCCAGATTAGCACGGATCCCCTCGCTTAATGCCGGTGTGAGCTCCGTTGCAATGCTTGCCCGCAAGGCTTCCTCATCGGCAACACGGCGATCGTTCTCTGCCTCGTTTTCCTGCTGCTCATCCTCCATCTGCAAAAGGCGGGCGTTGGCTTCGTCCAGATCCTTTTGAAGCATAGATGCTTGCCGGTTTAAATTATCGATATATGAGATTACTTCAGTTTTGTTATAACCCTTAAATGCCGTTTTGAAAATCTCGGAATTTGACATATCCTGCCTCCACAACGCAATTATTTAGTTTATCATAACATAAAGTTACAAAAAAAGCAAACATTTTTCAAAAGTGAAAAGTAATTTCAAAAAAAGGTTGCATTTTTTAAAAAGGAATAGTATAATAACAAACTGTGAATGCGCCCGTAGCGCAGTTGGATAGCGCGTCAGACTCCGACTCTGAAGGCCGCTGGTTCGAATCCAGTCGGGCGTACCAAAAAAAACCGACTTGTTCCCACAAGTCGGTTTTTTAGTTATATTACCCTTTCGGCGAGTCATATTGCCACGCAAAAATATGCAGGGTTCAAACACATATATAATTTGGCGGATGTCTATATTGCAAGGAGTAACTATTGTGAAGAATTCTTATTTGAAGCCAAAACTATTTTCCGTAATAAAAAATTACAGCAAAAAGCAATTTATGCAGGATCTGATTGCCGGTATTATTGTGGCTATTATTGCACTGCCTTTATCCATCGCTTTAGCGCTGGCATCGGGTGTAGAGCCCGCTTGCGGCGTTTATACCGCCATTGCAGCCGGATTTATGGTATCATTCCTGGGAGGAAGCCGAGTACAAATTGCCGGTCCCACCGCCGCCTTTGCAACGATCGTGGCGGGCATCGTAGCCGCCCACGGCATGGATGGATTGATCATCGCCACCATTATTGCAGGTATCATTCTGATTTTAATGGGTGTGTTAAAGCTTGGCTCCTTGATCAAATTTATCCCCTATACTATTACCACCGGCTTTACCGCCGGTATTGCCGTTACAATTTTAGTGGGGCAAGTTAAAGACTTTTTAGGTCTTACCTACGCCACCGGCGTGAAACCGGTTGAAACTCTGGAAAAGATCCACGCAAACATTGAAGCAATAGGCACCTTTAGCTGGCAAGCCTTGTTGGTAGGTATTGTTTGCCTGGCGATTTTGATTTTTTACCCCAAGGTTGAAAAGCGGATCCCCCCTTCCCTAATTGCCGTTGTGGTGGGTGCCTTAATGGTACAGTTTATTCCGGGAATGGACGAAGGAGTATATACCATCGGTGAGCTTTATACCATCCCCACCGGCTTACCGAAACTGGCCATCAGTGGTATGGACTTTAGCTTTGCCAAAATTTCCGCCGTATTTCCCAGCGCCTTCACCATTGCCATTTTAGCCGCTATTGAATCCCTCCTTTCCTGCGTTGTGGCCGATAGCATGGTAAACTCCAAGCATAATTCCAATGCCGAATTGGTGGCCCAAGGCGTTGGAAATATTGCCTCTGTTTTATTCGGCGGAATTCCCGCCACCGGTGCCATTGCCCGCACCGCTGCCAATGCCAAGAACGGCGGCAGAACCCCCATCGCAGGGATGGTGCACGCAGTAGTCTTGCTGCTTGTATTATTGTTCTTAATGCCCTATGCAGCATTAATTCCTATGCCCGCCATTGCCGCCATCCTATTTGTGGTAGCATATAATATGAGCGAGTGGCGCAAGTTTGTGCACACAATAAAAACCGCACCCAAGAGCGACATTATCGTTATGATAATCACCTTTGCCCTTACCGTTATCTTTGATTTGGTAATTGCTATTGAGGTGGGCATGATCCTTGCAGCCCTGCTCTTTATGAAGCGTATGAGTGAAGAAACCTCTGTTACCGGTTGGAAATACACCGAAACCGAGTCCGACGCCGATAGCCTTGATCTAAAAGTGGTACCGCAAAATGTGCGGGTATACGAAGTGAGCGGTCCCCTGTTCTTTGGCGCCGCAGATAAGATCTTGGACATTCATTTTAAAGACTACACCCACTGCCTGGTATTACGAATGAGATCAGTCCCCGCCATTGATGCCACCGCCATGAACGCCCTCGAATCTCTTTTAAAAAAATGTAAAGAACGCAAAATAGAATTAGTATTATCCCATGTGAATCCACAGCCTCTTGAGGTTATGAAAAAATCCGGTTTTTACCATGCTGTGGGCGAAGATCATTTCTGCGCCCATATCGACGAAGCATTAGAAGTTGCGGCAAAGTTTTAACATAAACAGCTTCCATCCGGTTATTATAATAACGGAGGAACTTTTTATGAAACCAAAAGAAAAAAAGGATGTCGTCCCTTATTATTGCACTTTGCCCATGTTGCAACCCGACCACAAAACCAAGGAAAGCAAAGTAACAATTCCTCAAGACGACGATGTGAAGTTCACCCGAGGTTGGAGCGAAGATCTAAAGCTCTAAAAGAAAAGCGCCTGTGGCGCTTTTCTTTTTTAAATTTTTAACACATTTTAGTTATTTTATGTTATAATAAATTCCAATAGCAAAACTTGGAGGTACATATTATGTCAAAAAAGCCCGAGAAAATGACAAAAGTTGAAATTTTCGATACATTTATCCCCATTTTGAGCGTGTGCTGGGTATTAGTCTTCGGGTATATCGCAATATTTAACGAAAGCGGTCTTTTAGCCATGATCACCGTAATGCCCATCTTCTTTCTATTTGGCATTTATTTAATCGGCAGCGCCGTCTATTCCTATAAAGAAGTGGAGATTTTGGAAGCCATGGGTATGGATGCTGAGGATGCAAAACGGCGCCATCGCAAAAAAGCTCCTAAACTGAATGTTCTCAAATTGATAGTTGCCGGTGGCTGCATAATTGCCGGAATCCTGCTCTGTATCTTTCTGTAAAAATATTTAGGCCCGGCGGAACTGCCGGGCTCTTATTGTAATCATAACCACCAGTAAACTGGTGGTTTGCACAGCCCCTAGAAGGGGCTAATACAGGCTTAGCCTCTGTAAGAGGCACTGAAAGTTTGACACCGCATTACCATTACAGGCAGCCGCTCACGTGCGGCTTTCTTTTTTTGCCTACTTCTTCTTGCTACCCGTGAACGGGTCCATATATTCTTTTATGCTAATTTGGTCCGAAGCACGGTCCTCTTCCAATTGATTTCTGATGTATTCTTCAATAATTCTTTTGTTTTTTCCTACTGTATCC
>JAZSRD010000084.1:0-8047 GCA_045538295.1 Eubacteriales bacterium
CATTGGTACTGTAGAGGGCGGATTGGCGGATAGCAGAAAATTCCAATAAAATCCGCATCTCCTTGCGTATTTTTCCTCTTAAATAAAACAAAGAGAAAGAATGATATATCTTCCCCAATCTTGATTTATTGATTGACACAATCTGTTTGCTTTCTCCTATTTTCTGCGGTCGGGGACTTTTTTGAAAGTCTTAAAAAAATCTGCTCGCTGTGCGAGCAGATTTTTTTACTCTTTCATAGTATAAACTATGAAACTGAGTGTACTTTTTGATCGGTGTCTGAAGGCACCATATATTCATGTGGAAAACGGCGCCAGTTTCTCTGTGGAGCGGCAGGGGCAGGCGCTTTATCTTTACTTTGAGCCGTCTCACGGCAGGGAGGATTGGCAAAATAATTTGGACTTTCCCGCCATGCCTTATAAGCGGATGGCAGATACCGTGTGGTTTGCCCACCGGGGGTTCCTGCGGGTGTGGAAATCTGCCGAGCGGTATGTGGCGCCCCTTGTGCAGGATCCGGCGATCCGACGGATGGTGGCGGTGGGTTATTCCCACGGGGCGGCGTTGGCAGTGTTCTGCCAGGAGTACATATGGTTCCACCGCCCGGATCTCAGGCATCGGGCGGTGGGTTACGGCTTTGCCTGTCCCCGGGTGGTTTGGGGCGTGCTTTCCCCTCGGTTGGCGCAGCGGTGGGAGGGGTTTACCGTGGTGCGGAATTTGGATGATCCCGTAACCCATCTGCCCCCGGCGGCGCTGGGGTATACCCACGTGGGGCGTATGCTGGAGATTGGTAAAACCGGGCGATATAGCGGTTTCGATGCCCACCGCCCGGAAAATATGATGCAGGAGTTACAAACTTACGAACAAGGGCTACGCCTTTAGTGCAGCCTTTGTTCTCCCGTTCTACCCAGGGAGATTCATTGCATACAATGAACCGAATGGGGTGCGGCTATGAATCATCGAAAATTCTTTCAAAATGCAGTATTATTGACCGGCACCGGGCTGGTTCTGCGGGCGGCAGGGCTGCTGCTGCGGGTACTGCTTGCCAACGTGCTGGGGGAAGAGGGAATGGGTCTTTATTCCCTCACCTTTACCGTTTATAATCTATTTATTACCTTGGCGCAATCGGGAATTGCAGCTGCGGTTACCCGCCTGGTGGCACAGCATTTAGCGTTGCAACGGCCGGGCAACGCTAAAGGGGCGTTGCATGGTTGTCTTTTATGGTCGACAGCCCTGGGCGGAGCGGCATGCCTGCTGCTTTTTGTGGGCAGTGATTTTTTGGCTGTTCGTTGGATCGGGAACGGGGATTGCGCCTTTGCCTTGAGAGTATTGGCGGTTTCCTTGCCCTTTATGGCAGTATCCGGTTGCTATACCGGCTATTTTGTTGCTCGGCGGGAGGTGAGTCCCGGCTGTATCTCCCAACTTTTGGAGCAGGCGGTGCGGCTGGGAATCGTGGCAGTAGCGGTTGCCTTGTGCCGGGGACGGGGCTTTTCTGTTTTGTTGGGAGCGGTGGTGCTGGCGAATACCGTTTCCGAAGGGGTTTCCTGCCTGTTTTTGGCGATCGTTAGCCGGCGGCGCCCCATTTTAGCAAGGGCAGAAAAAAATGAGCGAGGCAGTATTCGCCGAATCGCTTTGCCGGTGGCGGCGTCTCGCTATCTTTCCACTGCCCTGCACACCACCGAAAATATGCTGATCCCCACCGCCATTGCCCGGTATACGGGGGATTATTCCGTGGGTTTAGCGCAGTTTGGTGCTTTAAAGGGGATGGCGATCCCTTTGCTGTTTTTTCCCGCCTCATTTTTAACCGCCCTTTCATCCCTATTGGTGCCGGAGGTGACCGATACCTCTGCCCGTGCCGATTGGCGATCCACCCGCTCCATTGTGGGGCGGGCACTGGGGATCACCATTACCCTTTCGGTGATGATCGGCGGGGTGTTTTTTATCTATGGCGATCTATTGGGGCGGGTGCTGTTTCACAGCGATACAGTGAGTATGATGCTGCGGGTGTTGGCACCCATCACTCCTTTTATGTATATGGATACCATTGCCGACGGTTTGCTCAAAGGGCTGGATCGGCAGGGAAAGACCCTGCGAAATAATACCATCGATTCGGTGTTGCGGATCCTGATGATCACTGTGGCGGTGCCGGCGTTTGGCATCTACGGCTTTTTAGGGGTGATGGTGTTTAGCAATATTTTAGTGGCATCGTTGAATATGGGCACGCTGCTGCGTGCCTGCCGCCTGGGCTTTCAATGGAAGGAATGGTTGCTGAAACCTTTGGCGGCCTGCGGTCTGGCAACGGCACTGTGGGCGGTCTTGCCTCTGCGGGGCACGGTGTGGCAGATGATCTTGGGAACCGTGGTGTGGTGCGGGATCTATCTTTTATTCTATTGGTTGACACTTTCTAAAAAAAATTCTATAATTAAAAGTAGTAAATAATAGGAGGAAGGTGCCCCAAGATGAAAAGGCAGTTGTTGGAACATTTTGAAGAGGTGCCCATTGTGGCTGCTGCCAAAAGCAAAGAGGAACTGGCGTGCTGCTTGCAGAGCAAAAGCCGGGTGATCTTTTTGCTCTTTGGTGATATTTGTACCATAGCCTCCTTGGTGGAGCAGGTGAAAGCCGCCGGCAAGATCGCCATTGTGCATCTGGACCTGGTAGACGGCCTGGCACCCAAGGATGTGAGTGTGGACTTTTTGGCCGAGCAGACCAAAGCCGATGGAGTGATCTCCACCAAAAGCTCCCTGATCCGCTATGCCCACCAAAAGGGACTGCTCACCATTCAGCGGTATTTTCTGCTGGATTCCCGGGTGCTGGAAAACATTGCCAAAAACGGTTCCCCTGCCGACTTTTTAGAGGTACTTCCCGGGGTGATGCCCAAGATCGTTCGTCATTTGGTTAAAACCACCGGTAAACCTATTATTGCCGGGGGCATGATCCGGGATAAGGAAGACGTGATGAACGCTCTTTCCGCCGGTGCGGTGGCGATCTCATCAACGAATGCAGATGTTTGGTTTATAGAGTGAGGAAAATGATGAAGATAAGTTTTTTAGGCGCAGCCCATGAGGTAACCGGCTCCTGCACCCTGCTGGAGGCGGCAGGCAAACGAATTTTGATCGATTGCGGCATGGAGCAAGGCGCCGATATTTATGAAAATTGCACCATGCCCGTTGCTCCTCCGGAGATTGATGCGGTGTTGCTGACCCATGCTCATATTGACCACTCCGGCAAACTGCCCATGCTCACAGCGGGCGGGTTCCGGGGGAAGATCTATACCACAGGTGCCACGGCAAAGTTATGTGGGATCATGCTGCAGGATTCTGCCCACATTCAGGAGCAGGAAGCAGTGTGGCGCAACCGTAAAGCCAAGCGTTCCGGTGCCCCGGAGTATGTGCCCCTTTATACGGTGCTGGACGCCCAGCATACCATGGAGCAATTTGTGCCCTGCAGTTATCACACAGAATACCCCATAGCCGAAGGCATTACCGTGCGGTTTTTGGATGCGGGGCATTTAATGGGCTCCGCCAGTATTGAAATTACCGTTACCGAAGAGGGCAAGCCCCATGTACTGCTCTTTTCGGGGGATCTGGGTAATGTGGACCGCCCCTTGATCCGGGATCCGGAAAAGCCGGAATATGCCGATACGGTTATCATTGAATCTACTTACGGCAATCGCCTCCACGGTGAGCGCAAAGACTATATCGGTCAGTTGACCGCCGTGTTGCAGGATACCTTCGATCGGGGCGGCAACGTGGTGATCCCCTCCTTTGCGGTGGGCAGGACCCAGGAATTTTTATACCTGCTGCGGGAGATCAAGGAAAAGGGTTTGGTTACGGGGCACGACGGATTCCCGGTGTATGTGGATAGCCCCCTGGCAGTGGAGGCCACCAAGATCTACTACGGCGGCTTGGAAGAATATTACGATGCGGAAATGCTGGAACTGATCAGTCGGGGCATCAATGTGCTGGAATTTCCCGGCCTTCAAATTTCCACCACCAGCGAAGAATCCATGGCCATCAACCAAAATAAGACCCCCAAGGTCATCCTCTCTGCCAGCGGTATGTGCGAGGCAGGGCGGATCCGCCACCATTTAAAGCATAATCTGTGGCGTGCCGATAGCACCGTGCTGTTTGTGGGCTACCAGGCAGAGGGAACGGTGGGTAGATTGCTTCAGGATGGCGCACCCATGGTCAAGCTCTTTGGAGAACCGGTGCAGGTGCAGGCAAAAATTGCCACCATGGACGGCATCAGCGGCCATGCGGATCAGCAGATCATGCTGGATTGGCTCTCTGCTCTGCGAAATAAGCCCCGTGTTTATGTAAATCACGGCAACGATGCTGTATGCGATGAATTCGCCGCCACCATCCGGGAACGGTTGGACTTTGAGGCAACTGCCCCCTATAACGGTGCTGTGTACGATGTGCTCACCGGCGAACTGCTGGAAGAGGGAAACCGGGTGCGGAAAGAAAAAACCTCTGCCCGCAAGAGTCGGAACGATATGGTATTTGACCGCTTGCTGAACGCAGGCAAACGGTTGTTGGCAGTAATTGAAAAATGCCGGGGAAGAAGCAATAAAGACCTGGCAAAATTTGCCGACCAGATCAACCGTCTATCTGATAAATGGGATAACTGATTGAAAAACTGCTGTTTACCAACAGCAGTTTTCCTTTTTTATCATAGGATGTAAAAAGGAGGAATGGATCATGCCTGAAGTTTATTTATCGCCCTCGCCCCGGCACTTTAACCGGGGTTACGGTACCTTTGGCACCGAGGAGGAACGGATGAATTTGATTGCCGATGTGGTGGAACTGGAACTGGTGCGCAACGGGCTTACCACCGCCCGTAACAATCCTGCCTACGATCTTCAGACCATTGTTGCCGATGCAAACGCCCAAAATTCTGATGTGTATGTGGCGATCCGCTCGGTCTACTGTGATGCGGGGGTGCAGGGCGCCCGGATTTATTATTACCGTCCCGGTACCAATGGGCAACGGTTGGCAGAGGATATATTTTCTTATCTCTCTCGAGTGACCCCTGCCGAGGACCGAGGGATCAGTGAAGGGCAGAGTGTTTACGGGGGCTTAGGCTTTTATGAACTGCGCCGTACCGGCGTGCCGGCGGTGATCGTGGAGGTGGGGTGCCACGGGAACCCCCAGGATGCAGATTTTATTGTGGGCAATGTGTACGAGATCGGGGTTGCCATTGCCCGGGGGATCCTGGATTATTTTGGCTTGGCGTATACCACCCCTGATGCAGAGGAACAGCAAAGGATGAAAGACCGTTTTGATAATGTATATTTTTGAATAATATTCACAAAACATGAATATTATTATATTGAAATCGGGTGGGATACGTTGTCCAAGATCTTTTTTTGTATAGTATAACTATAATGCAGTTGATAAATTTGTGAAAAATATAATAATTTATTTGCATTTTATACTTGACAACACGAATATTATGCATTATAATACAAGCATACCTTTTAAAAATGAAAGAAAAGAGGAATAATCCAATGAACATGAAGAAGATCTTATGCTTGGTAGCAGCTATGCTGCTGGCTGTAACCTGCCTGGCAGGCTGCGGCGCTAAGGACGATAACACCCTGGTAATGGCTACCAACGCCGAGTTTCCTCCCTATGAGTTTATGGAAAACGGCGAGATCGTTGGTATCGATGCCGAGATCGCTGCTGCCATTGCTGAAAAATTAGGTATGGAACTGAAGATTGAAAACGTAGACTTCGATTCTATCGTTATCGGCGTGCAGGAAGGCAAATACGATTTTGCTATGGCTGGCCTCACTGTAACCGAGGATCGTAAAGAGCAGGTAGACTTTACCGATACTTATGCCACCGGTAAGCAGGTGATCATCGTTAAAGAAGATTCTGCTATCGCCACTGCCGACGATCTGTTTGCCGAGGGCGCAGATCACAAGATCGGCGTTCAGCTGACAACCACCGGTGACCTGTACTGCACCTGGGATATTGAAGACGAAGGCCTGGGTACCGTAGAGCGTTACAGCAAGGGTGCCGATGCCATTATGGCTCTGCAGTCCGGCAAGGTAGATTGCGTTGTTATCGATAACGAGCCTGCAAAGGTATTCGTGAAGCAGAACGAAGGTCTGAAGATTCTGGAAACCGAATACATCATCGAGGATTACGCCGCCGCCGTTGGCAAGGATAACCCCGAACTGCTGAAAAAGATCAACGGTGCTTTGAACGAACTGATCGAAGACGGCTCCGTTCAGAAGATCATCGATACCTACATCCCCGCAGAGGAATAAACAATATAAATTAAAAAATACAAGGGCTGTATTTATGCAGCCCTTGTATTCTGTGAAAGGTAAAAAATAATGCAAGATTTTTTTATGACCTTATGGAGAGATTTCCACACGGCATTTATTGAGGATAACCGGTGGAAATATATCGTTGAGGGTATTCAGAATACACTGATCCTCACCTTTTTTGCCTTGGTGCTGGGCGTGGCGCTGGGTGTGATCATTGCGGCGATCCGCTCTACATACGATAAGCAGTATACCCATATGACCGGGGTAGGCAAGGGTTTTCTTGCGGTGGGTAACTGGATCTGTAAAGTGTATCTCACGGTGATCCGGGGAACGCCGTCCATGGTGCAGATCCTGATCATCTTCTTTATTATCATGGCAAGCTCCAATAATAAAATGCTCTGCGGTATTATTGCCTTTGGTATCAATTCCGGTGCCTATGTGGCAGAGATCATCCGGGGCGGCATTATGAGCGTGGATCCCGGCCAGAGCGAGGCGGGCCGTTCTTTGGGCTTTGGCTATACCCAAACCATGTGGTTTATTGTGATCCCTCAAGCCTTTAAAAGCATTTTGCCTGCCCTTGCCAATGAGTTTATTGTGTTGCTGAAAGAAACCGCCATTGCCGGCTATGTGGGCGTGACTGATCTCACCCGGGGCGCCAATATTATTCGGGGCGTTACCTACCAGAGCTTTTGGCCCCTTTTTGCAGTGGCGGCAGTTTATCTGCTCATGGTAATGTTCTTCTCGTGGCTGGTAGGCAAATTGGAAAGGAGGCTGCAGAATAGTGAGCGTTGATCCGTTGATTTGTGTTAAAAACCTAAAAGTGCATTATAAAAATGGCGAAATCAAGGCGCTGGACGGTGTGGATGTGGAGATCAACCGGGGCGAAGTGGTCGTGGTGATCGGTCCCTCCGGTAGCGGTAAATCCACCTTTTTGCGCAGCCTGAATTTGTTGGAGAATCCCACCGCAGGCGAGATCCTGGTAAACGGGGTGAATATCAACGATAAAAAGGTAAATATCAATATCCACCGTCAAAAAATGGGCATGGTGTTTCAGCATTTCAATCTGTTTCCCCATATGACCATTTTGAAAAACATGACCATTGCGCCCATGAAACTGAAAAATGTTCCTAAAGAAGAAGCAGAAAAAAATGCCATGGAACTGCTTCGTCGGGTGGGGCTGGAAGATCGTGCCAATGCATATCCCAGCCAGCTTTCCGGCGGTCAGAAACAGCGTGTTGCCATTGTGCGTGCTTTGGCAATGAACCCGGATGTGATGCTTTTCGATGAGCCCACCTCTGCTTTGGATCCGGAAATGGTAGGCGAGGTTCTGGATGTTATGAAGCAGTTGGCACACGAGGGTATGACCATGGTGGTGGTAACCCACGAAATGGGCTTTGCCCGTGAAGTGGGCGAGCGGGTGATCTTTATGGACGGCGGTACCATTATTGAGCAAGGTACTCCGGAAGCGATCTTTAACCAGCCCAAGAGCCCCCGCCTGCAAGACTTTTTGGCAAAGGTTCTTTAATTTACAGATCAATACGGGGGTTGACAAGTCAACCCCCGTTTAGTATAATGATGTGGCTTTGGAGGCATAGCTCAGCCGGTTAGAGTACTTGCTTGACATGCAAGGGGTCACTGGTTCGATTCCAGTTGTCTCCACCAGAAAAAGAAAGACAAGTCGAAAGACTTGTCTTTTCTTTTTCAATGAAATTCGCCTTGCGGCGAGTGAAATATTACTTCGTAATGTGAAATAGCTTCGCTATGAAATATTT
>JAZSRD010000048.1:0-24226 GCA_045538295.1 Eubacteriales bacterium
CTCCTTGGCTCACAGAACGACATGGCTACGACCCGACTTCATCAATGATACCCCGATTTTCTGCCTCGCTCAGCAATTCTGAAAGAATCTCCTCCAAAGAGCGCTGCTGTGCCTCTCTATCCGGTGCAAAATCGGCTTTGCTATATACCGTAAGAATTGAGTTAATCACATAGATCTCATCCTCAGTCCTCAAAAGATTACAACGCACACCGTAATCTACTAAGTCAAGAATCGAATTATCCAACATATTTTCCTCCCCTTTAAAGCAATTATTTATTACTTTTTTAGTATAACATACAATTTTGCATTTTTCCACCGCTTTCTTGACGAAAAGAGCAAGTTATGATATGATACTGACATTTGGAGGAATTACAATGAGCAAGCAAAAACTAAAAGGAAATCTTATGATGCTACTGACCGCTTTGATCTGGGGCACCGCCTTTGTAGCGCAAAGTAGCGCAATGGATAATATAGACCCTCTTTCCTTTATGGCGGTGCGCTATTTTTTAGGTGCATTTGTACTGCTTCCGATCATCGCCGCTTTTTCAAGAAAGAAAGCAGAAGAAAACAGCAAAACTTTGTGGATAAGTGGTTGTTTATGCGGTGTAGTACTTTTTATCGCCTCTGCATTGCAGCAGTACGGCATCGTCTATACCACCACTGCCAAAGCAGGCTTTATTACTACCCTATATGTCATTTTTGTTCCTCTGACAGGGCTTTTTTTCGGCAGACGCCCTGCGTGGATTGTATGGATCAGCGTGGCACTGAGTATTGTGGGATTTTATCTACTGACTATTACGCAAGGATTTTATCTTGAAATCGGTGATCTGCTGGTACTGTTGTGTGCTATTGCTTTCACTGCTCACATTATGATCATTGATCATTTTTCTCCCAAAGTAGACGGAGTCAAAATGTCTTGCATCCAATTTCTTGTATGCGGTTTTCTTTCTCTTATTGCGGCGCTTATCAATGGTCCTGCATCTCCGACAGCGATTGCTTCGGCGTGGTTACCCATTCTTTACACGGGCGTACTCTCCAGCGGGGTTGCCTATACTCTGCAGATACTGGCGCAAAAATTTACCGAACCTGTAATGATCAGTCTTATCGGCTCACTGGAGGCAGTATTTGCCACACTTGCCGGTTTTGTGTTTTGGAAAATCGGCTATATTGACAACGGCAATGTAACACTACGACAACTGGGTGGTTGTCTCTTAGTCTTTATTGCCGTAATCCTGGTACAACTTCCCATAGGAGAACAAAAAAATGAAAAAACTTAAAAACATACTGTTTGTCACATTTTCCTCTCTGCTCATTCTGTGCTGTGTACTACTTGTCAGAGGTTTTGACGGGCTGCTCAACCGCATTGGTGTCTTCTTTAACTTTCAAAATACTGTTGACTATCAAAACGGAGCCTTTATCCTTACAATACTGTGCTATCTTTGCTGTTTAACTGTTGCTCTGCTGGTGCCCACTGCACTTGTAAAACTGCAATATCAACTTTCCTTTCTTGACAGCATTTTCTTTGTTGTCAAAAGATACGCTTTAGTTTATATCACCCTACCGCTGTTTATAATGCGCCTTATCTGTGTAGACGCTTGGATTCCCTATATTGTAGATGAAGGACAGATTGGCAATCCCCTCTACCACGAAACACTCTGGAGAGAGTGCGCTGAGTGGGGCTCTATGGCAATGGTGTTACTCTTGATCTTCTGGGGTTGTCTGATGGTAATGAATCTTTTTGGCTCCCTGCGATACGGCTATATTGCCGTCAATATTGCGGCAGTTTTGTGTCTGTTTCCTATGCTTTATCTCTCTTTAGATTATGTTTTGGTTGTAAAGGCTCAAAACTTTACATTATCTATTTTGCTTCTGCTCACGCTTATTGCGGTTATTGTTGTCATTTTTTATCGCAACAGCCCCAAAAAGCCACCTCTGCGTCCTTTCTTTGCTCAGGCTGATACGGATGCTCCCCTTGGTCGCAAATCAAAAAAATGGTATGATTATAAGTAGAGACAAAAAGCACACCGTCAAGTGTGCTTTTTGTAGTAGTAGCAATATGCTTATTTCAATATTATCAAAACAGATAAAAATAAAGCACTTCAAAAGATGTGCTTTATTTTTTGGTGCGAGTGTTCATAACCACCTGACAAATCAATGCCAAGTATTGTATATCATCAGTGGCAAAGACACTGTATATCATTAAGCCGATAGCGGTATACACACCTACGGTGTGATGATATGCCGAGCCTATCGGCTTGAATAAAAAATCCTTGTTCCGAAGAACAAGGATTTTTGGTTGGGATAGCAGGACTCGAACCTGCGGAATGACGGAGTCAAAGTCCGTTGCCTTACCGACTTGGCTATATCCCAATATACCGGGGGACTTTCTCTAAAAGAAAAAGTGGGGTGGGCGGTGGGATTCGAACCCACGACCTCCAGAGCCACAATCTGGCGCTCTAACCAACTGAACTACGTCCACCATAATAACCGTGCCGCCGGCAACGATAGGATTATAAACTATTTTACCGGTAATGTCAAGATAAAATTCAAGTTTTTTCATTTTATTATATGGGTCATCATAAAGTTTATAGAAATGGAAAAAAATGCTTGCATTTCTGCAAAAGTGTGTTAAACTATATTTAGCACTCGATGGCAAGGAGTGCTAAAATCAATGTGGAGGTACGATAAATGAAACTAAAACCTTTATTTGATCAGGTTGTTATTCGTATGGAAGAAGCGGAAGAAACCACAAAGAGCGGTATCATTCTTACCGCTGCTGCCCAGGAAAAGCCGCAGATCGCCGAAGTATTGGCGGTAGGCCCCGGCGGATATGTAGACGGTAATAAAGTGGAAATGGTGGTAAAAGCAGGCGATCGTGTTGTGCTGCGTAAATACGGTACCACCGAGATTAAGATCGATGGCGAAGAATTTCTGATCGCCCGTCAAAGCGACATTTTGGCTTTGGTTGAAGAATAAAATTCGTCTTTGTAAGGAGTGTATTGATTATGGCAAAGCAAATTCAGTATGGCGAAGAAGCCAGAAAATCTCTGCAGAGCGGTGTGGATAAATTAGCCAACACCGTAAAGATCACCCTTGGCCCCAAGGGCAGAAATGTGGTGCTGGACCAAAAGTTCGGCACTCCCTTGATCACCAACGACGGTGTGACCATTGCCAAGGATATTGAATTGGAAGATCCCTTTGAAAATATGGGCGCTCAGTTGGTAAAGGAAGTTTCCACTAAGACCAACGATATTGCCGGCGACGGTACTACCACTGCAACCCTGTTGGCACAGGCATTGATCCGTGAGGGAATGAAGAATGTGGCTGCCGGCGCTAATCCCATGGTAGTGCGCAAGGGTATTCAGAAGGCGGTGGATTGCGTAGTAGATACTATTCACAACAATTCTCAAAAGATTACCGGTAGCAACGATATTGCCCGTGTTGCCACTGTATCTTCTGCCGATGAAAATGTGGGAAATTTGATTGCCGAAGCAATGGAAAAGGTTTCCACCAACGGCGTAATCACCGTGGAAAAATCCAAAACTGCCGAAACCAGCTGTGATGTGGTAGAGGGTATGCAGTTTGACCGGGGATATATTACTCCCTATATGGTGACTGATAGCGATAAAATGGAAGCCGTTGTAGACGATGCTTTCTTGTTGATTACCGATAAAAAGATCAGCAATATCCAAGAGATCCTGCCCGTGTTGGAGCAGATTGTGCAGGCAGGTAAAAAACTGGTGATTATTGCCGAGGATATTGAGGGCGAAGCGCTGGCTACCCTTATTGTAAATAAGATCCGTGGCACTTTCTCTTGCGTGGCGGTAAAGGCTCCCGGATTTGGCGACAGCAGAAAAGAAATGCTGCAGGATATTGCCATTCTTACCGGAGGCCAGGTGATCAGCGAAGAGTTAGGTCTGGATCTTAAAACCGCTACCATCGATATGCTGGGCCGTGCCACCCAAATTAAGGTGCAAAAGGAAAAGACCATCATCGTGGGCGGCGCAGGGGAAGCGGTTAACATTAAAGCCCGCATTGAGCAGATTCAAAATCAGATCGGTCTTACCACCTCTTCCTATGATAAAGAAAAACTGGAGGAGCGTCTGGCAAAACTTTCCGGCGGTGTGGCTGTGATCAAGGTTGGCGCTGCTACTGAAACCGAAATGAACGAAAAGAAATTGCGGGTCGACGATGCCCTGGCAGCAACCAAAGCTGCTGTTGAAGAAGGCATTGTTGCCGGCGGCGGTACCGCTTATATCAAAGCCATTGATGTGGCTGCCAAGTTGCTGGATGAAACCGATGGCGACGAAAAAACCGGCGTGCAGATCGTGTTGAAGGCTCTGGAGGAGCCGGTGCGCCAGATCGCAGCCAATAGCGGTTTGGAGGGTTCTGTTATTTTAGAGAACATTCGCAAAAATGCCGATGTGAACTACGGCTTCGATGCATTTAAAGAAGAGTATTGCGATATGCTAAAAGCAGGTATCGTGGATCCTGCCAAGGTTACCCGCAGTGCTTTACAAAACGCCGCCAGCGTGGCTGCCATGGTGCTTACCACCGAAAGCCTGGTTGCCGATATTAAAGATCCTGCAGCGGAAGCTGCTGCCAATGCCGCAATGAACCAAATGGGCGGCGGAATGTATTAAAAAATTCATATACCGCAGGTATCAGCCTGCGGTATATTTTTTATTCTTCCCTCATATAGTGAGTTGGGAGGAAGAAGACAAAATGAAACGATGGATTTTTTTAATTACCGCAATTTTAATATTATTTACCGGTTGCTCTAAAACCCCCGAAATGCCTGAACCGTTAGAAGAACAGTTTGATAATACCGGCAAAAAGACCGTGGTATATCGAGGGGATCAAAACTTTACCCTTTCCTTTACCGAGGACGGGGAACAAAAGATTGAAAACGGCACCTATTGGTATTACGAATTGGCAGATGCCTATGAGCAGGATTGGAGCGAACCTTTTTATACCTACGATTTGAAAAAACAAAATTTAGACGGTGTAACAGATTATGCTAAGCTGGAAACCGGTAGTTGCTTCGCTACCAACGGGAATTGGCCGTTGTTTTTAAATCCGGTGCATACCGAATATTCCGCCTCCAATCAAAACATGGTGGATCATAACTTAACGAAAATGGCGGAGCAACAATTATCTGCCAATCAATTGGAAAGCACTGTTATGGTTACCGATGTGTGGAGTTGTGATATGGATGGCGACGGTGGCGAGGAAACACTGTTTATGGCACGAAACGCCAACGAAGAGGATGCTTATTTCTGCTTCCTCGGTTATACCGACGGTGAGAACTGCCAGGGATTATATTCTTCTGTGAGTACAGGGGAGAAACAAAAGGAAAAAGAGGTTGTCCCCTTGGTGTGTGATCTGAATGGTGACGGAAAATGGTCGTTACTTCTTTATAAAAGAGGAACCTACGAAAGTTTTACTTCTTATGACTTTACCGGCGGAAATTTTGTGATTTGCTACGAAATTATTTTTTGATTTATAAACGGCGCAACAGCGCCGTTTTTTTGTTGAAATTATCATGTAATTGTGATACTCTAATAGTAAAGGAGGAGATACCATGAAAAGGATCGAACTTCAAGCGCATTTCAACCGCTTTTATAATCAAACATACCCCAAAGCAATGGCGTACTGTATGGCACAAACCGGAGATTTTCTCAACGGAGAAGATCTGTTGGCAGAGGCTTATTATGTTGTATATAGACGCTTTATGAATAAAAAAACAGCCATTTCGGATCCGGAAGGGTATCTGCTCACGGCGCTGGATAATCAAATTTCAAAATATTGGAAAAAGCGCCGTAAGGAACTGGAAGTGGATATTCCACTGGAAAAAACAGAACAACTGGATCTGCTACTTGAAACGGAACTTGCCCTTACCGAGGAAAAAGCAATGAAGCAGATGCTGGTTCACGATGTGCTGGAATTTGTTTCTGTACAGCCCCCTTTGATGCGGCGTGCCTTTGCCGTCCATTTTTATTTAGGAAAGACCATCGAAGAAACGGCGGCAGAACTGGGGATTTCGGTGGCGGTTACCCGCAATTATCTTTATAGCCTGCTTAAAATGATACAAGAAGAATTTTTAGAAGATTTAGACTGAAGGAGGTGTAGTTGATGAAACTGAAAGATCTGTTTCAACTAAATCCATCTGCTGTGTTGCCTGCAGCAGACCGTGTTTATAAACGTGCCATTGGGCGCCGCAAAAAAACGATCGGCGCCATTGCTGCCGGCTGCTCTGCCTGCGTTGTGTTGATTGCTGTTTCGGTAGCGCTTTTATTACGGGGAACCGGCGGTATAGGAGCACCTGTTCCTGTGGTGAGCGGAACAGTGAATGTGATCGATACCGTTATTCCTGCCGAGCAAAGCGGGGCGGGAACGAAATTGAGTTCTTCCCTTAAGATCACCACCACCGAGGATGTGGCGGCATCAGAACTAAAAGCCCGAATCACAGTTTCACCGGAAGCAGAATATTCCGTGCGTAAAACCGGGGAATGTTCCTATGAAGTGAACTTTAAGGACGATTTGACCGCTGATACCCTTTATAATCTATCCGCTGTTTACAACGGAAAAACCGTATATCGCTGGGCGTTTCAAACGGAAACGGTATTTTGCGTTACTTCTGTTACGCCGGAGAATGAACATTACGTATCTGCAGATTCTGCAGTAGAGGTAACCTTTTCCCATGCGGAGGTTACCGGCTTTGAAGATGCCTTTGAGATTTTTCCTTCCATAAAGGGTACCTTTGAACACTATGGCAGAACCTGGGCATTTGTACCTGCGGAGCCCATGAAGCCGGCAACTCTTTATACGGTAACGGTGAACAAGGAGGTTATGGGTCCGGAAGGGTTGGCGTTAAAGGACGACTATCGTTTTTCCTTTACCACCACGCCTGAAAATACCTACGCCTATTTGATCTATCAACAAAATGAAGTGGCTGATACCTTTTTGGCAGATGAAGCCCCAATGGCAGCAATTTGCTATGAAAATGTAAATGCAGCAGAAGCTTCGGTGGAAGTGTACCGTTTTGCCGATAGTGGGGCTTATATTGATGCTTATAAAAAATATGTGCGAAACGGCGAGGTTTCCCCTGAAATTACAGAGTTAGGGCTGGAGCCTCATACTCGGTTTAGTACCACCCCTATCCTAACCGATAATTATTATATTTACGATAAAGCGGCATTTATCTACTACCCGGAGCCTCTTCCCTTGGGTTACTATTTTGCCGAGATCCAAATGGGTGGCATTAAAATGTATCAACTCTTGGAGAGCACCACCCTTTCGGTTTATACACTTACTACAAATGGCGATTATAATATATGGGTCAATAATACCCAAACGGGGGAACCGGTATCCGGTGCAACCGTAACGTTAGAGGGCTTTAGAGCGGGGAGGACCGGTTCCACCGGTATTGCAGCATTTGAAGATGCCGGCACCGAGATGAAACAGCGGGTGCTTACTGTTGAAAATGGAGAATATCCTTATGTGGCGGTGCTGAACGGCGGCGCTGAGGATACAGAATTATCTGTTCAAAATGATTATTTTTCCTATATTTCCACCGGAAGCCGCCTTTATAGAGCCAATGATACGGTGCGGGTGTTCGGGGTTGTGCTGCCCCGTAAAAGCGGTGTGAGTATTCCTAAAAATGCAGTACTCACCTGCGATTTTACCGATCAGAAATATTCGGTTGAACTTGATTCCAACGGCTCCTTTACTGCCGAGATCCCCTTAAATAATACGGCGGCAGAATATGGAGATATTGCACTAACTGTAAAGGATATATCCCTTACATCCACCTACTTCACAATAGCCGATTATGAATTGCCCACCTATGCGGTATCGGTGCAGACTGATAAGCTGGCATACCAGGCAGGAGAGCAGGTTGCGGTAACTGCCCGGGTAAACTATATGGACGGCACCCCTGCCGCCGGTGTTTATCTTGCGGAATCCCAAGGCGACCTGGAGGGATATACGGACGAAAACGGGATACTCTCCGGTACGCTCACAGCCAAATTGAGTGATATTGAATATTTTGCCGATTCCAACCATCCCGATGTGGCTTCATTGGAATTTTACACAGACACGGGAACCGACGCCGACTGTTGGGGCGACGCACAATATTTGGTATTCGGCGGCGATCAATTTTTACAAGGGAACTATGAAAACGGTGATCTTACTGTAACTGCCAATACGGTGGATCTTACCTTGGCAGAACAGTATGATGCCGATGAGATCTATTCCTATGCCTACCGTGAGGAGTCTTTCATTGGTTCCCCGGCCACCTTAAAACTTACTGGCGATCTGCATAAGATCACCTACAATAAGATACCCGCAGGAACCACCTATGATGCCATCAATAAAAAGGTGGTTTATACCTGGGAATATGAAGAAATTGACGAGCTGGTGCGCAGTTTTGAATTGGCTGTAGCAGACGGCACCGGCATGCTGCCTATTTCTGATGCAACGAACACCGAGGCAGATTACTATGTGCTTCTTTACTTAGAGGGAGAGGTAGACACCCCTGCCATTAAGGTGTATTTATCCGATCTCAATAATGCCAATCCGGATCAACGCTCCTATTATATTGATGCAGATCAAACAACGTTAGATATAGGGGAAAAGGCTGTGCTTTCGGTACGTCAGGGCAACAATAACGAGCTGATTACCAGCGGTAGCGTGTTCTATACGGCAGTTTGCGGCGAAATTACAGATACTTTTTATAGTATCTCCTCCCGCTACAGTATCGAGTTTAAAAAGGAATATGCGCCGGATATTTTAGTTTACGGCGCCTATTTCGATGGAAAGCACGTTTTCTCCTTGGGGAATATATTGCTGGATTACAATACCGATCACGCCCGCCTGGAGATTGAAATGGAAAAGGATATGGAGGAATATCACCCCGGTGACGAAGTGAACCTAAAGTTTAAGGTCACCGATAATAATGGTGATCCGGTATCTGCCATGCTGAACATCAGTGTGTTGGACCGTGGCTTGTATATTATGGGTGGCGAATTTGATGATCCCACCTATGAACTTTACGATTTTAGATCCTATGATACAGCAATTTATACCACCTGCTCCCACCGTGAATTTTTGTATGAATACGGCTACGGCGGTGGCGGTGGCGGCGGAGATAGCCAGCTGCGAAATGATTTTGAAGATACGCCGTACTTTGAGAACCTGCGCACCGATTCCAATGGCTATGCCACTGCAACCTTCACTTTGCCGGATAGCATTACCGAATGGAAAGTGGTTGCCCGTGCAGTATCCAAGGATGTAAAGGTGGGAATGGAAAACTTTTCACTGCGTTCCACGCAGGATTTCTTTGCTCAAGTGGCAATGGGGGATTCAATAAAAGAAACCGATGATTTCACCGTTGCTGTAAAGGGGGAAGGACGGAAATTAGATGCTGACGCCTTGTGCACCATGCAGGTGGGGCTTACCGATCAGGACGGAAACGACCTGAAAACGCTTACTGCTACGGTAGAGAAATCCCAATATGCATATTTAAACTTCGGTGCCTTAAAAGCGGGGATCTATACCCTTTATGTTCACGCAGAAAGCGGTGATCTAAAGGACGATGTGGTTAAAACTCTTACGGTGGAGCAAAACCAGGCAACCGCATGGATCCATCATCAGCAACCGGTGGACGGAGGCATTTCATTGAACCTGAAGCCGCGTCGGGGGAATGTGACTCTTACGGTGGTGGATGAGCAGCTGGAATTTTGGCAAAGGGCCATGGCACGGCTGCGCAGCAGCGCAGGTACCCGTGTGGATCAGGTGCTGGGCAGATACCTTGCCGATCTGTTTTATACCGGCGGGGGATGGATGGATGAAACTAAAATGGATCATACCATCCTGCGTCCCTATCTTACCTACGAGGGCATCAATTTGATGCCGGACTCGGATTTTTCAGATTTAAGGATCACCGCAAAAATGGCAGCGGTAGCAGCAGATTTTTGTGTGAAGGAAGATCTGCAATACACATTTGAAAAATACTTAAATGACCGTTATGCCGCCCGGGTCGATGTGCTTACCGCTTATTTTGGATTGGCTGCGCTGGGGGAGCCGGTATTAGCGGATCTGCAAACACTTTACGGCGCTTATAACGATTTCACGCCGGAAGAATATGTCTATCTGGCGTTGGGCTTTGCCTATTGCGGCGATTATACCACAGCGCAGTATATCTATGATAACACTTTAAAAGAATATCTTGTAACCGAAAACGATATGGTTTATGCTGCTATTGAGGAATCGGTGGAGGAAGATCTTACCGGTTGCTGCGCTCTGCTATCTAACCGGTTGAGCCTTTCTGAAAGTGAAGGGCTGATCAACTTTATTATTGAAACCGATACAGAATATACCCTTTTGAATTTGGAACTGATCTCTTACCTTAAAGATCACGTAACTGAGCTTGTGGGTCAAAACATCGTGAATGTTTCCACCGGGGATGGGCGGAACGAATCCTACACTTACCAAAAGATGGATGCGTTGGTGTTGAATCTATCTCCGGAGCAGGCGGCAGATGTTCGTATTCTAAATGTCGAGGGAAATTCTGTGATCAGTTATGCTTATAACGGGAATGCAGACGATCTGCTGGATCTTGGTGAAAGAAATACCATGGGTTCCGAAATCCCCACATCCCTTACCGTTTCTGAAACAGCAGTGATCACGTTGGAAGTGAAGATTCCTGCAGATTTTGAACTGCCGGTATTGGATCTTACCCTGCCGGTAGGGTTGCGCTATCTGCACGGTACTATTGATAACGGGGATTATGTTGATGAGATCCATCCTGCATATAACAGCCGGAGTATTCACGCACCTCTGTTGAGCGGGAATATTACCATCAACCTGGAGGTATGCGGCGCTTTGCCGGGAAATTATGAACTGGAGCCGATCACTGTGACCAATGGGGCGGATAACCGCCATATGGCAACCGAGCCTGTTCGGATCAAGATCAGTGAACCTGAATTGGCGGAAGAATAAAGGCTTGACAAATGAATGAAAGAGCGTTAAAATATCCAGGTAACAACTTTGATGGGAAGAAGTAGCAAAATACCGCTGTAAAGAGAGTAGCCGGTTGGTGTGAGGCGAGCAGGCAGGTTTTGTGAATACATCCCGGAGTTTTTGCGCTGAACGTAAAGTAGGCGCAGGCGGTTGCCCTCCGTTAACGGGGTGTAGTAGTGATCTACTCGCAGAGGGGTGCCTTGTGAAAGGAACCCAATGCAGAGGTGGTACCGCAAAAGAATTTTTGCCCTCTGCTCCCATGGGGAGCAGAGGGCTTTATTTGTTAAAGGAGAAGAGTATGCAAATTTATGAAGAACTGGTGGCCCGTGGACTGATTGCCCAGGTGACCGACGAAGCGGAGATCCGTGATCTCATCAATAACGGTAAGGCTACTTTTTATATTGGCTTTGATCCCACTGCCGATAGTTTGCATGTGGGCCATTTTATGGCGCTGTGCTTAATGAAACGTCTTCAAATGGCCGGAAACCGCCCCATCGCCTTAATTGGCGGCGGTACTGCCATGATCGGCGATCCATCCGGCCGTACCGATATGCGTTCCATGATGACCAAAGAAACTATCCAGCACAACTGTGATTGCTTTAAAAAGCAGATGGAGCGGTTTATCGAATTCGGTGAAGGCAAAGCCCAAATGGTGAATAATGCCGATTGGCTGTTGGATCTGAATTATGTGGATGTTCTGCGTGAAGTGGGGGCTTGCTTCTCTGTGAATAACATGCTCCGTGCAGAGTGCTATAAACAGAGAATGGAAAAGGGTCTTTCTTTCCTGGAGTTTAACTACATGATCATGCAGTCCTACGATTTTTATCATCTGTTCCAAAACTACGGCTGTAACATGCAGTTTGGCGGTAATGATCAGTGGAGCAATATGCTGGGCGGTACCGAGCTGATTCGCCGAAAATTGGGTAAGGATGCCCATGCCATGACCATTACACTGCTGCCCACCAGCGAGGGTAAAAAGATGGGCAAAACCGCCAGCGGTGCTGTTTGGCTGGATCCCAATAAAACCTCTCCCTTTGATTTTTATCAGTATTGGCGCAATATCGACGATGCCGATGTGCTTAAATGTATCCGCATGCTAACCTTCCTGCCTCTGGAGCAGATCGACGAAATGGATCAGTGGGAAGGAAGCCAGTTGAATAAAGCAAAGGAAATTTTGGCTTTTGAACTTACCAAACTGGTTCATGGGGAAGAAGAAGCCCGCAAGGCAGAAGATAGCGCCAAAGCCCTGTTTGGTTCCGGCAGTGCCGAGAATATGCCCACTTATGAGGTGGCAGAGGAAGATTATACCGAAGGCATGGTGGATGTGATCACACTGCTCGTTAAGAGCGGTTTGGTTCCCTCCCGGTCCGAGGGTCGTCGTGCCATTGAGCAGGGCGGTGTTAGTGTTGACGGCGAAAAGATCGCAGATCTCAAGCAAGCCTATGCCAAGGAAAAGGTGGCAGAAGGCTTTGTGTTGAAACGGGGCAAAAAGAAGTTTGTCCGTATCATTGCAAAATAATGGCAAAGGATACCAAAACAAACGCCATGCGGATTCTGGAGCAAAAGGGAATTTCTTTTCGGGTGAATCTTTATGAATGCGAAGAGTTTATCGACGCTGTTCATGTGGCAGACCAATTAGGGCAGGCGTATGAATGCTCATTTAAAACCCTGGTGGCTGTGGGAAAAAGCGGCACCCACTATGTGTATGTGGTTCCCATTGCAGAGGAATTGGATCTAAAAAAAGCAGCAAAAGCGGTGGGCGAAAAGGCAGTAGAGCTAATCCATGTAAAGGAGATCTTTGGTCTTACCGGCTATATTCGTGGCGGCTGCACGCCCATTGGAATGAAGAAGCAGTTTTTTACCGTTATTGATGAAACTGCCCAGCTTTTTGACGAGATTATTATTAGCGGCGGCAGGATCGGTGTACAAATTTTGCTTAATCCCATGGATTTGGAGCGTGCTATCCCTTGTAAGTTTCAAGATATCACCGTATATTAAAAAAGACCCGTAATGCACTTGCATTACGGGTCTTTGGTTTATAGGCTTATATTTTGGAAAAACCGTGGCAGTTGATCAGGGCGTCGATCTTTTGTCCTGCTTTACACATGGGGCACTCGTGGGAAGGGTGGCTTTCGTAATCCATCAGATCGTTGGGGTTAAAAGCGGAGTAAACGGGAAGCCCACCGCACTCTTCTACTGTGGAGAAGATAGCAGCCAGCCCGGTTACGGTGCCGCCGTAGTAGCGAACAGCGTTGATAGCGGTCTCAACTGTATTGCCGGAAGAAACTGAAACACCCAGGATCAACACATTCTTGCCCTGGATCATCGGCACAATATTGTCCCGGAAGATGATCTGCCCGTGGCTGGTTTCCGGAGAAACGATGTAGATGGTCTTGTGAGCATTTAAATTCACAAAATCTGCTTTAGTCAGTTGATCTGCAAGGCAGGTGCCGATCACCTCGGTACCGTCCAGACACAAAATCGTATCAACAACTGTGGTGTGATAGAAGTAGGTGCGTAGTTCTTCGGCTACTGCTTTCGCCTCGGATAAACGGGATTTTTGTGCTGCAACATCAATGTAATAATTACTATGACGGTTTGCGGTGGCGAAGTGCCCTCTGGCAACTCTCAAATAGAGGTTTTTCCGCTTGGTTTCATACTTAAAGGTGGTTGAAGTTGGCATCTGCAAGCCCTCCTTTTTCTTATTATTAGTATTGTACTACATTTGAACGCTTAATACAAGTATATTATTAAAAATAAGAAAAATATGTGCAATATAAACAAGGGAACGTAAGTTATTCTTTGATCATCTGCTGGTAATCCAAGGGTTTAAAACCAAGGCGATAGTAGATCTTTTTGGCTGTTTTGTTATCGGCAGTTACTTCCAAGCGGAATCGTGCGGCAGTATCATCATAAAGCTTAAAGATCTCCCGCAGGGCTTTATCCGCCAGTTTATGCCCACGGTAAGCAGGGGAGATGTAAATTTCTTCGATCCACACAGTCAATCCGCCGGCCTCGTTGGAATAGGTATGGCTCAAAAGGCAATATCCTGCAGTTTTACGTTCAAATTGAATGATATAGGCATTCACATATGGGTCGTTCTCCATGATCACTGAAAAAGTTTTTTCAAAATAATCGGCAGGGATTTGGTGGAGTACGCCGGGGGTATGATAGAATTCATCCATCATTTTCAAAAGAGTATCATGATCTTCTTCGGTAAGAAAGCGCAACCGCTTACCGTCCGGTATCGGGCGGCGGATCAGATCCGGGCGCATCTTTTTGGTGATTTTAATGGATTCTTCCAGTTTCCATTTTTCGATCAGGCGGTGATTTCCTTCGGTGAGCAGCGCCGGCACTTCCTTTTCCATCCAGCAACGAGGCTGGGTGTATTGGGGGTGCTCCAGTAGCCCTTTGTAATGGCTCTCTTCTTCATAGGAACTTTCCTCTGCCAATACGCCGGGTAACATGCGGGAAATGCAGTCGATCAAAACGCAGGCGGGTAATTCACCGCCGGTGAGCACATAATCACCAATGGAGATCTCCTCGTCAACGATCTCGTCCAAAACCCGCTGATCTACCCCCTCGTAATGGCCGCAAAGAACGGCGAGATGGGGATGGGTACTTAATTCCTTTGCTTTCTTTTGGGACAGCACCGTGCCGCGGGGGGAAAGATAAACCGTGTGGGGCTTTTCACCGGATTTTTTCAAAATATCCCGGTAGCAATCATAAATCGGTTGGCATCCCATGATCATGCCGCCGCCCCCGCCAAAGGGATAATCGTCTACCCGGCGGTGCTTATCGGTGGAATAGTTGCGAATGTCCACACAGTCCACCGAGATAATGTTGTTTTTTCTTGCCCTGCCGATGATGCTTTCATTAAGTACTTGATCCACCATGGCGGGGAATAAAGTCATAACTGTAAATTTCATTCAAATAACCCCTGTAACGGACGAATTTTAATTACTTTCTGCTCCAAGTTGATCTCTAATACCACATCGTCAATTTTGGGTATTAAAACCACCCGCTCGCCGGTTACCTCAAACACGTCGTTGGCGCCGGTGGGGAACACATCGGTCACCTTGCCGTAAACTTCTCCGGTATCAATGTCTTCAACCGAAAGCCCGATAATATCGTCGATAAAGTACTGCCCTTCGTCCAGCTTCACATCATGTTTATCAAAATAAACCAAATGACCTACCAAAGGCTCGGCATCTTCAATACGGTTGATCCCCTTGAAGTGAACGATAGCCTGCCCCTTATGAACCCGGGCAGAGGTTACTTTATAAGCATCGTCCCCAATATATAATTTCTTGACCTGGCAAAGAAATTCTGCACTGTCGCAATAGGGGTAGATCCGCACCTCGCCCCGCAGTGCATGGGTGTTTACGATTTTTCCTGCCTGAAGCAGATCCTTTTCCATGAGCTTCCTCCAAATTCATTATTAAGGATATTATATATCAACTTTTATAAAAAAACAACAGCCCCGTAAAAAATACAGAGCTGCTGAAAAAATTCCGTTTATCGGATCTCAACGATCACTTTCTTCGGCATTTTAAAGGATGCAGATTTCACAATGGAACGAATGGCTTTGGCGATTTTGCCATGCTTGCCGATAACTCGTCCCATGTCGTCTGCGGCTACATGCAATTCGTAAACGATTGCGTCGTCGGTTTCAGATTCGGTAACGGTAACCGCTTCCGGCTCTTCTACCAGCGATTGCGCCAGATAAATGATAAGTTCTTTCATGTTGCGTCCTCTCGATTAGAGAATTTCCTGCTTTTTCAGCAGAGCCTTAACCGTATCGGTAGGCTGGGCGCCGTTTTTGATCCAAGCCTTTGCCTTTTCGCCGTCGATGGTAACGGTAGCGGGTTCAGTGCAGGGATTATAGGTGCCGATCTCCTCAATAAATCTGCCATCACGGGGATAGCGGGAATCAGCAACAACGATCCGATAGGTGGGGGCCTTCTTGGCTCCGAGTCTTCTTAATCTGATTTTAACTGCCATTCTACATTCACTCCTTTCAATTATCACTTATTAAAAACCAAAACCCCGGCGTCTGCCTTTTTTGGATTTCAGTTGTTTAACCATTTTTTGCATCTGCTCAAATTGCTTGAGTAGGCGATTTACCATCTCCACTGTGGTGCCGCTGCCGGCAGCAATTCTTCTGCGGCGGGAAGCATTCATCAGGGAGGGATTTTCCCGTTCTTCAGGGGTCATGGATAAAATGATGGCTTCCGTTCGAGCCATCTGCCGCTCGTCCACATGCACATCCTTCATTTGTGCTTGGTTCATGCCGGGCATCATGGCAAGCAGATTTTCCAGCGGTCCCATTTTTTTGATCTGCCGCATCTGATCTAAAAAGTCCTGCAGCGTAAATTGATTTTTCTTAAACTTTTCTTCCAGCGCAAGGGCTTCTTTTTCGTCATAGGCTTCCTGGGCTTTGTCGATCAGGGAGAGTACATCACCCATTCCCAAAATGCGGGAAGCCATTCGATCCGGGTGGAAAGGTTCAATGTCGGTGAGTTTTTCACCCACACCGGCAAATTTAATGGGCTTTCCGGTAATATATTTAACGGAAAGGGCGGCGCCGCCGCGGGTGTCGCCATCTAACTTGGTAAGAACCACGCCGTTAATATCCAAAAGATTATTGAAACTTTCTGCCACATTCACCGCATCCTGACCGGTCATGGCATCCACCACAAGCAGGATCTCTTGGGGATTTACGGCGGTTTTGATGTTGGAAAGCTCATCCATTAAGGCATCGTCGATATGCAGTCGGCCGGCGGTATCCAGGATCACCAGGTCGTTGCCGTACTTTTTGGCGTGGGTAACAGCTTCTTTAGCGATCTTTACCGGATTTTTTTCGCCCTCGATCTTAAAAACGGGAACCTCAACGCCTTGACCCACAATTTCAAGCTGGGTAATGGCAGCAGGGCGGTAAACATCGCAAGCAACCAGCAGGGGGCGGCGCCCTTTCTTTTTAAAATAGCCTGCCAACTTCCCGCTCTGGGTAGTTTTACCGGTACCTTGCAAACCAACCATCATCACAATGGTGGGCGGTGTTGATGCCAATTTTATGCCGGAAACCTCCGAACCCATTAAGGCACATAATTCTTGATTTACGATCTTTACTACCTGTTGGGCGGGGGTAAGACTTTCCAGCACATCGCTGCCAACACAGCGTTCCGACACCTTGCCGATGAATTCCTTCACCACCTTGAAGTTTACATCTGCTTCCAAAAGCGCCAATTTGATCTCCCGCATGGCGGTCTTAACATCTGCTTCGGTCAGGTGCCCGTGCTGCTTTAGGTTTTTAAAGGCTTTTGCAAGCTTTTCGCTTAATCCTTCAAAGGCCATTCCTTACTCCTGTTCCTTAATACTGCTTGCGATCTCGGCAATTTCTTCGGCAAACTGTGTAATTTCCGGGGTGTTATAATGCCGTGCGTTAAAATCCCGAATATTCATCGCAAGGTTTGTGATTTGCTCCATTTGATCTTCTAAACCGGCATAGCGCTTAAAAAAGCCCAGGCGGGCTTCCGTTTCGGTTAAAAACTGCTCGCCTCGCTTAATGTTATCACGTACGCCTTGGCGGGTGATCTCCATGTGCTGTGCGATTTCAGAAAGGGAAAGATCCTCGTTATAATAAAGTTCCAAGGCATCCTTCATCTTCGGCGCCAAAATGTTGCCGTAAAAATCGATCAGTAGGGAAAAATGCAGATCTTTCACTGTGTTTTTCACTCCTTTAATTCGATGTAAAGCAAATTGCTTTACACATTATAAAGGATAAAGAGGATTTTGTCAATAGGAAAGTCGTATTTTTATATAAAAAACTTATCTTTTATAAAAGAATACGCCTTGACACCGGGTAAAACTGTGGTATACTTAAATGGTATAGCGATGAAGAAAAATCCCGTTTTTTCGGCTGCGTACAGAGAGAAAGGCGTGGGTGAGAGCCTTTTGCAGAAGGATCAGCGGCGGCTGTTTTTCCGAGCACAACCGTAAGGTCGGCGTTAACGGCTGAAGAATGAGTGGCACTTTCAGTGCAATCAGGGTGGTACCGCGGAATATTCCGTCCCTGTTTGGTCTGAGGGTGCTTTTTATATTTTGTAAGGAGATCAACATTATGAAGTACATGGGATTAAACGAGATCAGAGAAAAGTATCTTTCTTTCTTTGAATCGAAGGATCATCTGCGGCTGAACAGCTTTTCGCTGGTGCCCCACAACGATAAATCGTTGTTGCTGATCAACTCCGGCATGGCGCCGATGAAAAAATACTTTACCGGTGAGGTAACTCCTCCTCGCAATCGGGTGACCACCTGCCAAAAATGTATCCGCACCCCGGATCTGGAGCGTGTTGGTCATACCGCACGCCATGGCACCTATTTTGAAATGCTGGGCAACTTTTCCTTTGGCGATTATTTTAAAGAGCAAGCCATTGCCTGGGCATGGGAATTCCTTACCGAAGTAATGGAGATCCCCGGCGAGCTGCTTTGGCCCTCCATTTATGAATCCGACGATGAAGCCTATGCTATTTGGAAAGATCAGATCGGTGTGCCGGAGGAGCGGATCGTGCGCCTTGGCAAAGCAGATAACTTCTGGGAGCATGGTACCGGCCCTTGCGGTCCCTGCAGCGAGATTTATTTTGACCGAGGCGAAAAATACGGATGTGGCTCTCCCGATTGTAAGCCCGGCTGCGATTGCGACCGTTACATGGAAATTTGGAACAACGTGTTCTCCCAATTTAATAATATGGGCGACGGTACCTATACCGAATTGGAGCATAAAAACATCGATACCGGTATGGGATTGGAGCGTCTTGCCTGCGTTATTCAGGGTGTTGATAATATGTTTGAGGTAGACACCATCCGAAATATTCTGGACCGGGTGTGTGAACTGGCAGGTGTTACCTACGGTGTAGATGCGAAAAAGGATATTTCCATCCGTGCCATTACCGACCATGCCCGCGCCTCCACTTTTATGATCTGCGACGGCATCATTCCCTCCAATGAGGGGCGTGGATACGTGCTGCGTCGGCTGATCCGCCGTGCTGCCCGTCACGGTAAATTATTGGGGATTGAGGGTGCTTTCCTGCCAACACTTTGCGATGTGGTAATCCGGGAGAATAAAGACGGCTACCCCGAACTGGTGGAAAAAGAAAGCCTGATCAAAAAGGTGATCTCCTATGAAGAGGCTTCCTTTGCCAAAACCATCGACCAGGGTCTTGCTATTTTGGAAGAACTGACTGCGGGCGGCGGAACCTTATCCGGCAAAGATGCTTTTAAACTTTACGATACCTACGGATTTCCTTTGGATCTTACTAAAGATATTTTGGAAGAAAAGGGAATGACGGTAGACGAAGAGGGCTTTGCCAAACTGATGGAAGAGCAGCGTGTGAAGGCACGTACTTCCCGTAAGGCTGCCGATGGAGAGTCTTGGAAGAGCGACGGTGTTTCCTTGGATGGAATTGATGCTACCGAATTCCTGGGCTATGTTCAGGATACTGCCCAAGCCGAGATCTTGGCATTGGTGGCAGAGGGTGAGCGAAAAGATACCGTTCTTGAAGGCGAAAAAGTTATCGTTATTTTAAATAAAACACCTTTCTACGGCGAAGGTGGCGGTCAGGTGGGCGACACCGGTGTGATCACCTGCGGCGATAGCCGTTTTGTGGTGGAAAACACCACCAAGAACGCCTCCGGCGTGTTTATGCATATGGGCGTGTTGGAAGCCGGTGCATTTAGCGTTGGCGATAAGGTAGAGGCTTCCATTGATGTGGCACGCCGTGCCGCTATCCGCCGTAACCATACCGCTGCCCACCTGCTGCAGGCTGCCCTACGTGAGGTGCTGGGGAACCATGTGGAGCAGGCTGGTCAGTTGGTCAACGACCATGCAGTACGTTTTGACTTTACCCACTTTTCTGCCCTGTCCGCAGAAGAATTGCAAAAAGTAGAAACCCGTGTAAATCAGATCATCCTTTCCGGCATCGAGGTGCTCAACTACGAAGCGGGAATTGAAGAAGCCCGTGCTAAAGGTGCTATGGCACTGTTTGGCGAAAAATATGGGGATCGGGTACGAGTTGTGGAAGTGCCCGGTGCATCCATCGAGCTTTGCGGCGGTACTCATGTTAAGAATACCGGCAATATGGGTCTTTTTAAGATCGTAAGTGAAAACGGTGTTGCCTCCGGCGTGCGGCGTATTGAGGCCGTTACCGGTAACGGGGTACTGGATCTGTTGAACCAATATCAGGGCGAAATTGCTAAAGCGGCTGTGGCTTTAAAGTGTAACTCTCCTCAAAATCTGTTGCCCAAGTGTAACGCATTGGTGGAAGAGGTTAAAACACTTAATAATGCATTGGCAGCTGCCAATAAAAAGTTGGCAGAGCAGCAGTCCGGCTCCATGTTTGATAACGCTGTCGAGGTAAACGGCATTCAGATCGTCACCTCTATGTTGAAAGGCGGCGATGTTAAGACACTGCGTGAGTTGGGCGATGATCTAAAGGCAAATCATAGTAATTTTGTGGCTGTGTTGGCAAATATCAACGGCGATAAGGGCAATCTTCTTACCGTTTGCAGTAAAGAAGCCATCGAAAAGGGCGTTGCTGCCGGTAAGCTTGTGAGCTTGGTTGCCGGTGTTACCGGCGGTAAGGGCGGCGGTAAGCCCGATAGCGCTATGGCAGGCATGGGCGATACCGCCAAAGCACAAGATGCATTGAATCAAGTTGTTGCCTTTGTAACTGATTTGATGAAATGAGGAAATGAAAATGAGTGATTGTATTTTCTGTAAAATTGCAGCTGGGGAGATCCCCAGCAATAAAGTATATGAAGATGATCAGGTGTTGGCGTTCTACGATCTCAATCCCATGGCCAAGGTGCATGTGTTGGTGATCCCCAAAATGCATATTGCCAATATGATGGAGATCAACGAAACCAACAGTGCCGTAGTAGCGCATATCTTTGAGGTGATCGCCAAATTGGCAAAAGAATTAAATCTTGAAAAGGGTTTCCGAGTGATCAGTAATTGTAATGAATATGCAGGACAAACTGTTTTTCATTTGCACTATCATATTTTGGGCGGCGAGAAGCTTGCTCCTAAAATGGGCTGAGAATGGAAAGGAGATAGACTATGAAAACTTATCGGTTAAAGGTTGCCGGCTTGGAACGGGATCTGCCCATCTGTCCGGTGAACGATAAATTGGATATTGCCGGATTTGTGATTTTCGGCGATGTGGAATTAACAGAGGCTTGCGCCCGGGAATTGATCAAAAAGATGCCAGAACATGATATTATGATTACGGCAGAATCCAAGGGAATTCCCCTAATCCACGAAATGGCACGCCAAAACGGCGAAAACCGCTACATTTTAGCCCGTAAGGCACCGAAACTTTATATGAAAGATCTGTTTACCGTGGAAGTGAATTCCATCACCACCGATCACAAGCAGACCCTTTGCATCGACGGAGATGATAAGGCCGCCATGAACGGGAAACGTGTGGTGATCGTAGACGACGTGATCTCTACCGGAGAATCCTTGCGTGCGTTGGAAAAATTGGTGGAAGCCGCCGGCGGCGAGATCGTGGCAAAAATGGCAATCCTTGCCGAGGGCGATGCCATTGAGCGGGATGATATTATTACTCTTGCCCCTCTGCCTTTGTTCTTTAAATAAAATAAAAAAGATGCTTTTGGTTTTAAACCAAAAGCATCTTTTTCTATCAACCTAATAGGCTTTCCTCGTCGAAATCAGTTATGGCAACTGTTTGGGGCAGGTCGGTAAGAGTTCCCTTCCAGCGAACAGGGCAATAATTTTGTGTAAAGCCGTGTATAAAACTATCCTTTTCTTCTTCAGGCAGCACTTCTTGCACTGTACCTACCATTCCTTTCCAAAAAGCAAGGCGATTTTCTTGCTCCACCTCTTCCATTTTCTTCACCCGCTCTGCCTTAATTGCTTTGGAAAGCTGCCCCTCCATAGCGGCGGCTTTAGTGCCTTTGCGGGGGGAGTATGGGAAGATGTGTATTTTAGCAAAGCCGATATTTTTAGCAAACGTCAAGCATTCATTAAAGTCTTCTTCTGTTTCGCCGGGAAATCCCACAATAATATCGGTAGTAATGGCGCAATCCGGGAATGTACTACGTAAAAGTGTCACCGCCTGCCGATATTCCTCTGCCGTATAGTGGCGGTTCATTGCTTTTAAGGTTTTATTGCACCCACTTTGCAGAGAAAGGTGAAAATGGTGGCAAAGGGCGGAAATATCCTTAATTTTATGCAAAAATTCCTCGGTAATGATCCTCGGCTCCAGAGAGCCTAAACGAATTCGTTCAATACCGGGCACGGCGGCAACCTCAAGAATTGCTTTCTCCAAGCAGGGAGTGCCATGCTCTTTTCCATAGGATGCCAGGTGAATACCGGTTAATACGATCTCATGGTAGCCGGCAGCAGCCAGAGCGTGGGTTTCCTTGCAAATAATTTCTAAAGGCTTGGAGCGGATGCGCCCTCTGGCAAAGGGGATTAGGCAATAGGAACAAAAGTTTTCGCAGCCGTCTTCTATTTTTAAAACGGCCCGATTCTTTTCGCCAAAGGAATGGATTTCTTCCTTTTCCAGAGTGCCGCAGTTATCTACATCTATGATCTGTTTATTGTTTTTTTGAAATTCCTTTAAATACTGTAAAATATCTTTGCGGTTGGAGGTGCCTAAAACAATATCTACGCCCTCCAATGACGCTGCGGCTTGAGGGGCTACCTGGGAAAAGCATCCGCAGACCACTAAAATGCTCTCCGGGTTGATGCGCTTTGCCCGGGCGATCATCTGCCGAGACTTTTTATCGGAGATCTGGGTAACGGTGCAGGTGTTTACAATGTAAACATCCGCCGGTTCTTGAAAGGGTACTGTTTCATATCCGCTGTGCTCCAGTTGATCCCGCATCAGTTGAGTGTCGTATTGATTGACTTTACAGCCAAGAGTGTAAAATGCTGCTTTCACAATTATTGTTCCGCCTTTATTAAAGTGTTTTCATCATAGCAAAAAAAATAGGATATTTCAAGTTGTTTTTTGTATTTGGGTATTGACTTTTTAAAAAGTCACTGCTATAATAATTAAGCATTTGCGAGAGTGGCGGAACTGGCAGACGCGCACGTTTGAGGGGCGTGTGGTTAACACCGTACGGGTTCAAGTCCCGTCTTTCGCACCAAGCCGGTTTGCTAAGGCAAACCGGCTTTGATCTTTTCTTGGAGGTAAAAATGAATCCCGGTATTGAAAAAGAAATCAAAATCACAGTCACAGAAGATTTCACTGCTCTAAAAATGGGAAGCGGGTCTTTGGAGGTTTATGCAACCCCTGCAATGGTTGCACTGATGGAGCAAGCCGCAGCCGAGAGTGTAGAAGAACTGTTGGGCGAAGGAAAAACCTCGGTGGGCACTAAAATGGAGGTGGAGCATCTTGCTGCCACTCCGCTGGGGATGAAGGTTACCTGCCGAAGCACATTAACGGCGGTGGATAATCGCAAACTGACCTTTGCAGTTGAAGCTTATGATGAGGCGGGATTGATCGGCAAAGCGCACCATGAACGGTTTGTAATCGATACCCAACGTTTTCTTGAAAAAACTTACGGAAAATTGAAAAAATAACAAAAAAAGTATTGACTTTTTATTTTAACTCTGCTAATATATTAGCGTTGCCAAAAGGCAATGCAATATATGCGGATATGGCGGAATTGGCAGACGCGCTAGATTCAGGTTCTAGTCGGGGCAACTCGGTGGAGGTTCAAGTCCTCTTATCCGCACCAAAAAATCGACAAGTTTCGGCTTGTCGATTTTTTTATTTGGTGCCTTTAGGCGGGGAAATAAAACGCTTTAGTAAAAACAAAAGGTGGCGAGCAATAGCAAGCCACAAAAGGTAGAAAAAAGATTAACCTCCAAGTATAATAGAAATGGTTTGGCAGCCGCATTACTAAAATACAAGGAGGTTAAAAACATGTTTAAAAAAGATGGAAACAACGAAATAAAAACATTATCGCACTCAACATACAGATGTCAGTACCATATAGTCTTTGCACCGAAATACAGAAGAAAAGAAATATACGGAAGAATAAGAAAAGATATAGGTGAGATATTAAGAAAATTGTGTGAACAAAAAGGTGTAGAAATCATAGAGGCAGAAGCGTGTAAAGACCATATACACCTTTTAGTGTCGATACCACCTTACTTAAGTGT
>JAZSRD010000096.1:0-11926 GCA_045538295.1 Eubacteriales bacterium
TACCGGCAATACCGGCAATACCGGCAACACCGGCAATACCGGCAATAGCGGTACTACCGCCACGCCTTCTACCCAAGAAGAAGCTCAGCAGAACTACGATGCTTCCAAAAAGTATGATATGGCAAATAACCCCTTGGTGGCAGAAACCAAGAAGCTGAACTACGGCGTTGGCGTAAGCTACGACATCGATACCACCGGCTTTGTAAAGAACAACATTAAATTGGCAGATCTGAAGGGCAAGACCCTTACCTTGATCACCGCAATCATGTATAACACCTTTATCTATAAAAATGAGAAGGGTGAATGGAAAGGTGAATGGGATTGGTGGGAGGCCCTGAAGAAGGAATACGGCCTGAACATCAAGTACATTAAATCCCGTTTCGATAAGTCCGTGGCTCAGTGCCTCACTTATATGAATGCAGGTAAGGCTTTGGATGTGATCCCCACCCACGTGGGCGGCTTCCCCAAATTCCTGTGCTTGTCTCAGCCTCTGGATCCCTATATCAATCTTCAGAATATCGGTAACTCTCCCGGTGTGGATAACATGACCCTGGAAGAGACCAAATGGGGTGGCACCTACCGCTGTATCAGCGCTATCGGTGCGGTAAACGTACTGTGGTACAATGAGACCCAGGTTGATGAATTCAACCTGAAGGATCCCCATGAAACCTGGCAAAAGGGCGAGTGGAACTGGAACTCCTTTGCTGCATTCGTAAAAAGTGTTCCCAAAACTACATCCGACGGTAAACCCCTGGCTGCTTATATGCAGTGCGATGTGGATATTCCCTATTCCTGGGGTTTGACCAATGGCGTTTACCACGTTAAGATTGATAACAAGAGTAAAACACCTAACCTGATCAATAACTGGATGGATCCCAAAACCCTGGCTGCCTGGGAGTTTATCTCCAACACCATGAAGAGCGTTCAGCATGGCTATAGCATTAAAAAGTACTATGAACATATGTACAAAGAAGGCACCTTGATGATGATGGATACCATGAACCTGATGAATACATGGGATACCTTTGATTATGCCAAGACCCATAAGTACAACTGGGTACCCTTCCCCACTTCCGGCACCGCAACCGGTACCGATGTGGCGTTCAACTACGGTTATACCATGATGCTGCCCAAGAAGATGAAGAATCAGTCCAACGCTCCCTACGCTGTGAAGTTTATGGAGCTGTGGGCAAACCGCTTTACCGAAGCGATCTTCGACTATTTTGAGCATCAGACTTGTATTGGCTTTGACTATGCCAAGAAGAAAGAGTACTTCGAGTTTGTGGTTGATCATACCTTCTTCGGTGTGCAGATGAACGAGTGGGATATGCTCACCGGTGATAACGTTAAAGCAAAGAACAACTGGTTGCAATCATTCTATAATTCCCAGTTCAATAACACCACTGAAACCACCGCAATGAAGAATATTGTGGAGCAGGCGATCAAGGATTGCTTGGCTTACGGTTCTTAACGGTTTCGATTTACACCGCCCGAAAGGGCGGTGTATTTTTTTCTGTCTAAAAGAAAAATAACCGTCAAATTCAACAAAATAACTTGTTCAAAATTGTTTGATTTCGCCAAAGTGTTTTTTGTTCGTATTGCTTTTAAATAAATTACTTGCATATTTGATATTTATTATATATAATATATACATACTATAAGGAAAAGTCCCTTTTGAGATGGAGGTAAACGAATGAGAACCTTAAGAAGTTTAGTGGCAACTGTTCTCGTGGTTGTTATGATCGCTTGCCTGAGTGTTTCTGCCTTTGCTGCATATGAAGAGATTACATATGATGATGTGAGCGAAATTTACGGCACTACACTCTCCGGTGTAAATACTACCTACATTAAGTTTGTTGATGCATTGCATATCGTGCCCGCATTGAACGACGGAAGCTTTAACCCCACCGGTGTTGTTACCCGTATTGAGGCGTTGAAGATGGCTTACCGTATGCTCCACTACGGCTACGATGAATTGGCAAACTATGAAAGCGTTAGTACCGATTTCGATGAAATCAACGGCGGTGACATTAACGACGTTTACACTCTCACAGAATATATCGCTTGGGCGCAGGATTATCAGTTGATCAATTCGGAATATGTGACCGATAATAAATTTGAACCCAACAAACCCATCACCGGTGAAGAATTCATTATTCTGATGGCTAAGGTCCTTGGAATTGCCGATGGCGAAAGCACTGCCGAGGATTATGAGTTTGCCTTGGATGTGGTTCTGATGGATTCCGAGGTGAGTGCAGCCAGTGAAAC
The DNA here is from genome assembly GCA_045538295.1 of Eubacteriales bacterium. Classification (GTDB taxonomy): domain Bacteria; phylum Bacillota; class Clostridia; order Oscillospirales; family QAKW01; genus QAKW01. The sequence continues at coordinate 2,269 of JAZSRD010000096.1, forward strand.
CATCAACAGAGAGCAGGCTGCTGTGATTATTGCCCGCGCCATGATGTATGATGCTGAATACGGCGACGTGAGCGAAGAGATGTTCTCGGCATTCTCCGATTATAATTTAAATTGCCTGGCAACCAATGTGTACGGTTGCAACAATACCCAGATGGTTGTGCGTGCCACCAAGCAAAGACCGATGCATTATGAAAATGTAACCGGCGACGTACTGCTCTCTAACGGTGCACAGGTAGACATCGGTGCCGATTTAAGTGCATTCATCGGGTATCAGATCAACCTTATTTATCTGGATAAGGATCACTCCGGGACCTTTACCGAAGATGAAGAGATCATCACTTATGAAATGGTTTCCCCTTGGGTTACAACCGTTTCTCTTAAGGATATGATCTTCTCTTCCTACACCACGCTTTCCGGCACCAATTCCCAAGGCGGCGCAGCCTCGATCCGTGTTGGTTCTTTCCTTTATCTCAACGATAACCTGTGGCCGGAAGATAAGAGTTACTCCTTGAGCGATTTTATTGATTTTATGGTTAATAACACTGCTCCGGCAAATGGTGTGACCCTTGAGAATTCTGCCATTAAAAATCGGCCCAATTTAGAGTTTACCTTTATCCAACAATCCTCTGCCGATACCGCCGAGATTGTGCTGGCAACAGAATGGGTTCCCGGTAAGATCATGACGGTTACCGATAACTACATGGGGATCTACAGTTATTACGACGGTTTGACTTATGTATATGATGATAACGACATCGTAATGAACAGCATGGTAAATCCAAAATCCGGCGACTATGTAAACTTCTATATTGCAGGAAGCAAGCTTTATATGAAGGAAGGCACCACGGCTGTTTTAACCGATTATGAGTTGGCTACCGTGGATGTGGAAACAACCGCTACTAAAGCAAAGACTGTTGAGGTGTTGCGTTCTACTGCCGAGGATGAAAGCACTACCGATTATATGAAGCACTTGTTCTATGATAAGAGCAGTGTAACCCTTGAAAACCTTGGCGGACGGCCTGTGCTGGCAATTCTGGATACCACCAGAACTACTTATATTGCATTGGAAGAGCCGGCTCAAACCGAGGAGGTTTTGATCGAGATCGTATCTGCTACAGTGGATAGTATCGATAGTGAATTTGCTGATATTGATGCAGTTGTAGTTGCTACCGGTGAATCTATTAAATTAGATGACGTGAGAATTGGCAACATCACCTCCAATAGCGGCGCAGTGAATGCAGGTGATCTGTATACCTACTATGTGTCCGAGGGTAATGCTGTTTATATGTTCGGTATCGATAAAGTGACCACCGCTGTGATCGAAATGGATGATTACTTTATTACCGAGGGCGGCGTGAAATATTTGAAGACCGAAGAATATGAAGCTGCAAGCGATAAAACCATTAACGGAGAAGCAATTCTTACTTTAGACCGTTATAACGGTGTTCGTGCTGCAGAAAAGGTAGCCTGATAATTCAAATACCCGGACGATAACCGTCCGGGTATATTTTTGCATAAAAATATACCCCTTTCCATTGATCGCTCAATGGGAAGGGGTGTTTGCATTTATTCTTCAGTGGGGACTTCTTCTTCGGTAAAATCGGTTTCAAAAGATAAATCTGCAGGGGCGATAGCTGCTCTTTTTTTGGCCACATGCTTTAAAATTAATACAGTAGCGGTAACTGCTGCGGCAACACTTAAGAGTACAGATACCAAGATGATGATTTGGTTTTTTTTCATGATGGAGAACCCCTTTCGATCTTTTTCTATCTTTTATTATAGTCTATCATATTTTTATTTAAAAATCAATTATTTTTTGGCTCTTTGAAAATGAAAAATTGGAAAATCACAAAATAAAAGATCTCTGCCAATGCCTGGATGATATAATTGACTAATATGGGGCGTTGCAACAGCCCCACGATAAAGATGGTTAGGTAATTGAAGATCAAATTGCTTACCGTAATGATCATAATATAAAGCATCAGTTGCCTGCCGGTGTAAAAGGCACCGGTGCCGATCTCACGGTAGACCCAGTATTTCATTGCGACGAACAATAGGGTGAATCGTACCAAAAAAGGAACCAGGATCCCATAACCCGAGGCGCTGAAAAAGGTTTTTAAAAAATACTGGAGCAGCCCGGTCACCAAGGCGGCGGTGATATAACGCAGGATCTCTTGCTTGCGCTCTATCATATATTCATAAAATTTATCGGCGTAATAATGCTGCGGTTTCTTTTTGCGAAAAACAGGCATGTTTAAATCCTCCGGTTTGATAGGGATATGTGTATTATACCACAAAAAATGAAAGATGAAAAGAAAAATATGTGAATTGACTTTTGCATTTAAAAAGAGTATACTATCCATATTATATAATATACGAAGGAAGTGTTTTAGATGGGTTGTACACATAACTGTGAAACCTGCTCCGCCTCTTGTTCCGGCAAGGGTGAAAAAGAGAGCTTTATGGAAAAGCCCCATGAACTGAGCAATGTAAAAAAGATCATAGGCGTTGTTTCCGGCAAGGGCGGTGTTGGTAAAAGTATGGTTACCTCCCTGGCTGCAGTTGCCATGCAGCGCAGAGGGTATCAAACCGCTATTTTGGATGCGGATATTACCGGTCCCTCTATTCCCAAGGCGTTTGGCTTAAATAAAAAGGCCGAAACTGACGGTCAGGCGTTGTATCCGGTGGTTTCTAAAATGGGAACCCAGGTAATGTCGCTGAATTTATTGCTGGAGGATGAGGAATCTCCCGTGGTATGGCGCGGTCCGGTAATTGCCGGTACCGTAAAACAGTTTTGGACCGATGTGATCTGGAACGAAGTGGATTATATGTTTGTGGATATGCCGCCGGGCACCGGCGATGTGCCCCTTACGGTGTTCCAATCTCTGCCGGTAGACGGCATTATTGTGGTAACCTCTCCCCAGGATCTGGTTTCCATGATCGTGACTAAAGCCGTTAAAATGGCGCAGATGATGAATATTCCCATCCTGGGCATTGTGGAGAACTATAGTTTCCTCCGTTGCCCCGATTGCGGCAAAGAGATCAAGGTGTTTGGGGAAAGCCACGTGGAAGAAGTGGCAGAGAAAAACGGACTGCGTGTGTTGGCAAAACTGCCTATTGATCCTCAACTGGCTGATCTTTGCGACAAGGGTATGATCGAGCTTTACGAGGGTGAATACGCCGAACCCCTTGCTGATCTGCTGGATGCACAATAATTAAAATAAAAGGAATGCGCGAGCATTCCTTTTATTTTTTGCGCATACTATAGCCGAGGTGATAAAATGAAAATTCCTTCGGATCTGATGATCGAGCAATTAGAAATGGCAAAAATGACGTTGCCCAAAGGGATTCGCAACGATGTGCGGGAGATGGAGCATTGCACCCTGACCGAAGTGACGGTAGAGGACGAGATGGGGGCGGCAGCCATTGGCCGAGAACAAGGGCGGTATATAACTGTGGAAACAGAAAAGAGTTATGAGATCGGCGAGCCGGCATTTGAAGAGATCGCCGGAATTTTGGCGGAACGTTTACGGGTGATGATCGGGGATCGAAAAAGGGTATTGATATTGGGGATCGGCAACCCAAACATTACCCCGGATAGTTTAGGCGCCAAGGCAGTGGAGCGGCTGATGGTCACTCGTCCTTTGGATCCAAAACCGGCGGAATATGCTAAGGTAAGTGCCATGGCGGCGCCGGTGTTCGGTGTGAGCGGCGTGGAGAGCGGTGAATTGGCGGAGGGGCTTACCCGCATTGTTCAGCCGGAGCTGGTGATTTTGATCGATGCCATGGCAACCGGCAGGCTGGAGCGGTTATGCAAAACCATTCAGTTGGCAGATACCGGGCTTACCCCCGGCGGAGGTGTGGATAATGCACGTAAAGAAATTTCTGCCAAGACCTTGGGGGTACCGGTGTTTTCTATTGGTATGCCCACGGTGGTGGATTGCCGGGTATTACTGCGGCATGTAATGGGGGAGAGTTGGGAAGAGTTCGGTGAAAAACTGCACCCCTTTGAGGAAAGCCTTATCGCCACGCCCCGGGAAATGGAGGGGGCAACGGATATGGGGGCAAAGATCATTGCCTTTGCGCTGAATAAGGCGTTGCACGGGGATCTATCCACAGAGGAGATTTTGAAATATTTATATTGATCCTTTCATATATTGCTATGAAAGGAAGTGGCTGTTTTGCGAAAATGGATAAGCATTATGTTGATTGTGGCATTGGTACTGTCCGGCGGTTTTTCCTGGAAGTATTGGTTGCCGGCTGCAGTGGATTTTACTCTGCGGCAAAACCGGGCGATCACCCTGCGGCAGGTGGGCATAGCTTTGCTGAAACATACCGATCCGGTACTGCGTAATGTGGGGCGGTACCTAACGCCGGAATTTACAGAATCCATTGATGAGCATTTTCTATATTTTGCCAAACCAAAGGATACCCCGCCGGAGGATACGGCAGATGATGCCATTAAGGCGGCAAACCTCTCTGCCCTTTCCGGCACCTATAAGCAGGTGAACGGCACGGCAATCGCCAATGCTACCGACTATGATGTGAGCGATCTTTTAAACCAAACGGTAAAGATGCCAAAATTTACCAAAGGAAAACCGGCGATCTTGATTTATCATACCCATACCACCGAGTGTTACCGAAACACCAAGGGGATCTCCAACACTACTGATGAAAGCCAAAATGTGGTGGCGGTAGGGGCGGCAATGGCAAAGATCTTTGAGGCGGCGGGGTATGAAACGATCCATGTTAAAACAGTGTTTAATCAACCTAATTTCAGCGGTGCTTACGCCACTGCCCGAAAAGCAATCGAGCCGATCTTAAAGGAAAACCCCACCATAAAAGTGGTGCTGGATGTGCATCGGGATTCCATCAGCAGCAATGGGGTGGATTATTATCCGGTTACTCAAGTTGCAGGAAAAGATGCAGCACAGGTCATGATCGTTTGCGGCACCGATGAAAAGGGGTTGGAACACAAGAATTGGCGCAAGAATTTTACATATGCTCTGCAGTTGTCCCGTAAAATGGGGGAGTTATACGGGGAATTATCCCGCCCGGTCAATCTGCGGGGAGATCGGTTCAATACCCATTTTACCGATCATACCCTATTGTTGGAGATGGGGAGCGCAGTCAATACTTTAGAGCAGGCGATCTATGCAGGGGAACTCACGGCAAATGCTATGATGGAACTGTGGAAGAATTGAATGGAAAAATCTTGATTATGCGTGGGAGGGGGTGTATAATAGAATAAATATAAAAGCAGGAGAAACCCATGATTTATTTTGATAACAGCGCTACCACCCGTCCGTACGATGCGGTAACGGCGCTGATCGCAGAAGAAGAACGGCTGCGTTTTGCCAATGCATCGGCGTTGTATCGTCCGGCATTGGAAGCAGAAACCGGCATTCTTGCGGCAAAGCAGAAAATTGCGGCGGTGCTGAAGTGCAGTGCCGAAGAAATATTGATCACCACCGGCGGCACCTATTCCAATAACTATGCGGTGCTGGGTGCGGCAGAGGTGCGCAAGCGGATGGGGAACCGGGTGGTATTGAGCAAGGTGGAGCATCCCAGTGTATACGCCTGCGGCACAGCGTTGGAGGAGCGGGGCTTTGAGGTGGTATATGCCGACCCCGATCCGGCGTCCTTTGAGCAGGCGATCAATGAAAAAACCATTGTTGTGGCAGCCATGCTTGTGAACAACGAAACCGGCCAGCGGCTGCCGGTAGAGCGGATCGCCGGCATTATTCGCCGAAAAAAAGCACCGGCACACTTTCATGTGGATGGGGTACAAGCTTTTTGCAAGATCCCCACTTCGGTGGCGGTGCTGAAGTGCGATAGTTTTTCCATCTCTGCCCACAAATTGAAAGGCCCCAAGGGAATCGGTGCATTGTACCTGAAAAAAGGGGTGCGTTTGAAGAATATTTTATTCGGCGGCGAGCAGGAGGGCGGCAGAGTGCCCGGTACTTACAACAGCCCGGCTGCCGCAGGCTTTGCCAAGGCGGTGGAACTGTATCAGGGAGAGGATCTTTCCCATTTTGAACGGCTGCAAAGCCGCTTTTTGGAACGGGCACAGCAACTTCCCTTTGTGCAGATCAATTCCCCTGCCGATGGAGTGCCTTATATTATGAATATTTCCTGCTTAGGGTATTTAGGGGAAAATGTACTGCATTTTTTAGAGGAAAAAGGGATCTATGTTTCCCAGGGCTCTGCCTGCTCCTCTAAAAAAGCCCGTGCCGATTCGGTGCTGGCACGAATGGGGCACAATGAACCCACCGTTATGGGAGCACTACGGATCAGCTTTGGCATTGAAAATACATTAGAAGAAGTGGACACCCTCGTGGACGCATTGGCAGAGGTGCCGGCGAAGATACAAAAACTATATAAGGATGTATAAAATGGAACAGATGATTTTAGCAAAGTGCGGTGAGATCGTTTTAAAGGGTTTGAACCGCAGCTACTTTGATCAATTACTCATTAAAAATTTAAAGGCAAGCCTTGCGGAGTTGGGAGAGTTCGAGATCAGCCTTGCGCAATCTACCGTGTATGTGCGGGGATTGAACGGTGCCGATATGGACGAGGCCTTTAACCGCACCAAGCGGGTATTCGGCTTTGCGGCCGTTTGCATGGCATATATGTGTGAAAAAACCATGGATGCTATCATGGCTCTTGCCAAGGAATGTTTGATAGAAACCTTGGAGGAGGTAAATACTTTTAAGGTGGAAGCCAAGCGCAGCGATAAGCGGTTTCCTCTGAAGTCCCCGGAGATCTGCCGGGAGGTGGGGGGCGTATTGCTGGAGCAATTTCCCCATCTGCAGGTGGATGTGCACAATCCTGATGTTACCGTAACGGTAGAGGTGCGGGATTTCGGCGCTTATATCCATGCAGTACGGGAGCCGGGCGCCGGCGGCATGCCCTATGGCTCCAACGGCAGAGCCTGCCTGCTCCTTTCCGGTGGCATCGATAGCCCGGTGGCAGGTTATATGATGGCAAAACGGGGATTAAAACTGACCGGTATCCACTTTTTCAGCCCGCCCTACACCGGAGAACGTGCCAAACAAAAGGTGGTATCCCTTGCAAAAGAACTGCAAGCCTATTGCCCCGGCATGAAATTGCATGTGGTGCATTTCACCGAAGCCCAGGAGGCGATCCGGGATCATTGTAACGAAGAATACTTCACGGTGATCATGCGGCGGATGATGATGCGGGTGGCGCATGAGATTGCCAAAAAGACCCGCTGCGGCGCCTTGATCACCGGGGAAAGTTTGGGTCAGGTTGCCAGCCAGACCATGGATGCGTTGAAATTGACCGACAGTGTTACCGGAGCGTTGGTGCTTCGCCCGCTGATCGGCATGGATAAGGAGGAGATCGTGCAGATCTCCCGTAAGATCGGCACCTTTGAGACCTCCATTCAACCCTACGAGGATTGCTGTACGGTATTTACCCCCAAGCACCCCAAAACCAAGCCCACCCTGCGGGATATTGAGCAGGAGGAGGCAAAGCTGGACATTGCAGGTCTTGTGGAGCGGGCTGTACATGAAAAATTTGAGATCATAGAGTGAGGAAAAAATGATGAAAAACAGTAAAAGACATATTTTAAGTGCAGTGGTTACTGCGATTTTCGGCGCTATTTCTTATTACGTTACCCTGCCGGCACTGAATATTCACTCCTCGGCATTGATAGGCTTTATCATTTCTCTTTGCGTGGTATACGGCATTGCCTTTTTGATCCTGGGCACTAAAATAAGCAACTTATTAAATAAGGTGAATGTGGTGCAGGTGAATAACCTGAAAGGGAAGAATACGCCAAAAACCATTAAAGTGTTGCTGGCAATTATTGCTCTTTGCATTGTTTTTATGTTGATCGGCAACCTGTGGGGTGCAAGGATCTTTAATGCCAAACGTTACACGCAGCTACTTGCAGTGAACGACGGAAATTTTGCAGAGGATGTTTCCGAGATCACTTATGATAATATTCCCCGCTTGGATCTGGAATCTGCTAAAAAACTGGGCGACCGTAAAATGGGTGAACTTTCCGATATGGTCAGCCAATTTTCTGTGATGGATAATTATACCCAAATCAATTATCAGGGTCGGCCTGTACGGGTAACGCCGCTGGCTTATGTGGATGTGTTCAAGTGGTTTTCGAATGTAAAAGAGGGAATTCCCGGTTATTTGATGATCGACATGGTAACCCAGGAAGTGGAGCTGATCCGTTTGGAAGAGGGAATGAAGTACTCCACTGCCGAACATTTCGGTCGGTATTTGGAGCGGCATCTGCGGTTCCAATATCCCACCAAAATCTTTGAAACGCAGAATTTTGAAGTGGATGAGGAAGGGAACCCTTATTGGATCTGCCCCACCTACAAATATACCATTGGTCTTTACGGCGGCAGGGATATTGAAGGTGCCGTCTTGGTAAACGCTGTGACCGGCGAGAGCACCTATTACCCCGTTGCCGAGATTCCCAGTTGGGTGGATCGGGTGTATAATGCAGAACTGATCATTGAGCAATATGATTATTACGGCACCTTGACAAACGGCTTTTTCAACTCTGTGTTTGCTCAAAAGGATTGCCGTGTTACAACCGACGGATATAATTATATGGCTCAGGGCGACGACGTATATATGTATACCGGTGTAACCAGCGTTTCCTCCGATGAATCTAATATTGGCTTTATCCTTTCTAACCAGCGCACCAAGGAAACCAAGTTTTATTCGGTGGCAGGCGCAGAGGAATATTCCGCCATGGCATCGGCAGAGGGTCAGGTGCAGGAGATGCGTTATACCGCAACCTTCCCGTTGCTGCTGAACGTGTCGGATGAGCCCACTTATTTTATGGCTTTGAAGGATGCCAGCAATTTGGTTAAAATGTATGCCATGGTAAATGTGCGGCAGTACCAGATCGTGGTGGCGGCAAATACGGTGGAAGAATGCGAGCGGTTGTATGTGAAGAAATTGGCAGAGAGCGGGATCACAGAAGAAACACCGGAAATTACGGAAACCGCTCAAATCACCGGCAAGATTGCAGAGATCCGCAGTGCGGTGGTGAATGGGAATACCTGTTATTACTATCAGCTGGAAGATGGCAAAAAGGTTTATTCTTTGAGTATGGCCACAGACGAACGGGCGGTGATCTTAAATGTGGGGGATACGGTAACTTTCACTTGGAATGCAAGTGAAAGTGATTCGGCGATCATTCCCGTAACAAAACTGGAACTGTAAAAATAAGGCGCCCGAAAGGCACTGTTTGGTGGCATTTTGGGCGCCGTTTCCACAGCAGAAAAAATATCATATTTTTTTAAAAAAGTGCTTGACTTTCTCAAATCTATCATGTATAATAACATTCGTCGCCAAGAGCGGCAGATAAATGCGGGTGTAGCTCATCTGGTAGAGCGCGACCTTGCCAAGGTCGAGGTAGCGAGTTCGAGCCTCGTCGCCCGCTCCAAAATGAGAATCGGAGCGCAAGCTCCGTTTCTCATATATGGTGACATAGCCAAGTGGTAAGGCAAGGGTCTGCAAAACCCTCATTCCCCGGTTCAAATCCGGGTGTCACCTCCAACAAAAACCCTGTAACCGCAACGGTTACGGGGTTTTTCTTATGCCCAAAATCAGGTTTTAGCCTTATTTTTAGCCTTACCAGCTCAGCAAAGCCTTGTGG